>NC_011894.1:3397500-3697500 GCF_000022085.1 Methylobacterium nodulans ORS 2060
TCGCCGGGAATCAGGAGCGTCGTGATCTCGAACCAGACATCCGTCTCGTGCTTCAGATACTCCAGGGTCTCCAGCACGGGGCCGAGCCGGGCCGAGCAGAGGTTCTTGTAGAAGTCTTCGGTGAAGCCTTTCAGGTCGATGTTGGCGGCGTCCATGTGCCGGAAGAACTCGGCCCGCGGCGCCTCGCAGATGTAGCCGGCGCTCACCGCCACCGACCTGATCCCCCGCGCGCGGCAGGCCTGCGCCACGTCGATGGCGTATTCCAGGAAAATCACCGGGTCGTTGTAGGTGAAGGCGACCGAGCGGCAGCCGCTTCGCTCCGCCGCCTCGGCGATCGCCTCGGGCGAGGCGACATCCTGCACGCGATCGAAGGCGCGGGCTTTCGAGATGTCCCAATTCTGGCAGAACTTGCAGGTGAGGTTGCAGCCTGCGGTGCCGAACGACAGCACGGGCGTGCCGGGCAGGAAATGGTTGAGCGGCTTCTTCTCGATCGGGTCGATGCAGAAGCCGGAGGAGCGGCCGTAGGTCGTCAGCACGATCCGGTCGTCCTGGCGGGCGCGTACGAAGCACAAACCGCGCTGGCCCTCATGCAGCTTGCACAAGCGCGGGCAGACGTCGCACTGAATGCGCCCGTCCTCGAGAGAATGCCAGTAGCGGCCCGGCGTGCCGGGGACGATCAACTCAGTCATGCCTGGCAATGCCTATGATGCGGCACCATCTAGCTAGGGATCGGATGCAGCGGAAGCAAGCCATGCCGACCTGGTCAGCCCGCCTCACCACACGCCCGGCGGCTGCGGCGGGCCTGTTCTACCCGGACGATTCGCACCGTCTCCGCTCCGCGGTGGAAAGGCTCCTGGCCGAGGCCCCCCGAGCCGCCGCAAGCGGTCGCCCGAAGGCGATCATCGCTCCCCATGCCGGCTATTCCTATTCCGGCCCGGTCGCCGCCGCAGCCTTCGCCCCACTGGAAGGGGCCGAACAGGACATCGAGCGTGTCATCCTGATCGGGCCGGCCCATTATATCCGGTTTCGCGGGATCTGCATTCCAATGGTCGAGGGCTTCGAGACGCCGCTCGGCCGTGTTCCGCTGGACCTGAACGCGCTTGCGGTCAGTGCCGAGATGCCGGGCGTGCAAGCCGCCGACGCGCCCCACGCTCCCGAGCACGCCCTGGAGGTTGAACTCCCCTTCCTGCAGGTTCTCCTCTCCCGGTTTGCGGCCGTGCCGCTGCTCGTTGGTGATGCCCGCCCCGAGGAGGTGGCCGCTGTTCTGGACCGGCTCTGGGGCGGGCCGGAAACGGTGATCGTCGTCAGCTCCGATCTGTCCCACTTCCAGGATTACGAGACCGCGCGGCTCCGAGATGCGGACACCGCCGTGGCGATCGAGCGTGGAACCTGGGCCGGCCTCGGTCCCGGGGACGCCTGCGGGTATCTGGCGATTGCGGGCTTGCTCGTCCTGACAACCCGGCGGGGCCTCGAGGCGCAGCGGCTTGCCTTGTGCAATTCGGGTGATACGGCAGGCTCGCGCGACGCCGTCGTAGGCTATGGGGCCTGGCTGTTCGGGGACGCTCACCCTTGTTGAAGGCCAGCCGGGCGGTCCGCCCGGCACGTCAGGCAGCCGATGGCCCTGCTCGCCGCAGCCTGCGTCGAAGGCCGGCAGGCGGGTGGACATGCACCGACGAACCTGGTGGCCGTCAGAAGGCATCATTGTTCCTGATCGGCAGGATCAGTTTTCTCTATTTGATGAATAGTTCAACCGCACGCACGATCCCGCAGTGAAGGTCGCGCGCCCGCAGATATCGGCCTGCGCGGGAGACCAAAAACACGAAACGGGAGGAACCATGCTCTGCCACTGCGCCCTGCGCGCGGGTCTGGACGTCTGACGGACGGCCCGCCATGCAGCCGAACTGGATCGTACTGTCGCTCACGCTGGCCTACATGGCGGCGATGGGGCTGATCAGCCTCTCCGCCCGGCGTTACGCCAGGAGTGCGGGGAGCTTCACCTCCGGCGGGACGCGCTACCCCGCCTTCCTGATCGGCTTCCTGCTGATGTCGGAATTCATCGGAACCGCCGCCAGCGTCGGCACGACGCAGACGGCCGTCTCGGTCGGCCTCTCCGCAGCCTGGAACATCGTGGCGCTCGCCATCGGCTTCGTGCTCTACGCCTGCTTCCTGGCGCATCGCTTCAAGACGCTCGGCGAGAACACGATCTCGGGCGCGCTCGCCCGCGCCTATGGCCGGCCGACGAAGCTCGCCACCTCCGTCATCATGATCTTCGCGCTGCAGATCGTGGCGGTCTCGACCTATGCGGGAGGCGGCACCATCCTGGCCGGCCTCCTGCGGGTCGACCGCACGACCGCGATCATCATCACGGGGGCGGTGGCGACGCTCTATGTCGGCATGGGCGGCATGCGCTCGGTGATCTACACCAACGTCCTGCACGCCCTCGTCAAGTATATCGGCATCCTGGTCGCCGCCGCCTTCGCCCTGTCGCAGGTCGGCGGCCTCGCGGCGCTGCAGGCCCAGGTGCCGCCCCGCATGTTCGCGGCCGATACCGTGGGCTGGGCCCAGATCTTCGCGTGGCTCGTCGCCGGGATCGGCGCCGTCTTCTCGACCCAGTACGTGATCCAGGCGATCAACACCGTGGAGGACGGGCGCACTGCCCAGGCGGCGAGCTTCTACTGCGCGGTGCTGCTGATTCCCTTCGGCCTGCTCGCGGCCCTCGTCGGCGTCTGCGCCGGCGCGCTGCTGCCGGGGCTGCCGCCGATCCAGGCGCTGCCGGCCCTGATCGCCCGGATGGGCGATCTCCTCGCGGCCATCGTCGTGGCGGGGCTCGCCGGCTCGCTGTTCGGGACGATCTCGGCCCTCAGCATCGGGGCGGCCACGCTCCTCTACAAGGACTTCTACCTGCCTCTCCGCGGCGGCGAGGAGACGCGCGGCTCGCTCGTCTTCGTGCGCGTCGCCACGGTGCTCGTGGGCCTCGCTCCGATCCCGCTCGCCATCTACGCCCCGGACATCCTGAAGGTCACCTTCCTGGCCAAGTCCCTGCGGACCACCCTGGCCGTGCTCGTGCTCTTCGCCTTCTATGCCCCGCACGTCGCCCGGCCGCGGTCGGCGGTGGTCAGCATTCTCGCCTCGCTCGTGCTGACGATCGGATGGTTCCTGGCCGGCGACCCCTTCGGGATCGACAACGCCTATGTGGCGCTCGTCATTCCCCTCGTCGTGATGGGGGTCGACCATCTGCTGAAGGGAGCGGGCACGCGCGCGCAGGAGGCGGTCCCGGCCCCATCGCTGTCCCGGGAGTAGGCGGCCGGGCGATCGGCAGGGCGGCCGCCTGGGCCGCCCATTCCTCCTGTGGTGCCGGGGGTGCAGAATCAGCCGGACGCCATCGCCCGAGGCGATTCGGGCCCACGGCTGGCTGCGTCCTGCGCCGGATGCTAAACTCTTCCGATGTCTGAGGCTCTTGAGATCGCCTACGGAGACTTCGGCCGGGTCGCCCTGCTCGACATGGATCGCGGGCTCGTGCGGCACGCGCATCCCCACTGCCACGTGCTCCTGAAGGTCGAGGGCGACGACACGCAGTTCCTCGTCGGCGACCGGGTGGTCCGGCTGACCGACGAGCAGGCCGTGCTCGTCAACGCCTGGGAGACCCACGCCTACCTCCACGATCCACGCCGCGACGCGGCGATGATCCTGGCCCTCTACATCGAGCCGGCATGGCTCGGCGCCTTCCGGCACAATTGGTCGGCGAGCGGCGCGCCGGGCTTCTTCCACGAGCCCGTCGGCCTCGTGACCGCTCCGATCCGGGGGCTCGTCCGGGACCTCGCCGCCGAGATGGTCTATGCCCCCGGCTCGAAGCGCATCCGCGACGAGCTGCTGCCCGGGCTGATGGTCGCTCTGATCGAGCGCTTCACGAAGTGGCGCGAGGTCGGCCTGTCGCTGCGCGAGGCGAGCCGGCGCCCGCGGGGCGACTGGCGCGTGCAGCGCGCGATCGCGCGGATGCGCGGGGAGAATGGGCTCGGCCTGAGCGCCGAGGCGCTCGCGCGCGAGGCGGGCCTGTCGCGTGCCCATTTCTACCGCCTGTTCGAACAGACGACCGGCGCCTCGCCGCACGTCTTCCTCAATGCCATCCGGGTCGAACGCGCCGTGGAGGCGATCGTCGGCAGCGACGAGAGCCTCGCCGAACTCGGGACGAAGCTCGGCTTCTCGGCGCCCGCCCATTTCTCGCGCTTCTTCCGCGACCACGTGAGCGTGCCGCCGAGCGTCTTTCGCAGCATCGTGCGCCGGACCGCCGCTGCAACGCTCTGAGCGCCCGCCCGGGCCTCTGCCGGAGGTTTCCTCGGATCATCGCACCCGCGCGGCACCTGAACCCGACATCCGCATGGGCAAGCAAGCGACCGGATGTCGGATGAGTTCGCCACCGGCTGCCCCGCCCTGACGGATGATACGGTTTCCGGTTGATCTGTTCGGAGACGAGGACGCGCGGGAACCCCTCTCCCGAGTGGGAGAGGGGCAGGGGTGAGGGTGGAGACGGTGCAGCAAGTATCCTGAACCGTGCCGCTGCCAGCGCGACGCTCAGCGCTCAATCCTGAACCCGTGCACCCTCACCCTAACCCCTCTCCCACTCGGGAGAGGGGATCCCGCGCCCTCTCGTCTCCGAACAGATCAACCGGAAACCGTATGGAGCCTCAGGATGCGCAAGGCGCCACGCTCCTCGGCCCCTGCGCCGCTGCCGCGCGCAAGCCCTCCCCGACATTTTGAGACGTCTGGGTAAGTCGCGAGACCCCTCGGCGTCGCGCCGGGCCGACTGCCGGGGGCATCGTGCCCGCGACGAGGCCGCACGGAACGAGCCTCGCGTGAGGAAACGGATCTTGGGCATCGCGCATCGCCGTTTCGTCGGGCAGTCGATCGAGCGCGTCGAGGACGCCGCTCTGCTGTCCGGCCGCGGCCGCTACATCGACGATCTCGGGCACAAGCCGGGCACGCTGCACGCGGCGATCCTGCGCTCGCCCCACGCCCATGCGGATATCCTCGGCATCGACGCCACGGCCGCCCTCGCGCTGCCGGGCGTCGTCGCGGTGCTCACCGGCCGTGACCTTCTCGACATCACCGGGCCCCTCGTCCCGGCCCTGCGCGCCGCCGTCGATGCCCGGGTGATCGCGGTCGACCGGGTGCGCTATGTCGGCGAGCCCGTCGCCGTGGTGGTGGCGCAGGACCGCTACCTCGCCGAGGACGGCTGCGACCTGATCGAGGCCGAGTACCGGGTCCGCCCGGCCGTGGTCGATCCGCTGGCGGCCCTCGCGCCGGACGCGCCCGTGCTCCACGACGGAGCCGGCGCCAATCTCGTCAGCGACCGCTCCTTCCGCTACGGCGACCCGGAGGCCGCCTTCGCGCAGGCGCCCCGCACCCTGTCGGTGACGGTCCGCTACCCGCGCAACACCGGCTCGCCGATGGAGACCTACGGGGTCGTCGCCGAGTACGACCCGGGTGACGACAGCTACGACGTCCTCGCCAATTTCCAGGGACCGTTCAGCATCCACGCCGTGCTGGCGCGGGCGCTCAAGGTGCCGGGCAACCGCCTGCGGCTGCGCACGCCGCCCGATTCCGGCGGCAGCTTCGGCGTGAAGCAGGGCGTTGCCCCCTACGCCGTCCTGATCGCCGCCGCCGCCCGCCGGGTCGGGCGCCCGGTCAAGTGGATCGAGGACCGGCTGGAGCATCTCGCAGCCTCGGTCTCGGCGACGAACCGCGTCACCACCCTGACCGCAGCCTTCGACGAGGAGGGCCGCATCGCCGCGCTCGACTGGGACCAGGTCGAGGATTGCGGAGCCTATCTGCGCGCGCCCGAGCCGGCCACGCTATATCGCATGCACGGCAACATGACCGGCGCCTACGCGATCCGGCACGTGCGCATCCGCAACCGGGTGGTCCTGACCAACAAGACGCCGACCGGCCTCGTGCGGGGCTTCGGCGGTCCGCAGGTCTATTACCCCCTGGAGCGCCTGGTGCAGCGCATCGCCGTCACCCTGGGGCTCGATCCGCTCGACGTGATCCGGCGGAACCTGATCCCGGCCGATGCCTTTCCGTACCGGACGGCAACCGGGGCGCTCTACGATTCGGGCGACTACCAGCGGGCGCTGGACGAGGCGGTCCGGGACGGCGGCCTGGAGGAATTGCGCCGCCGCCGCGCGGCGGCCCGGGCCGAGGGCCGGCTCTATGGCATCGGGCTCACCGCCGCGGTGGAGCCCAGCGTCTCGAACATGGGCTACATCACGACGGTGCTGACCGCGGCCGAGCGCGCCAAGGCCGGCCCGAAGAATGGCGCGCAGGCCACCGCGACCATCACCCTCGACCCGGTGGGCTCGGTGACCGTCCAGGTCGCCTCCGTGCCCCAGGGCCAGGGACACCGCACGGTGCTCGCCCAGGTCGTGGCGGACGTCCTCGGCATCCCGATGGATCAGGTCCGGGTGACGGCCGACCTCGACACCGCCAAGGACGCGTGGTCGATCGCCTCGGGCAATTATTCGAGCCGCTTCGCCGCCGCGGTCGCCGGGGTGGCGCACCAGGCCGCCACGCGCCTGCGCGACAGGCTCGCGGCCGTCGCCGCCGCGCAGCTCAACGTCCGGCCCGACGAACTCGTTTTCGCAGGAGGCCGCGTCGCCTCGCGCACGAACCCGGATGCCGCCCTTCCCTTCGCCCGGGTCGCCGCGACCAGCCACTGGTCGCCGGGCCTGGTGCCGGAGGAGGTCGGCGCCGTGATCCGCGAGACGGCGTTCTGGACGCCGCCGGAACTGACCGCGCCGGACGAAGGCGACGCGGTCAACTCGTCGCTCTGCCACGGCTTCATCTTCGACTTCTGCGGCGTCGAGGTCGATCCCGTGACCGGCCAGCTGCGCATCGACCGCTACGTCTCCATGCACGATTGCGGCCGGATCCTGCATCCCGGCATGGTCGAGGGGCAGGTGCGCGGGGGTTTCGCGCAGGCGCTCGGCGCGGCCGTCTACGAGGAATTGTCCTACGGGGAGGACGGCGCCTTCCTGTCCGGCACCTTCGCCGACTACCTGCTCCCGACCGCCGCGGAGGTGCCGGAACTCACCGTCCTGCATGTCGAGAGCCCCTCGCCCTTCACGCCGCTCGGCGCGAAGGGGGTCGGCGAAGGCAACTGCATGTCGACGCCGGTCTGCCTCGCCAATGCGGTCGCCGATGCGCTCGGCCTCGATTCCATCGACCTGCCGCTGACCCCGGCCAAGCTCGCCGCCCTGGCGGCGCGCGAGGAGGAGCCCGCTCCCCCGGCGGGCCACGGGGCGGCTCCGCGATCCGCGGCCAAGCCGGGCGATCGGACCATGCGCGGGGACGGGTCGGCCACGGTGTCGGCGGCCCCGGAGGCGGTCTGGGCGATGCTGCTCGATCCGGAGGTGCTGGCCTCGGTCATCCCGGGCGCGCACGGGGTGAGGAAGCTGTCCGGCACGCATTTCCGCGCCGATGTGACCCTCGGCGTCGGGCCGGTGAAGGGCCGCTACAAGGCCGACATCACCCTCTCCGACCTCGATCCGCCCCGGGCCGCCACGCTCTCCGGCACCGTGACGGGGGCGCTCGGCAATGGCGGCGGCACGGGGCGCATCACCCTGGAGCCGGACGGCCGGGGCGGCACGCGGATCGGCTATGCCTACGAGGCCTCGGTCGGCGGCAAGGTCGCGGCGGTGGGCGGTCGGCTGCTCGACGGCGCGGCCCGCGTGATCATCGGCGGGTTCTTCTCGGCCCTCGCCCGCCGGGCCGGCGGAGGCGCCGCGCCGGGCCTGCTGCGCCGCCTCCTCGCGCTTCTGGGGATCTCCGCATGAAGCCCGCCCGGTTCGACTACCTGCGCGCCGGCAGCCTCGACGAGGCGCTGGAGGCGCTCGGCCGCCACGGCGACGAGGCGCGCGTCATCGCCGGCGGCCAGTCGCTGCTGCCGATGCTGAACATGCGGCTGACGAAGCCCGCGATCCTCGTCGACGTGATGCGGATCGGCACCTTGCGCGAGCCCCGCCTGGAGGGCGGCGCCCTCGTGGTCCCGGCCGGAATCCGCCAGGCGATCCTGCTCGACCGGCCCGGGCTCGCCGACGACCTGCCGCTGCTCGCCGCCGCCCTGCCCTGGGTGGGCCATGTCCAGACCCGGGCCCGCGGCACCCTGTGCGGCTCCGTGGCCCATGCCGATCCGAGCGCCGAGATCCCGCTCTGCCTCGTCGCCCTCGGCGGCGAGGTGCATCTGCGCTCCCGCAAGCGGGCGCGGCGCGTGCGGGCGGAGGATTTCTTCGTCGGCATGATGGTGACCGACAGGGCCGACGACGAGCTCGTCGAGGCGATCGGCTATCCCACCCGCGCGCCCGGCACCGGCTACGCCTTCGCGGAGGTCGGGCGGCGTCACGGCGACTTCGCCATCGTCGCCTGCGCGGCGGTGGTCGACGGCCGGCGGATGCGGCTCGCCGTGGGCGGCGTCGCCGACCGGCCGACCGCCCGCGATTTCCCGCCTCTCGACGGCTCCGCCCTCGACGACGCCCTCAACGCCTTCGCGTGGGACCTCGGCGCGGGCGACGACGTCCATGCGACGGCGCGCTACCGCCGCGACCTCGTGCGCCGTCTCGGCCGCCGGGTGCTGGAAGAGGCCAGAGAGGAGGCTCGCCGATGCCACGGCTAGATGCGGAGCGCCGCCATAGCGTCGCCTTCACCCTGAACGGCGCCCCGGCCCGGGTCGAGGTCGAGCCGCGCACGCTGCTCACCGACGCCCTGCGCCACGGGCTCGGGATGACCGGCACCCATGTCGGCTGCGAGCACGGCGTCTGCGGCGCCTGCACGGTCGCGATCGACGGCGTGCCGGCCCGCGCCTGCCTGACGCTCGCCGTCGGCGTCGAGGGCTGCGAGGTCCGCACCGTCGAGGGGCTGGCGCCGGAGCCCGGACGGCTCGGGGTGCTCCAGGCGGCGTTCCGGCGCCACCATGCCCTGCAATGCGGCTTCTGCACCGCCGGCATCCTGATGTCGCTCGATGCCTTTCTGCGGCTGCGCCCCCGGGCGACGCGCGCCGAACTCACCGAGGTGATCGGCGGGCATCTCTGCCGCTGCACCGGCTACGCCCCGATCATCGAGGCTGCCGTCGAAGCCGCCGCCATGCTGCGCGGCGAAGCGATCGAGGAGATTTCGACCCATGCTTGACCTTGGCACCAGCTTCCTGGCGAGCGTCTCGCGCGACCCGCGGGAACTCGCCATCGTCGACGGCGAGACCCGGCTCACCTATGCGCAGTGGTACCGGATCATCTCCTCGGTGGTCTCAGGCTTCGACGCCCTCGGCCTCAAGGCCGGCGACCACCTCGTCACGGTGCTGCAGAACCGTGTGGAGGCGGCGACGCTCCACTGGGCCTGCCAGTTCGCCGGCCTCGTCCTGACGCCGATCAACTGGCGCGCCAGCCCCGACGAGATCGACTTCGCGGTCGAGAACGCGGAGGCGAAGGCCATCGCCTACGAGGGGGTCTCGGCCGCGAGCCTGCGGGCGAGCGCGGCCGCGCGGAACCTCCCGCGCATCGCCGTCGGCGTGCCGCCCGAGCCCGGCGAGACCGGATTCGCCGATCTCGCCGCCCGGGAGGCCCCGCCGGCCAAGCCCCGGGCGGATGCCGAGGCGATCTCGCTGATGCTCTACACCTCGGGCACCACGGCCAAGCCCAAGGGCGTGCCGCGCCGCCACCGCGCCGAGCGCGCCGCCGCCCTCGCCCACGTGGCGCAGAACCTCTACGGGCGCGGCGAGCGGACGCTCGGCGTCATGCCGCTCTACCACACGATGGGGGTGCGCTCGCTGCTCGCCATGTCGCTCATCGGCGGCACCTTCGTGTGCCTGCCGCGCTTCGACGTGGCCGGGGCGCTGCGCCTGATCGCGGCCGAGCGGGTGACCAACCTCTACCTCGTGCCGACCCTCTATCACGACCTCGTCCATCACCCGGATTTCGCGGCCACCGACACCTCCTCGGTGCGCAAGCTCGGCTTCGCGGGCGCGCCGATGACCGACGGCCTCCTGAAGAAACTGACCGAGGCGTTCCGGCCGGAGCTGTTCGTCAACCATTACGGCTCGTCGGAGGTCTACACCTTCACGATCAACCAGGATGCCGCGGGCAAGCCCGGATCGGCGGGCCGCGCCGGGCTCAACACCATGGTGCGGATCGCGCCCCTCGGGGCGACCGATCCGGAGGCGAGCGCGGCGCCCGGCGAGGAGGGCGAGATCGCCGTCATCGCGAGCGGCGACGAGGCCTTCGAGGGCTATTGGCGCCGCCCGGAGGCCGACGCCAAGGCGTTCCGCAACGGCTGGTACTTCACGGGTGATACCGGCTTCATGGACGAGGACGGCGATGTCTTCGTCACCGGCCGGGTCGACGACATGATCATCACGGGGGGCGAGAACGTCTCGCCCGTCGAGATCGAGAGCTGCCTGTCCCTGCATCCGGGCGTCTCGGAGGTCGCGGTGGTCGGCCTGCCGGACGAGCGCTGGGGCAAGGTGGTGACCGCCTTCGTCAAGCGCCGCGGCCCGGTCGAGGAGGCCGCCCTCGACGCCCATTGCCGCGAGGCGGGCCTGCCGAGCCACAAGCGGCCCCGTGCTTACGTCTTCGTCGCCGAGATCCCGAAATCGCCGGTCGGCAAGCTCCTGCGCCGCCAGCTCGTCGCGGGCGCCTACGACGCCGAAACCCAGGGCGACCCTTCGGCCGCCGCCTGAGCCCCTGACCGTCTTCCCCCCTCACCGAGAGAGTGCCGCCATGACAAGCGATCCCCGCCTGACCAACCTCGACGGCTTCCGGGTCGAGATCGACCCCGCCCGCGAGCGCGCCGACGTCATTCTCGCCCGGCCGCCCATGAACGTGATCTCGATGCCCCAGCGCGACGAGATCCGGAAGGTGTTCGAGGCCCTCGACGAGGACGACCGCGTGCGTGTCATCGTGCTGCGCGCGGAAGGCGAGCACTTCTCCTCGGGCGGCTACATCAAGGGCTTCCTCGAAGCCTCGCCCGAGCACGTCTCCAAGCTTGCCTGGAACATCGCCGCCCCGGCCCGCTGCAGCAAGCCGGTGATCGCCGCCAATCGCGGCTACACCTTCGGGGTCGGGTTCGAGATCTCGCTCGCCTGCGACTTCCGCATCGTCTCGGAGACCTGCCAATACGCGCTGCCCGAGCAGAAGCTCGGCCAGATCCCGGGCTCGGGCGGCTCGGCCCGCCTGCAGAAGATCGTCGGCATCACCCGCACCAAGGACATCGTGATGCGCTCCAAGCGCATCCCCGGCCGGCAGGCGCTGGACTGGGGCATCGCCACCGAATGCGTCCCGGACGGCGAGCTCGAAGCCGCGGTCGACGCCCTGGTCGAGGAGTTGCGCGCCTTCTCGCCCATCGCCCAGCGGACGGCCAAGAAGCTCCTCAACGACACCGAGGATGCGACCCTCTCGATCGCCATCGAGCTCGAAGGCCACTGCTACAGCCGCCTGCGCCAGTCGGATGATTTCCGCGAGGGCGTCGAAGCCTTCCACGCGAAGCGCAAGCCGACCTTCCGCGGCTCGTAGAGCCGCACGCTCGTAGAGCCGCACCCGCCTATTCCCGCTCCGGCCGGCACAAGACCGGCGGGGCGGACCCCGAACACGCGACCGGCGAGGCGGCGTGAACCATGACGCATGCCCAGAGGAGGAAACCCATGAACGCCGCGACGACGATGCCGGCCCAAGAGGCGGCTCTGCCCAGACCCACGACCCGTCAGACCGCCACCGCCGCCATGGCCTCGCTGTTCGGCTGGGGCCTCGACCTGTTCGACCTCTTCATCCTGCTCTACGTCGCGCCGGTCGTCGGCGCCCTGTTCTTTCCCGCCGACAAGCCGATGCTGTCGCTCGCCGGCGCCTACGCCTCCTTCGCCGTCACGCTGCTGATCCGGCCCCTGGGCTCGGCCCTGTTCGGCTCCTACGCCGACCGGCTGGGCAGGCGGCGCGCCCTCATGATCGCAGTGATGGGCGTCGGCCTCTCGACGGCGGCCTTCGGGCTCCTGCCGACCGTCGGGCAGATCGGCTGGCTCGCGACCGCGATCTTCCTGGCCTTCCGGCTGATTCAGGGCATCTTCGTCGGGGGCGTGGTCGCGGCCTCGCACACGATCGGGACCGAATCCGTGCCCGAGCGCTGGCGCGGCCTGATGTCGGGCGCGGTCGGCGGCGGCGGCGCCGCGATCGGCGGGCTGCTCGCCTCGCTGGTCTTCTATGTGGTCTCCCTCCTGGCGCCCGGCGACGCCTTCGCGTCGTGGGGCTGGCGCGCGATGTTCTTCTCGGGCCTCCTGACTTCGGTCATCGGCCTGATCCTGTTCCGCAACCTTGAGGAATCGCCGATCTTCCGGCAGCTCCAGGCCGACAAGGCGGCCCGCCGCGCCGGCGCGCCGGTCGTGGCCTCGCCGGTCCGCGCCCTGTTCTCGGCCGAGCACCTGCGCGCCTTCGTGGTCGCGGTCCTGGTCTCGTTCGGCGGCGGCGCAGCCTATTACCTGACCTTGGGTTACCTGCCGACCTTCCTCAAGCTCGTGAACGGGGTGCCGAACGCGAACGCCTCGATGATGCTCATCGGCGCCAACATCGCCGCCGCCTTCGGCGCCTGCGCGCTGGGCGAGCTGAGCCAGCGCATCGGACGCAAGCGCACCTTCCTGATCATGGGCGCGGTCCGGCTCGTGGCCTTCCCGGCGCTGTTCCTGGCCATGGCGGGGACGACGGACCTCGCCCTGATCACGGTCTACGCCCTGCTCCTCTCCTTCATCGCCAATGCGAGCTACGGCCCGCTGCTGATCTTCCTCAACGAGAAGTTCCCGACGGCCCTGCGCGCCACCGGCACCGGCCTGACCTGGAATGTCGGCTTCGCCCTCGGCGGCATGCTGCCGACTCTGGTGTCGCTGGCGGTCGACGGCCCGAGCCAGATCCCGATGATGCTCGCGATCTTCACCACCGCCGTGACCCTCGTGTACCTGGCCGGTGCCCTCCTCACGCCGGAGACCCGGGGCAACCTCGACCGCTTCTGAGCGGTCCGAGATCCACTCCGGATCCGGCCCTCGGCACCATCGTGTCCGGCGATGCGAACTCCGCAGCGCCGGACACCGCTTTTCTCGGGAAGGAATTGAGCCGATGTCCGAGGATCCGCTCTGGACCTTCTCCCTCGACCTCTATGGCCGGCCGGGCGCCGCGCCCGCCTGCCTCACCCTGCAGGACGAGGCGGGAGCCGACGTGACCATCCTGCTCTACCTGATCTGGTGCGCCGCCACGAACCGATCTCTCGATGCCGGGGCGGTCCGGGCAGCGGACGACGCCGTCGCGGCCTGGCGCGCCGCCGTGGTCGAGCCTCTGCGGCGGGTGCGCCGCGCCACCAAGACGCCGCTGCTTGCGGGCACGGGGACGGAGGCGTTCCGCGACAGGATCAAGGCTGTGGAGATCGAGGCGGAGCGCCTTGCCCTGGCCGCCCTGTCGGCGGGCGCGCCCCGGGCCGGGCCCCCGCTGGACCCGCTGGCGTCGGCCCGGCGCCATCTCGATCTCTACGCCCTGCATCTGGGCCGTCCGTTGCCGAGGGCGGCGTCCGATGCCCTGCTTGGGGCCTTCGCGGGGCTCTGAGCCCCACCCTCAAGCCTCGGCGTCGCGCCAGCGCCGGACGATGCCGGACTCGATCTCGAACAGGTCGAGGACCCGGCCGAGCGTGTGGTCGATCATCTCGGCAATGCTGTCCGGCCGCGCGTAGAAGGCCGGCACGGGCGGCGCGATGATCGCCCCCATCTCGGACAGGGTCGTCATGGTGCGCAGGTGGCCGGTATGCAGGGGCGTCTCGCGCACCATCAGCACCAGGCGGCGGCGCTCCTTCAGCACCACGTCCGCGGCCCGCGTCAGCAGTCCGGAGGTCACGCCGGTGGCGATCTCCGCCATGCTGCGCATCGAACAGGGTGCCACGATCATGCCGCGGGTCCGGAACGAGCCCGAGGAGATCGCCGCGCCGATATCGGCCTGCGCGTAGGTCCTGGCGGCGAGCGCGCGAACCTCCGTGACCTTGAGGTCCGTCTCGTGCGCCAGGGTCACCTCGGCCGAGCGCGACATCACCAGATGGGCCGGGATCCCGAGGTCGCGCAGGATCTCCAGCAGGCGAATGCCGTAGATCACGCCCGAGGCCCCCGAGATGCCGACCACGAGGGGCAGGTTGCGGCTCACGACAGACGTCCCTCGATCAGGCCGGGCACTTCGCCGACGTGCCTCGGTTCCGTGAAGCCGGCCTCCACCCGCGCCGCCACTGCGTCGCGGCGGGCCCGGCCGATCAGCGGGCCGCCCGGCGCGATCCGGCCGGCGCGCGCGCCGCTCACCGGAGCGATGCTGCCCGCCTCCGGGGAATGGGCCTCCCCGTCGATCCGATGGCGTGCCGCCGCGTCCATGGACGATCCCTCGATCTGCTCTTCCCGCCTTCGCGGCCGCCCCGCGATCAGCGGTCGGATTTGGCGGCGATCCTAGGGGTGGGCGATCGGGCCTGTCGAATAAGGATGGATGATGGCTTCGATCAGCGGGACGTCACGCGCGAGGCGGCCTCGAGAGCCTGTCCGGCGCGTCTCGAAGCGCCGGACAGGCTCTCGATCCTTGATGGGCCGGATGTCCGGACGGAGAAGAGGCGCCAGCTTCTCCTGGACATCCTCTCGCCTCAATTCACCCGCGACCACACCTGCCGCTTGCAGATCAGCCCGCCGAGGACGCAACCGGCAAGTTCAAGGGCGTTCTGGCTCTTCATCGCGAGCTTGCCCGTATAGGTCTTCCCGTCGCGGAAATTGTACAGCGAGCCCTCCCAGCCCTCCAGGGTCGGATGCATGTCGCTCGACAGGGCAACGCCGACGAGGCTGCGCCCGCGCAAGGCCGGGTCGGGATTGTTCACGTCCCGGGTTTCGCCGGTCAGGATCTTGGCGACGGTGCCGCAATAGCCCCCGCCGCAGCGGGAGATGCGGATATGGGCGTCGCCCCCCGGGGTGAGCCAGGTGCCGCTGGGGTCGAGCTTCGGCTCGGCGAGCGCCGGCATCGTCAGGGCCAGAAGGGCGATCATCACACGGTGCAAGGGGCGTCTCCGGATGAGGTGGGGGAAGCGGTCGCGGCCTCACGCGACGAGATCGGGGAAGGGCACGATGGTGGATTTGACGGTCCGCATCGCCATGGCGTCCGCCACGGCGGCGCTGACGCCGTCCCGGGTGAAGGGATACAGGGTCTGCATCTCCAGCCAGGGATACTTCGCGCGTGCCCGATAGAGCATGTCGACGCCGAGCGGCAAGTCATTGCCCGTGAAGGCCCAGGAGCCCAGCACCGTGAGATCCTTGGCGCAGATGCGGTGCCAGGAGGTCTCGATCGAGCCCGCATCCGTGAACTGCCCCATTTCCACGTAAGTCCCGCCGTCGCGCAGGAACTCGATCCCCTCCGGCCCTGCGGACGGATGCCCCGAGCAGT
Source organism: Methylobacterium nodulans ORS 2060 (assembly GCF_000022085.1). NCBI lineage: Bacteria > Pseudomonadati > Pseudomonadota > Alphaproteobacteria > Hyphomicrobiales > Methylobacteriaceae > Methylobacterium > Methylobacterium nodulans. Next base: position 3,412,965 of record NC_011894.1, read on the forward strand.
CCATCACGAGGTCGGCCCCGAAGCCGCCGACGATCTCGCGCACGCGCGCGATGCGCGCCTCGGGCGTCGTCACCGCCGAGATGTCCACCGTGGCCTCGGCGCCGAACCTGCGTGCCAAGGCAAGCCGCGGCTCCTCCGGCGCGCCGACGCAGACGACGCGGCCCGCCCCCATCTCCTGGGCTGCCGCAACGGCCAGGATGCCGATCGGCCCGGATCCCTGGATGACCACCGTATCGCCCCACCTGAACCCGCCCGCCTTCACGGCGCGGTTGAAGGCGCGGATGCACGAAGTGAGCGGCTCGGCCAGCGCCCCGAGCCGCAGGTTCATGTCGTCCGGCAGCTTGTACACCTTGGTGCCGGGCAGCATGTCGAGATCGACATAGACGTATTCGGCAAAGCCGCCCCACAGGTGCGGCGCCTTGTCGAAGCCGAGATAGCGCCCGTAATAGACCGGCGTCAGGCACTTGTTGGCCTGCTCCGGGTAATGGACGCAGTAGTAGCAGTGCCCGCAGGGCATCAGCGGCGGGATCATCACCTTCGAGCCGACGGCGAGCGGCTTGTCCATGAAGTCGGCGGTGAAGTCGTCGCCCTTCTCCACGATGACGCCGCCGATCTCGTGGCCGAGGGTGAAGGGCCACGGCAAGGGCTTCGGCCAATGGCCCTTCAGGATGTGCTGGTCCGTGCCGCAGACCCCGCAGGCGCCGATCTTGATGAGCGCGGCCCGGCGCGGCACGGCGGGCCAGGGGACGGTGCGGATCTCCGGCGCGGCGCCGGGTCCGGCGAAGGTCGCGACCCTGATCTCGGGCTTTTGCATCGGCGTCTCCTCCAGGTCGGAAGCGGGACGGGTCGAGCCGCCCGCAGGCCGATGGTAGCAGCCGATTCGCCGCCGAATCTCCCTTGACCTTCCTCGATCGGAGGATCACGTTTCACCTGCTCCGGCCGCCAGGGACCAGCAGTACGAACGAGCAGCCGGAGCGCACCACGCGGAGGGAGGCATGACGCCACCGACGAAACATGCCGCGTTGATCGCGCCGGAAGGCGTCCGGTCCGGTGCGTAGCGGTTCTTCGCGGATGACAGGGTGGAAGCGGCCCCCGGGGCTCGAGGCCACGTCATGTACGTGCGGCTCACAGACAGAGATGCCCCACCTCAGCCGCTTCCGCTTTGCCTTCTGAGACTATCTGTCGTTTGGGTTCGGGACGACGCAGGGCGCATTTGGCGCTTCATCCGTCGTCAGGGTCGGTTTGGCCGGCACCGAACGAAGTCAAGACCCGTCCCTATCAGTCCCGCAAGACGGTCGTGGAGGCCAGAACGGCCCTCATGCTGAGGTGGCTGGCGGCAGCCGGCCCTCGAAGCACGCCTGACCGCTCGTCCAAGCTCCGGGTGATCGGGAGCACCGGTCCGGGGTGCTTCGAGGCTGAGCGATCTTCGATCGCCTGTGCGATCTTTGATCGCCAGCGCCTCAGCATAAGGATCGTTCTGGCCTCCACGACCGTCTTGCGGGACTGAGGAGGGACGCCCGCGCGGCCGCCTCAGGTTTATCCGCCAGCGTCGACGCAGCCGCTGGCGAACTCACACCCACGGCCCGAAGGACGCATCGGCATCCTGGACCGTTGGGATCAGATATCGAGCTCCGCCTCGTCCGCGAAGGCTGCGCGCTCGGAGATGAAGGCGAAGCGCGCCTCCGGCTTGTTGCCCATCAGGCGCTCCACCGTGTCGCCCGTGGCCTCGCGCGCCTCCTCCAGGACGGCGACGCGCAGGAGCGTGCGCTTCGCCGGATCCATCGTGGTCTCCTTGAGCTGTCCCGGCATCATCTCGCCGAGGCCCTTGAAGCGCCCGATCTCGACCTTGCCGTTCTTGAACACGGTCTTGATGAGCTGCTCCTTGTGGCGGTCGTCACGCGCATAGGCGCTCTTCGAGCCCTGGGTCAGCCGGTAGAGCGGCGGCACCGCGAGGTAGAGGTGCCCCTTCTCGATCAGCCGCGGCATCTGCCGGTAGAAGAAGGTGATGAGCAGCGAGGCGATATGGGCGCCGTCGACGTCGGCGTCCGTCATGATGATGACCTTCTCGTAGCGAAGGTCGTCCTCGCGGTAATGGGCGCCGGTGCCGCAGCCGAGCGCCTGGGTCAGATCCGAGAGGAGCTGGTTCGCCCCGAGCTTGTCGCGGCTGGCGGAGGCCACGTTGAGGATCTTGCCGCGCAGCGGCAGCACCGCCTGGGTGGCGCGGTCGCGCGCCTGCTTGGCGGAGCCGCCGGCCGAGTCGCCCTCGACGATGAAGATCTCGGAGCCCGCCGCCCCGGCCTTCGAGCAATCGGCGAGCTTGCCCGGCAGGCGCAGCTTGCGGGTCGCGGTCTTGCGGGCGACCTCCTTCTCCTGGCGGCGGCGCAGCCGCTCCTCGGCCCGGTCGATGACCCAGTCGAGCAGGCGGTTCGCCTGTGTCGGGGAGGCCGCGAGCCAGTGGTCGAAGGCGTCGCGCACCGCCGCCTCGACGATGCGCGAGGCTTCGAGGGTCGCGAGCTTGTCCTTGGTCTGACCCTGGAACTCGGGCTCGCGGATGAAGACCGACAGCATGGCGGCGCAGGTCGCCATCACGTCGTCGGTCGTGACCGCCTGCATGCGCTTCACCTGCCCCACGCGCTCGGCGTGGTCGCGCAGGCCCCGCAACAGCGCGATGCGCAGGCCGCTCTCGTGCGTGCCGCCCTCGGGCGTGGGCACGGTGTTGCAATAGGAGGAGGAGAAGCCGTCGTCGTTGGCAAGCCACGCCACTGCCCATTCGAGCGAGCCGTGGCTGCCGGGCTTCGTGATCTTGCCGGTGAAGAGCCCGTCCGTGACGAGTTCCTTGCCGTCGATCTCCCGCGCCAGATAATCCTTCAGGCCCGCCGGGAAGCGGTGCACGGCCTCGGCCGGGACGTTCGCGACGCCCTCCAGCAGCGCCGGGGCGCAGCGCCAGCGGATCTCGACCCCACCGAACAGATAGGCCTTCGAGCGGGCCATCTTGAACAGGCGCCGCGGCTCGAAGGTCAGGGCGCCGAAGATCTGCGGATCGGGATGGAAGCGCACCTTGGTGCCGCGCCGGTTCTGCACCGGGCCGACCTGCTCCAGCCCGCCCTGGGGCAGGCCCCGCGAGAAGGTCTGGCGGTAGAGGATCTGCTTGCGGGCGACCTCGACCTCCAGGAGGTCGGAGAGCGCGTTCACCACCGAGACGCCGACGCCGTGAAGCCCGCCCGAGGTCTCGTAGACCTTCGAGTCGAACTTGCCGCCCGCATGCAGCGTGGTCATGATCACTTCGAGGGCCGACTTGCCCGGAAATTTCGGATGCGGGTCCACCGGGATGCCGCGGCCGTTGTCGGTCACGGTGAGGATCCCGCCCTCCGCGAGTTCCACCTCGATGAAGCTCGCATGGCCCGCCACCGCCTCGTCCATGGCGTTGTCGATCACCTCCGCGAAGAGGTGGTGCAGCGCCTTCTCGTCGGTGCCGCCGATATACATGCCGGGCCGGCGCCGGACCGGCTCCAGCCCTTCCAGCACCTCGATCGCCGATGCGTCGTAGCCCGCCTCCGGGGTCGGCTCCGGCTGCGGCACGGCCACGGGCTTCGGGCGCTTCGGCCCGGCGATGGGGTCGACGGGCGCCGGCTTGGCGCCCGGACCGAACAGATCCCGCGCGGCGTCGTTCACGCGACGGCCTCGCGATGGGGGGACGGCTCTGGCAGCATTCGCACTCATCCTCTCCCTATACCGGAACAAACCGGAAACAGAAAGGGTCCAAACACGGATCCGCGGCGGAGTGGGAGCATGCGGCACGCGCCCAGCCCGTCGCGGGTTCGTAAACAGGTTACGTTAAGATTGCTTCACTCCGCACCCCTCCCCCGGGAACAATCCGGGCATCGACGCGTTACGGCTACGCTTCCCGGTCCCGTCGAGAGGTTGCCAGCCGATGACCGTCGCCACCCGCCATGCGCGTCATATCGCCCTTGCGCGCGCCGAGCGCGCCGCCGGTCAGGCCTTCGGCTGTCTCGACGAGGCGGTGATGGTCTCCCACCTTTCAGCCCGCCGCTTCGCCACCACGGCGACGGGGGCCGCCGTGGCGGTCGCCCTCGCCGCCACGCTCGCCTGGGCGCTCTGACGCCCGGGCTAGAGCAGGATCCGTTCATGGTGGAACGGATCCTGCTCTCGCTCTTTGATTGTGCCGCATTGTCTGCGACGAGCCGGCATCCGCTTCGTCGGAAAATGCTCTATTCGGCGGCTGCCTTCTTCTTGGCCGCGCTCGCCTTGGTGGGCGCCTTCTTGGTGGCCTTCCCGGCCGGCTTCGCGGCGGTCTCGGACTTGCGCGTGCGGGTCGTCGCCTTCTTCTTGGTGCCCCCGCCGGCCTCGCGCCGGGCCGCGATCAGCCTGAGCGCCTCATCGAGCGTGATTGCGTCGCGGTCGGCGCCCTTCGGCAGGGTCGCGTTCACCTCGCCATCCGTCACGTAGGGCCCGTAGCGTCCGGCCTTCACGGTGACCGCGCGCCCGCTCTCGGGATCGTTGCCGAGGACGCGGCCCGGATCGGCCGCCGGCCGCCCGCCCCCCTGCTCCTTGGCGACGATCAGGTCGATCGCCCGGTTCGCGCCGATCTCCAGGAGATCGTCGCCCTTGCCCAGGTTGGCGTAGGTCTTCCCGTGCTGCACGTAGGGACCGAAGCGGCCGAGATTGACCAGGATCGGCTCGCCGGTCTCGGGGTGCCGCGCCACTTCCCGCGGCAGGGCGAGGAGCTTCAGCGCCGTCTCCAGCGACACCTCGGCGGGCGAGAGGCCGCGCGGCAGCGAGGAGCGCTTGGGCTTCTCGGCGCCCTTCTCGGCCGAGGCCTCGCCGAGCTGCACGAAGGGGCCGAAGCGGCCCTCGCGCAGGGTCACGGGCAGGCCCGTTGCCGGGTCCTCGCCAAGGACGCGCTGGCCGGGCTGGCCGCCCTCGCCGGAACTCCCGTCCCCCTCGCCCTCGACTCCCGCGGCCGAGAGCTGCCGGGTGTACTTGCATTCCGGGTAGTTCGAGCAGCCGACGAAGGCGCCGAACTTGCCGAGCTTGAGCGAGAGCGTCCCGCTCGCGCAGTTCGGGCAGGCGCGCGGGTTCGCGCCGTCCGCACGCGGCGGGAAGATATGCGGCCCGAGGAGCTGGTTGAGCGCCTCCAGCACCTCCGCGGTGCGCAACTCCTTGGTGCCGGCGATCGCCGCCGAGAAGTCGCGCCAGAAGTCGCGCAGCACGGCGCGCCAGTCGATCTCGGCGTTCGAGATCCGGTCGAGCTGCTCCTCCAGGTCGGCCGTGAAGTCGTACTCGACGTAGCGCCGGAAGAAGCTCTCCAGGAAGCCGGTGACGAGGCGCCCCTTGTCCTCCGGCACGAGCCGCTTCTTGTCCAGGCGCACGTATTCGCGGTCGCGCAGCACCTGCAGCACGGCGGCGTAGGTGGAGGGACGGCCGATGCCGAGTTCCTCCATCCGCTTCACGAGGCTCGCCTCCGAGTAGCGCGGCGGCGGCTCCGTGAAGTGCTGGGTCGCGGCGATGCGCTCGCGCCGCAAGGCCTCGCCCGCCGCCATGGACGGCAGGCGGCGGGATTCCTCGTCCTCCTCGTCGTCCTTGCCCTCCTGGTAGAGGGTGAGGAAGCCGTCGAACTTCACCACCTGCCCGGTGGCGCGCAGGTCGAGGCGGCGCGGGCCGACCTGCGCGGCGATGTCGACCGTGGTGCGCTCGAGCTCGGCCGATTCCATCTGGCTCGCGACGGTGCGGATCCAGATCAGCTCGTAGAGCCGGGCCTGCTCGGGTTCGAGGAAGCGGGCGACCTCCTTGGGCAGGCGGCCGAGATCGGTCGGGCGCACGGCCTCGTGGGCCTCCTGGGCGTTCTTCGCCTTGACGCTGTAGCTGCGGGGCGCGGCGGGCACGTAGGCATCCCCGAACTCGGCCCCGATGACGCGGCGCGCGTCCTGGATCGCCTCCGGCGCCATGTCGACGCCGTCCGTCCGCATGTAGGTGATCAGGCCGACCGTCTCGCCGCCGATCTCGACGCCCTCGTAGAGGCGCTGGGCGATGCGCATGGTCTGGGCCGGGGCGAGCCCGAGCTTGCGGGAGGCCTCCTGCTGCAGGGTCGAGGTGGTGAAGGGCGGCTGCGGGTGGCGCCTGGCGGGCTTCGCCTCGACGTTTCCCACCGTGAAGGTGGCGAGTTCGAGGTCGCGCCGGAACGCCTCCGCCTCCTCGGCCGTGCCGATATCGAGGCGCTGGATGCGCTTGCCGTCGGCGCCGACGAGCCGCGCATCGAACACAGCGCCCCTGGCGGTGGCGAGCGTGGCGACGAGCGACCAGAATTCGCGCGGCCTGAACGCCTCGATCTCCGCCTCGCGGTCGCAGACGAGGCGCAGGGCCACCGATTGCACCCGGCCCGCCGAGCGCGCGCCCGGCAGCTTGCGCCACAGCACCGGCGAGAGGTTGAAGCCGACGAGGTAGTCGAGAGCCCGGCGGGCCAGATAGGCATCCACCAGCGCCTGGTCGATCTGCCTGGGCTGGGCCATCGCCGTCTGGACCGCGTCCTTGGTGATGGCGTTGAAGGTCACGCGCTCGACGGACACGTCCTTGAGCACCCGCTTGGCCTGCAGCGCCTCCAGCACGTGCCAGGAGATCGCCTCGCCCTCGCGGTCGGGGTCGGTGGCGAGGATCAGCTTGTCGGCGCCCTTGACCGCCCTGGCGATCTCCGAGACCCGCTTCGCGCCGCGGTCCTCCAGCTCCCAGAGCATCTTGAAGTCCTGCTCGGGATCGACCGAGCCGTCCTTGGCGGGCAGGTCGCGCACATGCCCGAAGGAGGCCAGAACCTCGTAGCCGTGGCCGAGATACTTGTTGATCGTCTTGGCCTTGGCGGGCGACTCGACGACGACGACTTTCATGAACGGCTTGCCTCTTCCCAAGCAGACCGCTGCGGTCTTGTCTCGATGTGGCGGACGCACGGCGCTAAGGGGAGGCGCCTCAAGCCCGACAAGTGGGTGAACGCGGAGCCGTTGTCAAATGCCCGGAACGGGGGGCCTGCCCTGCTTGCGGGCCTCTCGCCCTGCTCCTATAGCCGGGGCTCAGCATGAGCACCCAGCCGACCCGCCCGGGCTTCCCGCACCGCCACCTGCTCGGCATCGAGGGCCTGACGCCCCTCGACATCGCCGCGCTGCTCGACCGCGCCGACGAGGCCGTCGAGATCAGCCGGCAGGTGGAGAAGAAGCGCACGACGCTGCGCGGCCGCACGCAGATCAACCTGTTCTTCGAGCCCTCGACCCGCACCCAATCCTCCTTCGAGCTCGCGGGCAAGCGGCTCGGGGCCGACGTGATGAACATGTCGGTCGCCTCCTCGTCGGTGAAGAAGGGCGAGACGCTGATCGACACCGCCGCGACGCTGAACGCCATGCGGCCCGACATCATCGTGGTGCGCCACCATCAGGCGGGCGCCGTGCATCTCCTGGCCCGCAAGGTCGATTGCGCGGTGGTGAATGCGGGCGATGGCGCCCACGAGCACCCGACCCAGGCCCTCCTCGACGCGCTCACCATCCGCCGCAACAAGGGCCGGATCGAGGGGCTCCAGGTGGCGATCTGCGGCGACGTCCTGCATTCGCGGGTGGCGCGCTCGAACATCATCCTGCTCCAGGCGCTCGGTGCCCGGGTGCGGGTCATCGGCCCCTCGACGCTGCTGCCGCCGGGCATCGAGCGCATGGGCGTCGAGGTCTTCACCGACATGCGGGCGGGCCTGCGCGACTCCGACATCGTCATGATGCTGCGCCTTCAGCGCGAGCGCATGAACGGCTCCTTCGTGCCCTCCGTGAAAGAGTATTTCCGCTATTTCGGCCTCGACGGCGAGAAGCTGAGGCTCGCCAAGCCCGACGCGCTCGTGATGCATCCGGGCCCCATGAACCGGGGCGTCGAGATCTCGTCCGAGGTCGCGGACGGGGCGCAGTCGCTGATCAAGGAACAGGTGGAGATGGGCGTGGCGGTGCGCATGGCGGTGCTGGAGGCGCTGGCGATGCACCTGCCGAACGCCTGAGACGCCGTAACGAGGCTTGTCCCGGCACCGCGTCATCTGCCAAACGCTTCCGAATGGGTGACGGCCGGTGCCGGCCGTCCGCTTCAGCTGGCCTCAGCGCCGAGCCTCTCGGGCGCCAGTCCACGGGATGCCATGACCGCACGCCCTCTTGTCATCGCCAATGCGCGCCTCCTGGATCCCGTCTCCGGGCAGGACAAGGTAGGCGCCCTCCTCATCCGCGACGGCCGCATTGCGGACCTCCAGTGGGGCGCGTCCCCGCCCGCGCCGGAGGACGCCGAGATCATCGACGGCGGCGGGCATGTCCTGGCGCCGGGCCTCACCGACCTGCGCGCCTTCGTGGGCGAGCCCGGGGCCGAGCACCGCGAGACGCTCGCGAGCGCGAGCGCGGCGGCCGCGGCGGGCGGCGTCACCACGCTGGTCTGCATGCCCGACACCAACCCGGTGATCGACGAGCCGGCCATCGTGGACTTCGTGCTGCGCCGCGCCCGCGACACCGCCAGCGTGCACGTGCTGCCGGCCGCCGCCATCACCAAGCATCTCGCCGGGCGCGAGATGACGGAGTTCGGGCTCCTGTCGGAGGCGGGCGCCGTCGCCTTCACGGACGGCCTGCGCGCGGTCACCAACGCCCAGGTGATGCGCCGGGCCCTCACCTATGCCCGCGATTTCGGCGCGCTGCTGATGCAGCATGTCGAGGAGCCCGATCTCGTCGGCGACGGGGTGATGAACGAGGGCGAGATGGCCTCGCGGCTCGGGCTGCACGGCATCCCGCGCGAGGCCGAGACGATCCTGCTGGAACGCGACCTGCGCCTCGTGCGCCTGACCCGCGCCCGCTACCACGCCGCCATGATCTCCTGCGCCGATTCGGTCGAGATCGTGCGGCGGGCCAAGGAGGCGGGGCTGCCCGTCACCTGCGGCGTCTCGATCAACAACCTGGTGCTGAACGAGAACGACATCGGCCACTACCGCACCTTCTGCAAGCTCTCGCCCCCCTTGCGTACCGAGGAGGACCGCAAGGCGGTGGTCGCGGCCCTGAACGAGGGCGTCATCGACGTCGTCGTCTCGGACCACAACCCGCAGGACGTGGAGACGAAGCGCCTGCCCTTCGCGGAGGCGGCGGACGGGGCGCTCGGCATCGAGACGCTGCTCGCCGCTTCCTTGCGCCTCGTGCATGCCGGCGACATCGCCCTGCCGCGCCTCCTCGCCGCCCTGTCGGCCGAGCCGGCGCGGCTCCTCGGCCGCGAGGGCGGGCGGCTCGCCAAGGGCGCGCCGGCCGACCTCGTCCTGTTCGATCCCGACGAGCCCTACATCCTCGACAAGCGCCTGCTGAAGTCCCGCTCCAAGAACTCGCCCTTCGACGAGGCGCGGCTCCAGGGCCGCGCTCTCCTCACCCTGGTCGGTGGCCGCATCGCCTACCGGTTCGAGGCGGGCCGCTGATGGACGCGCAGAGCTGGCCGTTCCTGCTCGCCGCCCTCGGCCTCGGCTATCTCCTCGGCTCGATCCCCTTCGGGCTCATCCTCACCCGCTCCGCCGGGCTCGGCGACGTGCGGTCGATCGGATCGGGCAATATCGGCGCCACCAACGTGCTGCGCACCGGCCGCAAGGGCCTCGCGGCCGCGACCCTTGTGGGCGATGCCCTCAAGGGCACCGCCGCCGTGCTGATCGTGGGCCGCTTCGGAGCGCCGGAGGCCGCGCTCGCCGCCGGGCTCGGAGCCTTCCTCGGCCACCTCTTCCCGGTCTGGCTCGGCTTCAAGGGCGGAAAGGGGGTCGCGACCTTCCTCGGCGTGCTCCTGGCCCTGGCCCCGCTCGCCGTCCTCGCCTTCGCGGCGATCTGGCTTGGCCTCGCATTCCTGCTGCGCTACTCCTCCGCCGCGGCTCTCGCGGCGAGCGCCGCGACCCCGGCCTTGCTCTGGGCAATGGGCGAGACCCGCGCCGCCCTGCTGTTCGTCGTGCTCGCCCTGCTGCTATGGTGGAAGCACATGCCCAATATCCGGCGCCTGATGGACGGCACCGAAGGGCGCATCGGGCAGAAGGGTTGAGACGATCCCCTGCCCTGCCGCAGGGGAGCCTCACGTGCAGCTGACCGACGCGCAGCGCCTCGACTGGCTGCGGCTGATTCGCTCGGAGGGCGTTGGCCCGCGCACCTTCCGCGGCCTCGTGAACCGCTTCGGCGGGGCGGGCGCAGCCCTGGAGGCCCTGCCGGACCTCGCCCGCGCGCGGGGCAAGGCCGTCAAGGTCATGACCAAGGCTCAAGGAGAGCGCGAGATCGCGGCCGCCGCGCGGATCGGCGTGCGCTTCGTCGCGATGGGCGAGGACGAATATCCGGCGCCGCTCCAGGCGACCGACGACGCCCCGCCGCTGATTGCCCTCAGGGGCGATGCCGCCTCCCTCCGGCGCCCCTGCATCGCCGTCGTGGGCTCCCGCAACGCCTCGGCCGCCGGCCTGACCTTCACCGAGCGGCTCGCGCATGCGCTCGGGGCCGAGGGGCTCGTCGTCGTCTCCGGCCTCGCCCGCGGCATCGATGCCCGCGCGCATGCGGCGGCGCTCGACTCCGGAACGGTCGCGGTGCTGGCCGGCGGCCACGACCGGATCTATCCGGCCGAGCACGAGCCCCTCGCCGCCCGCATCCTCGACCATGGCGGGGCCATCGTGGCCGAGATGCCCCTCGGCTGGGAGCCGCGCGGGCGCGATTTCCCCCGCCGCAACCGGATCATCTCGGGGCTGTCCCTCGGCACCGTCGTGGTCGAGGCGGCGCGCCGCTCCGGCTCGCTCATCACCGCCCGCTTCGCCCTCGAACAGGGCCGCGAGGTCTTCGCCGTGCCGGGCTCGCCCCTCGATCCCCGGGCGGAGGGCACCAACGACCTGATCCGGCAGGGCGCCACGCTCTGCGCCGCCCCCGAGCATGTCATCGCCGTCCTGGCGCCGCTCGTCGCCGGCCGCGATGAGCTTAGGGAGGCGGAGGACGGCGAGCGGCCTGCCGAGCCAGCCCTCTACTGGGACGAGACCGACTTCTTCGGCGACGGCGCCGCTCCCGCGCCGGTGCCGCTCGGCTTCGAGGAGGCGGAGGCCCCCATCCCCGGGAGCGACCGCGCTCGCCTGCTCGCGCTCCTCGGCCCCGCGCCGGTCGCGATCGATGCCCTCGCCCGGCAGGCCGGCCTGCCGGCCCGCGCCGTCCAGGGATTGCTGCTCGAACTCGAACTGGACGGGCTCGTCGCGCGCCACGGAGGCGGCACGGTGTCGCTGCGCTAGAGTCTGTCAGGCACTCATGGAAGCGCCTGACAGACTCTAAGTCTTTGATTTTTCGTATGTCCGGACGGAGAACCGGTGTCCACTTCTCCTGGACATACTCTAATCCTCCACCGCGTCGGGTGGCGCGAGACCCGCCAGGACGTCGAGGCAGCCCTGCAGGATGTAGGCGGCGGCGAGCTTGTCCACGAGATCGCCGCGGCGGGCCCGCGACGCATCGGCTTCGAGGAGCGTGCGGGTCACGGCGGCGGTGGAGAGGCGCTCGTCGAAGAGCAGCACGGGCAGGGGCAGGATCGGCGCGAGATTGCGCACGAAGGCGCGGGTCGATTGCGCCCGCGGCCCCTCGCTGCCGTCCATGTTGAGGGGAAGGCCGATCACCAGCCCGCCGACGCCGTGCTGCCGGGCGATTCCCGCGAGCTTCTGCGCATCCGGCGTGAACTTGACCCGCCTGATCGTCTCCAGCGGCGAGGCGATGCGCCGCCCGACATCCGAGAGGGCAAGCCCGATGGTCTTCGTGCCGAGATCGAGCCCGAGCAGGCGCGCGCCGCCGGCACGCGAGGATTCCGCGAAGCGCGCGAAACTCTCCCGGTTCACGGGCGCGCGCCAGGCTTTAAGTACGTGGCGTCCATCCGGGAGACCTCCTCATGCGCATCACCTGGTTCGGCCACTCGGCCTTCCGCCTCGATTTCGGGGCGAGCCACGTCCTGATCGATCCCTTCTTCACCGGCAACCCCGCCTTCGAGGGCGGCGATGCCGCGCGGGCGAGCGCGGTCGAGGGCGCAACCCACATCCTCATCACGCATGGCCACGGCGATCACGTGGGCGACACGCTTGCGGTCGCGGGCGAGACCGGCGCCAAGGTGGTCACGAATTACGACCTCTGCATGTGGCTCGCCTCGAAGGGCCTGACGAATTTCGACCCGATGAACACGGGCGGGACGACGGACCAGGGCGCGTTCCGGGTCACCCTCGTGCACGCCGACCATTCGGCCGGGATGAGCGAGGCGGGCGTCACCGTGCCGCTCGGCCTGCCGAACGGCATCATCGTCCGCGCCGCGGGCGAGCCGACCGTCTACCATATGGGCGACACCGACATCTTCGGCGACATGGCGCTGATCCAGGAGATCTACCGCCCCGACGTGCTGATGGTGCCGATCGGCGACCGCTTCACCATGGGCGCCGAGACGGCGGCGCTGGCCGTGCGGAAGTTCTTCGCGCCGAAGGCGGTGATCCCCTGCCATTACGGCTCCTTCCCGATCATCGCCCCGAGCGCCGATGCCTTCGTGTCCGCCCTCGACGGCAGCGGGATCCAGGTCGTCGTTCCGCACAAGGGCACGGCGGTGACGATCCCGTGAGCGCCGGGCGGTTAGGGTTAAGGCGAGGTTGATATGGCGCGGGCGGGCGGGCAGCATTAACTCTGCGTTAACCTGCGGCCCACCGGAGCCAAGTCCGCCCGTGCTCCCCTTCTCCCTCGCGACCACGCTGCCGTCGGGCGCCTGCAGGGGCAGCGCCCGGCTGACGATCGATCTCGACGGCAGCCAGGAGCCGCTGCGGGGTCCCCTCCCCCGCGCGGGCGGCAGCTTTCCCGGGCAGGCCCGCATGCCGAGGCGCCGTTCGCGGGTTCCGCACGCCGCCATCGTGACGATCGGACGGGCCCGGGCCGCAGCACCGCGTCTCCCGAACCGGGCCGCCGCCCCGGCCGGGCGGGAGCGTATTTCGGCCCGCGCCTTCGTGCCGGTCGGCCGGCCTGCGCCCGCGCGGCCACGCCCGCATCCGATCCGGGCGGGACGGCCCCGGATCACGCTGCCCCCGGCACCCCGCCGCAGAGCGATGCCGCTGCGCCACAAGCTCATGCTGGCGCTCGCCGCCGAGGTGCTGGTGGCCGGGACGGCGCGGGCGCGCCAGGAATTCCGGCCTCCCGCCATCCTGATCGAGGATGCGGGCCGCGACGGTCACCGGATCGCCTTGCTGGAGACCCGCAGGGCCAGCGGAGCGACCGCGGTCCGGCTCGCCGTTGCGGCTGCGCGAAAGCCGGTGCTATAGCGCGCGGCGGACGGCCCGCGAGGCCGGACTCTCCACGCGAAGCGGGGTTTCATGTCGGTCGACGCGCAGACGGTTCGGCGCATCGCGCATCTGGCGCGCATCGCGGTGAGCGACGCGGAGGTGCCGCCGCTCCAGGACGAGCTCAACGCCATCCTGGCCTTCGTCGAGCAGCTCGGCGCGGTCGACGTGTCCGGCGTCGAGCCGATGACCTCGGTCACCCCGATGGCGATGAAGCAGCGCGAGGACGCGGTGACCGATGGCGGCTATGCCCGCGACATCGTCTTCAACGCACCGCTGACCGAGGACAACTATTTCCTGGTGCCGAAGGTCGTCGAGTAGGCCGACGGCGGCGCCCCGGGGCGGCGAGGAACTTTCGATTTGAGCACGACACCGGCAGACCTGACCGAACTCACCCTCGCGGAGGCCCGCGACGGTCTTCGTCAGAAATCCTTTTCCGCCCGTGAGATCACGCAGGCGCATCTCGACGCGGTGGCGCAGGCGCGCAAGCTCAACGCCTACCTGATCGAGACGCCCGAGCGGGCGCTCGCCATGGCGGAGGTGGCGGACCGGAAGATCGCCGCCGGCGAGGCGCGCCCCCTCGAAGGGCTGCCGCTCGGCATCAAGGACCTGTTCTGCACCCACGACGTGCCGACCACGGCGGGCTCGAAGATCCTCGAAGGCTTCCGGCCGCACTACGAGTCGACCGTCAGCCACAATCTCTGGCGCGACGGCGCCGTGATGCTGGGCAAGCTCAACCTCGACGAGTTCGCGATGGGCTCGTCGAACGAAACCAGCGCCTACGGCCCGGTAATCTCGCCCTGGCGCCGCCGGGATTCGGACGCGCCCTTGGTGCCGGGCGGCTCCTCGGGCGGCTCGGCGGCGGCGGTCGCGGCCCGGCTCTGCCTCGGTGCGACGGCCACCGATACCGGCGGATCGATCCGCCAGCCCGCGGCCTTCACCGGCACGGTCGGCATCAAGCCGACCTACGGGCGCTGCTCGCGCTGGGGCATCGTCGCCTTCGCATCCTCCCTCGATCAGGCCGGCCCGATCGCCCGCACGGTGCGCGACACGGCGATCCTCCTCACCTCCATGGCCGGGCACGACCCGAAGGACACGACCTGCGTCGACCGCCCGGTGCCGGATTACGAGAAGGCGGTCGGGCGCGGCGTGAAGGGCCTGACCATCGGCATCCCGAAGGAATACCGCGTCGACGGGATGCCGGCCGAGATCGAGCGCCTCTGGCACCAGGGCGCCGAGTGGCTGAAGGCGGCGGGCGCCACCATCGTCGAGGTCTCGCTGCCGCACACCCAATACGCCCTGCCGGCCTATTACATCGTCGCCCCGGCGGAGGCCTCCTCGAACCTCGCCCGCTACGACGGCGTGCGCTACGGGCTGCGCGTGCCGGCCAAGGACATCGTCGGCATGTACGAGCAGACCCGCGCGGCCGGATTCGGCCGCGAGGTGAAGCGGCGCATCATGATCGGTACCTACGTGCTCTCGGCGGGCTACTACGACGCCTATTACGTGCGCGCCCAGAAGATCCGCACGCTGATCAAGCGCGACTTCGAGGCCGTGTATGCGAACGGCGTCGACGCCATCCTCACGCCTGCGACCCCCTCGGCGGCGTTCGGCATCGGCGAGAAGCAGAACGCCGATCCGGTCGAGATGTACCTGAACGACGTCTTCACCGTGACGGTGAACATGGCGGGACTGCCCGGCATCGCCGTGCCGGCGGGGCTCGATGCGCAGGGCCTGCCGCTCGGTCTCCAGCTCATCGGCCGTCCCTTCGACGAGGAGACGCTGTTCGCGGCGGGGCAGGTCATCGAGGAGGCGGCCGGCCGGACCGTGCTGCCGCCGCGCTGGTGGGCGTGACCGGGTGAGCGTCCCGTATTATCCGCCCTCCGTCTGGCTGATGGCGGGCCTCGACCCGATCCTGATCGCGGTCGCGCTCGTCCTCGGCTGGAAGGCGGACCAGCTCGGAAAGGTCTCCATCGTCGCCATCGCGGCGCTCGCGGTCTCGGTCCTGGCCTCGTGGATCCTGACGGGCATCGGCCTGCCCTGGCCGGCGCCGATCGGCCACGACCTGCCGACCTTCTTCCCCGTGCGCACCGCTGCCGCCTTCCTCTGGGCCCTCCTCGGCTACGGTGCGCGGCGCGTGATCGCGCCCCGCCCCTGACGCGCTTGACCGGCCCGTCCGCCGCTCCCTACTAGGCACCCGAGCCCCCCTCTCCACGCGGGACGCGCATCCCAGCCCTTCCGGAGACCCCACGCCATGAACGCTCCCGTGAACCCCAAGAAGCTGATCAAGGGCGCCTTGGGCGACTGGGAGGTGGTCATCGGCATGGAGATCCACGCCCAGGTGACGAGCCGCTCGAAGCTGTTCTCGGGCGCCTCGACGGCCTTCGGCGCGGAGCCGAACGACAATGTGTCGCTGGTCGACGCCGCCATGCCGGGCATGCTGCCCGTGATCAACCGGGAATGCGTGGCGCAGGCCGTGCGCACCGGCCTCGGGCTGAAGGCGCAGATCAATCACCGCTCGGTGTTCGACCGCAAGAACTACTTCTACCCGGACCTGCCCCAGGGCTACCAGATCAGCCAGTACAAGAGCCCGATCGTCGGCGAGGGCGAGGTGCTGGTGGATCTCCCGGAGGGCGAGACGATCCGGGTCGGCATCGAGCGCCTGCACCTGGAGCAGGATGCCGGCAAGTCGCTGCACGACCAGCACCCATCCTTGAGCTTCGTCGACCTCAACCGGTCGGGCGTGGCGCTGATGGAGATCGTCTCGAAGCCCGACCTGCGCTCCGCCGAGGAGGCCAAGGCCTACGTCACGAAGCTGCGCACCATCCTGCGCTATCTCGGCACCTGCGACGGCGACATGGAGAAGGGCAACCTGCGCGCCGACGTGAACGTCTCGGTGCGGCGACCCGGCGAGTTCCTCGGCACCCGCTGCGAGATCAAGAACGTCAACTCGATCCGCTTCATCGGCCAGGCGATCGAGGCCGAGGCGCGCCGCCAGATCGCCATCCTGGAGGATGGCGGCGTGATCGAGCAGGAGACGCGCCTGTTCGACCCGAACAAGGGCGAGACGCGCTCGATGCGCTCCAAGGAGGAGGCGCACGACTACCGCTACTTCCCCGATCCGGACCTGCTGCCGCTGGAGATCGATGACGCCTTCATCGATGAGCTGAAGACCGAGCTGCCGGAGCTGCCCGACACCAAGAAGGCCCGCTTCGTCGCCGAGTACGGCCTCTCGGCCTATGACGCGACGGTGCTGGTGGCCGAACGCGCCTCGGCCGACTACTTCGAGGCCGTGGCCAGGGGTCGCGACGGCAAGGCTGCGGCGAACTGGGTCATCAACGAGCTGTTCGGCCGCCTCAACAAGGAGGGGCACGGCATCGAGGACTCGCCCGTATCGGCCGAGCAGCTCGGGGCGATCATCGACCTCATCGCCGACGGCACTATCTCGGGCAAGATCGCCAAGGATCTGTTCGAGATCGTCTGGAGCGAGGGCGGCGACCCGCGCGCCATCGTGGAGAGCCGCGGCCTCAGGCAGGTGACGGATACCGGAGCGATCGAGGCGGCGGTCGATCAGATCATCGCGGCCAATCCGGACAAGGTGGTCCAGGCCCAGGCCAAGCCGACCTTGCTCGGCTGGTTCGTGGGCCAGACCATGAAGGCGACGGGCGGCAAGGCCAATCCGGCCGCCGTGAACGCCCTGCTGAAGGCGAAGCTCGGGATCGAGTGATAACGGCTTCCGGTTGATCCCTTCCGAGACGAGGACGCGCGGGGAACCCCTCTCCCGCACGGGAGAGGGGATCGCGCGGTTCCCGCACCCTCTTGTCTCCGAACGGATCACCCGGAAACCATATGAAAAAGCCCGGCCTTTCGGCCGGGCTTCTGCTGGGGATCGGGGGGGCCCAGACTTAGTAGGTGCCGAACTTGTAGTTCAGGCCGGCGCGGACCACCGCGAACTCAGTGTCGCGGCGCAGGTTGGCGCCGCTGACCACCACCACGCCGGGGCTCGCCGTCGTGATGAGGGTGCCGGCATTGTTCACCGCGAAGGCGCCGCTGCGGTTCCGCTCGCGCTCCAGGTTCACGTACAGGCCTTCGACCTTCACCGTCACGGCGTTCGACTTGAAGAAGTTCAGGAACGAGTCGGTGGGCAGGGCGTACTCGACACCGCCGCCAGCGGTCCAGCCGGTCTGGAAGTCGTCGCGGTTGGGCAGGCCGAAGTCGCGGCCGCCGCCGCTGCCATAGGCGAAGCCGCCGGTGGCGTAGACCAGGGTGCGGTCGAAGGCGTAGCCGAGCCGGCCGCGCACCGTGCCGAACCAGTCGAGACCGGAGATGCCGGCCGGGTTGAACACCGTCTGGGCGGCGATCGGGCCGGTGGCCAGGAAGCGGTTGCGGTTGCGGCCGAAATCGGCGAACTGGGCGTCGGCCTCGAGACCGATCACCACGCCCGAGCCGGGCGTGAACTGGTAGTTGTAGCCGACCTGACCGCCGCCGACGAAGCCGTCATTGTTGTTGCGGTTCTGGAAGGCGATCACCGTCGGGGCAAAGACGAGGCCGGTGGCCGGGCCGACGCCGAGCACCGTCGGGGTGTTGTTGTCGTTGGTGCTGAAGCCGTAGCCGGCGTTGAAACCGGCGTAGAACCCGGTCCAGGTGAAGACCGGCACCGGCGTGAACACCGGCGGGGGCGCAACACGGCGCGGCAGATCCGCGGCCGACGCGGCGGCGGTGAGGCCCGCAAGGGCGACCGTGGAGAGGAGGATCTTCTTCATTGTCATGGTCCTGTTGGCGAGAGCCGGCGCGGCTTCTATCCCCGGCCTCACGTCCGGTCTGTCGCTTTCCTGCAACGAGGACTGCTCAATAGCCCCGAACCCGTCAACAAAAGATGAACTCACGGTTCCGCCGAATCGAACAAAGGAGTTGAGGCCGCTTACCCTGGATTAACCTTGATTCCCGATCGTGCTGCCAGCCATGTACCGAATGCCGGGTTGCCATGCAGAAATACGAGAACCGTGCCCCGACACGCGCTCTGCTGGTGCGGACGGGAAAGCTCGCGGCGCTGATCACCGTCCTGGCGCTCGCTGCGACCCATTACATGGCCGAGCAGAGCCGCCCGGGCCGCCTTCAGGCCGGTTTCGCCGCGCTGCGCGGGGCCGCCGACCCCGAGACGACGGGCGCCCTCGGCGGTGCCGGGGAATTGCGGCTCGACCCGTGCGGCCCGCACGGGGCCCGGTGAGCCGACCGAAAGGGACGTGTGGCGAAGCAGCCACTTGACAAACGCGCGCTCATCGGGCGTGTCGCAC
This sequence comes from Methylobacterium nodulans ORS 2060, assembly GCF_000022085.1. NCBI lineage: Bacteria > Pseudomonadati > Pseudomonadota > Alphaproteobacteria > Hyphomicrobiales > Methylobacteriaceae > Methylobacterium > Methylobacterium nodulans. Next base: position 3,431,595 of record NC_011894.1, read on the forward strand.
CCGCCGGCGCGATCCCGCGCGCTGCAGCAATGGCAGGTTCGGGTGCCCTGCTCGCGCGAGCGCAGCCGGGGCGCGAAGCTTCTTTTCGTCCAGGCCGTTGCCGCGACGGACTCCCCCTCGCGCCGGTTGCCCGGCCCGCGCGCAACGGTTTTCATTCCTGATGTCATTCGCCGAACTCGGTCTCAGCGAAAAGGTCCTGCAGGCCGTCTCCGCGGCCGGCTACACCACGCCGACCCCGATCCAAGCCCAGGCCATCCCGCACGTCCTCGCCCGCCGCGACGTCCTCGGCGTGGCGCAGACCGGCACGGGCAAGACGGCCGCCTTCACGCTGCCGATGCTGACCCGCCTGGAGCAGGGTCGAGCCCGGGCCCGCATGCCGCGCACGCTGATCCTCGAACCCACGCGCGAGCTCGCCGCGCAGGTCGAGGAGAATTTCGAGCGCTACGGCACCAACCACAAGCTCAACGTCGCGCTGCTGATCGGCGGCGTCTCCTTCGCGGACCAGGATGCCAAGATCACCCGCGGCGTCGACGTCCTGATCGCCACGCCGGGCCGGCTCCTCGATCACTTCGAGCGCGGCAAGCTGCTGCTCACGGGCGTCGAGCTCCTCGTCATCGACGAGGCGGACCGCATGCTCGACATGGGCTTCATCCCGGATATCGAGCGGATCGTGAAGCTGGTGCCGTTCACCCGCCAGACGCTGTTCTTCTCGGCGACGATGCCGCCCGAGATCCAGCGGCTCGCGGACGACTTCCTCCACAATCCGGTGCGGATCGAGGTCGCGCGGCCCGCCTCCACGGCCTCGACCATCGAGCAGCGCCTCGTCGCCACGGGCGGCGAGGGTCACCAGAAGCGCAAGACCCTCCGCCGGCTGATCCGCGGCGCGGAGGAGCTCAAGAACGGCATCATCTTCTGCAACCGCAAGCGCGACGTGGCGCAGCTGCAGAAGTCGCTGGCCAACCACGGCTTCACGGTCGCGGCCCTGCACGGAGACATGGACCAGCGGGCCCGCATGGCGGCCCTCGACGCCTTCCGGTCGGGCGAGATCCCGCTCCTCGTGGCGAGCGACGTGGCAGCCCGCGGCCTCGACATCCCGGCCGTGAGCCATGTCTTCAATTTCGACGTGCCGCACCACGCGGAGGATTACGTGCACCGGATCGGCCGCACCGGCCGCGCCGGGCGCAACGGCTCCGCTTTCACCCTGGTCGCCCGCGGGGACGAGAAGGCGCTGGCCGCGATCGAGAGCCTGATCGGCCAGCCGATCCCCTGGGCCGAGGGCGACCTCGGCAGCCTGCCGGAGGAGGAGCCCGGCGAGGCGCGCGAGCGCCGTCCGCGCGAGCGGGGCGGTCGCGGGGAACGCGGCGAGCGCAGCCGGCGCGGCGAGCGCCGCACCGAGGAGCGGCCGAAGACTCCCCGCCGCGAGGACCGCCCCCGGGCCGCCGCCCGGCGCCGCAACGAGGATGACGCCATGCCGGAGGCCGAGGTCGGGCTCGGCGCGCATGTACCGGCCTTCCTGCTCCGCCCGGTTATCCTGAAAAAACGCAAGGACCGTGAGTAGAGACTCAAGTTCTCGCGGTCGTCTCGATCCAGCGGATCTACTTTAACGGCTTTTCCATTCGCCCGCCCTAGGATGATGGCTGCCGGACGGATCACCGATCCGACATGGCGCACGGAGGAGCCGGATGAGCGACCTGTCCAGGGCCGACACGGACCGCAGCCTCGCGGTCGGCCAACGGGCGATCGAGCTGATGAAGGCCTATGGGTCGTCGGCGAGCCCGCGCAGCTATGCTGTCTGGTACACCTACGTGTCGGGGCATCAGCCTCTGCTCAACGAGGCGGTGAAGCGAATCGCGGCCGAGCACGGCGCGCTGCGCGACGACACGATCGAGGTTCTCTACGACACCTATCTCGACAGCCGCCGCCAGGTCGTGGAGACCGAGCGGGCGGGCACCACCCTGCTCTCCGAGATGGAGCAGGTGCTGGAGATGCTGGATGTCGCACTCGGCTCGACGGCCCGCTACGGGGCCTCGCTCCAGGCCTTCAGCCAAGACATCGTCGCCCCGACGGTCAACCGGGCGCGGCTGCGCGATCTCGTGGCGTCGCTGATCGTGGCGACGCGGGACGTCACCGCCGACAACCGCACCCTCGAGGCGCGGATGCGGGAGAGCCGCGAGGAGATCCGGAGCCTGCACGAGATGCTGGAGGCCGTCCGGGTCGAGTCCCTCACCGATCCGCTCACCGGGATCGGCAACCGCAAGCTGTTCGAGGAGGTGCTGCACAAGGCGGTCGGCGACGCCGTCGCGAACCGGCAGTCCATCGCGCTCATCGTTCTCGACATCGACCACTTCAAGCGGTTCAACGACGTCTATGGCCATCTCACCGGAGACCGCGTGCTGCGCCTCGTCGCGCTGACAATGCGCGAGATGGTCGATTCGCGCGCCACCATCGCCCGCTTCGGCGGCGAGGAGTTCGGGGTCATCGTGCCCTATGGCGGGCGGGACGATGCGCTCGATCTGGCGGAGCGGATCCGCACGAGCGTGATGGGCCGCGAGCTCGTCAAGCGGTCGAGCGGCGAGTCGCTCGGCCGCGTCACGGTCTCGGTCGGTGTCGCCGCCTATCGGGCCGGCGACACCGCTGTTTCGCTGATCGAGCGTGCAGATCAGTGCATGTTCGCGGCCAAGCGCTCCGGCCGCAACCGCGTCGTCGTGGACGAATCCGGACTGGACGTCACGCAGGTCGCCTGACGCGGGAAAGGGTCTGGCTCAGGCTCCGGCAGCCTGGAGCGCCTCCGGCTTGGCCGGCGTGATCGCCACCGATTCGCCGCAGCCGCAGGCCGAGGTCTGGTTCGGGTTGTTGAACACGAATTGCGACGCGAGCTTCGTCGTCTGGAAGTCCATCTCGGTCCCGAGCAGGAACAGCACCGCCTTGGGGTCGACGAAGACGCGTACCCCGCGGTCCTCCACCACATCCTCGCCGGGGCGCTGCTCCTCGGCGTATTCCATCGTGTAGCTCATCCCGGCGCAGCCGCCGTTCTTCACGCCGACACGGACGCCCGCAATGGGGCGATCGGCCTCCGCGATGATGCGCTTGATCCGGTCGGCAGCCGCCTCGGTCAGCGTCATCACCTTGAAACTCTTTACCATCCCGATCTCTCCGGCAGCCGGGTTCAAGGCCCGGGCGGTTGAGGGTTCATACGATACACGGGCAAGATAAGCATCGCCCGGGGCAGGGTCCACTATTGCCGCGCCACGGGGCGCCCACCTATACCGCGACCAGACGCGCGCGCCCCCCCTCCCCCGGATCGGCGAACTGGAGCGCCGCCAGCTGGGCATAGAGCCCGTTGCGGGCGAGCAGCCCCTCATGGGTTCCCTCCTCCACCACGCGCCCGTCATCGAGCACGAGAATGCGGTCCGCCGCCCGGATCGTCGCGAGGCGATGGGCGATCACCAGGGTGGTACGCCCGCGCATCAGCAGATCGAGGGCCGCCTGCACGGCGCGCTCGCTCTCCGCATCGAGGGCCGAGGTCGCCTCGTCGAGGAGCAGGATCGGCGCATCCTTCAGGATCGCGCGGGCGATGGCGATGCGCTGGCGCTGGCCGCCCGACAGGGTGACGCCGCGCTCGCCCACCAGTGTGGCGTAGCCCTGCGGCAGGGCGCGGATGAAGCCATCCGCATGCGCCTGCTCGGCGGCCCGCACCACCTCGGCCTCGCTGGCCTCCGGCCGGCCGTAGCGGATGTTGTCGAGCACGCTGCCGCTGAACACCGTCGGGTCCTGCGGCACGAGCGAGAGCCGGTCCCGCAACAGGGCGGGGTCGACCGCGTCGACCGGCACCCCATCCACCCGCACCTGTCCCGAATCGGGATCGTAGAAGCGCAGGAGCAGCTGCAGCACCGTGCTCTTGCCAGCGCCTGACGGCCCCACCAGGGCGACGCGCTCGCCCGGCGCCACGCGGAAGCTGAGATCCTGAAGGGCCGATTGCTCCGGCCGCGCCGGATAGGAGAAGCGCACGTGCTCGAAGGCCACCTCGCCGCGCGGCGGAACCGGCAGCGCGACGGGCTGCGCCGGGGCCGTAATGGCGGGCTCGGTGTGCAGGATCTCGCCGAGCCGTTCCGCGGCACCCGCCGCCAGCGTGAGCTCGCCATAGACCTCCGAGAGCTGCCCCAGCGCGCTCGCGCCGAACACCGCGTAGAGCACGAACTGCGACAACTGGCCGGCCGACATCACGCCGCTCGCCACGCCCTGCGCACCGTACCAGAGCACGCCGACGACGCTCGCCGAGACGAGGAAGATGGCGACGCCCGTGAGGAGCGCCCGCGCCCGGGCCGAGTGGCGCGCCGCCAGGAAGGCCGCCTCGGAGGCCGCCGCGAAACGCGCGGCGGTCGCCGGCCCCATGCCGAAGGCCTGCATGGTGCGCACGGCCCCCACCGCCTCCGTGGCATAGGCGGAGGCATCGGCGAGCCGGTCCTGCGCGGCGCGCGAGCGGCGCCGCACGCCGCGGCCCGAGAGGATCAGCGGGAACACGATGATCGGGATCGCGACGAGCACCAGGACGGAGAGCCACGGGCTCGTCCACACCATCATGGCCACCGCGCCGAGGAACAGGAAGACGTTGCGCAAGAGGATCGACAGCGACACGCCGAAGACCGCCTTCACCTGCGCGGCATCCGCGGTGAGACGCGAGACGAGTTCGCCGCTGCGCGCCTGATCGAAGAAGGCGGGGTCCAGCGTGGTGAGCCGCGCAAAGACCGCGGCGCGCAGGTCCGCGATCACACGCTCCCCGAGCGTCACGACGAAGTAGTAGCGCGCGGCGCTCGCCAGCGCGAGGATGCCCACGACGCCGAGCAGCGCCCCGAAATAGGCGTCGATCATCGCCGCGCCCACATGCGAGAAGCCGAGATCGACCACGCGCCGGATCGCGATCGGCACGATCAGCGTCGCGCCGGCCGCGGCGATCAGCGCGACCAGGGCCGCCGCGATGCGGCCGCGGTAGCGCATGGCGTAGGGAATGAGCGGTTTCAGCGCGCCCAGGGAGGCCCGGGAGCGGGCCGTATCGGCGGAATCCATGTCGTGTGAGCGAATCCGGTTGCTGCGCTTGTTTGGCGCCGTCGGGTGAGGTATAGGCCGCCGCTCATCCGATTACGCGCGATCAATGGCCGCGGCCCACAGCGGAGCGTTGGCGGCGGGCCGCTTCGAGGATTACGTCATGGCGAAGACCACTGCCAAGAAGGCCACCGAGCACCCCGACTACCACTTCATCAAGGTGGTGATGACGGACGGCACGGAATACACGACCCGGTCGACCTGGGGGAAGGAGGGGGACACCCTCAACCTCGATATCGACCCGACGACCCATCCGGCATGGACCGGCGGCGAGCAGAAGCTGATGGACCGCGGCGGCCGCGTGTCGCGCTTCAACTCGCGCTTCGGCAACATGACGTTCGGCAAGAAGTGAGGCGGGGGCGCCCCGCGCCCTCCCTTGCCCGCAAGGTCAGACCCCGGCCGCCCGGTCGGGGTTTTTTCATGGGCCGGGTTTCGCGGGCCGGAGTGGCTCCGGGGGCCGATGGCGCCACAATGTCCCCCGCTTGAACAAGAGGGCGCGGCGCTGCAGCGTTCGGCTGTGGGCTTGATCGAAAATGGAGGCCCATCCCCGCCCGGACACCGTGCATGGAAGCCGCCCCGCTCCTCGATCGATTGAGACCGCGGCAGGCCCAGGCGAGGATGTCCGCTCCGCCCTTTCTCGGGCGCATGGAGCGACAGCGGAATGCGACCCGGGACCCAGCACAAGACGTCGCGCAGCAACCGCTTGTTAGCCACGCTGGAGACAACCGGAGCCGCCGCGCGGCAACTCGCCGTGCTGGTTCCCGGATCTCCTTCCGCTGCCGCTGCAGTCGTGCAGGCCCGAACGGGCCCGGAAAGAGGGAGCGCGAAGGGGCGGAGAACCGTCCGCCTGAACCAAACCGACATCCGCATGCCGACGCCATCCCGTATGGCGAAGCCATTCATCGGATGTCGGACGAGATCACCACCGGCGCTGCAGACCCTGGCCGATGAAACCGCCGCTGTCCGAGCGCTCCCACCTGCGGCAGCCAACCCCAGCCCTCAATCAAACTAATGGTTGCTCGGCATGAGGAGCGGGGCGGCCTCCACGCAGGTCAGTTCCGATTGAGGGCCGTCGGGGTAGCATAGGAGGAAGCGCTCAATCAGCCGCGGTGTCATCCGTCAGGGTTGGCAAGGCCCGTGGTGAACCCGCAAATGCGCTACCGCGCGGTGCGAAACGCGGCGCGCAGGAGGTCGTGCTGGGCGAAGACCGGGCTCTCGCGCGGGGCCGGCGTCGGGCGGTCGTCCGAGATCAGGCTGTCGAGATGCCGGATGCGGGCGTGAAGACGCTTCGAGTGCTCGATCAGCGCCTGCAGGGAGAGCGGAAGCTCGGCCAGCACGACCGCCGAGGTCTCGGGCCCCTCGTTCGCCCCGAGCCTCACCCGGGTCTTCTCCTGCTGCGCCTCGCTCAAGGAGAGTTCGCCCTCCGACACCGCCCGCTGGACCAGGAGCCAGGAGGCGATCTGCATGAGCCGCGTGGTCAGCCGCATGCTTTCGCTGGCATAGCTCAAGGCCGCATGGCGGGCGAGCAGGCGGGACTCGTCGCGGCCGGGGCCATCGAGATAGGCGGCGGTCTCCTCGACCAGCGTCATGCCCTCACGAAACAGGGTCCGGAACGCATCCGAGGCCACGAAGGTCTCGCCGAAATTCACCGTCTCGCGCGGGTCCCGAAACATGACGTCCATCCCGACCATAACCCCTCCTGCGACCTGGGCGTCTCGGCGCCGTCCCGTTTCGAAACGTGCGCCCCGTGTTCGAACCCACCGTCGCAACAATAGCGCCGACGGCCGCCCTGCGCCCGGGTAACGGGACGTTAACCTTAACGCGGAACGCGCGAAACGGTGCGCGGCTCCCGGCCACGATCGGCGTGGCGGAGGCGAAAACCTGGCAGAGGCGGAAAAAAGAAAGCCGCCCCGAGGGGCGGCGGAGAGTCGTACAGGGAGGCATCAAACAGAGTGGACAGAGACCACTCGACATCCAGAAGGCTGGACGCCTGCGGTTATCGTCCGGAAAGCTTAAAAAATGGTTAACGCGATGTATGTCCGATCCGGATCCGGCAACCTTCCCGGATGCTTGCGCCGGAAGGCCGCCGAGGGCTCGGCCTGCTCGCGCCGGTGGCCGGACCCATGAAGAAACCCCTCTCCCGGCCGGGAGAGGGGTTCCTCCGCGTGTCTGAGCAGAGAGAGAGAGAGAGAGAGAGAGAGAGAGAGAGAGAGAGAGCAGCGCCACTCAGCCGGCCCGCAGCTGCGGCCCGCCTTCCCGCGGCCACAGGGCGGCCCGCGCCTTCGCCGGCGCGTCATTGTAGGGCGCATTGTAGCAGCGGCGCACCGAAGCCCAGTAGGCGTCCCGCTCCGCGGGCGAGAGCCGGCTCAGGGCCGCGTTGAGAGCGGCCTCCCCGGCCGCTTCGAGGCTCTTCAGGTCCGAGATGGTCTGTTCGATGGATGACATGCCCGATCACATCCGAGCGTGAAACACTGCCCCGATCATGCCACAGGGCACGCCGCACCGCACGCCATTCGCAGGTGCAGCGTGACCGAATCCTGTCAGTCCGGCTCTCCCTCCGGGCGGCCGCGGGGCGCCCCGCCGAACAGCCGGTCCTTCATCTCCAGGATCTTCTGCACGCGGGCCCCCAGGGTGAGGAGCTGGATCAGCCGCTCCGTCTCCAGACGCCGCACGTCCGAGTACCAGCCGGCGAAGAGCTCGAAGAGGTCGTGCATCTCGCGCAGCCGGCTCTGCGCATGCCGCTCCTCGCCGGTCTGCGGCTCCTGCATGAGGATCTCGCGCAGCAGGGTGAGGGTCGGGTCGACCTCGCGCTTCTTGCGCTCCTCCACCAGCGTGCGCACGATCTGCCAGATATCCTCGGGCGTCGAGAAGTAGTCGCGCCGGTCGCCGGGCACGTGCTGCAGCCGCACGAGGTTCCAGGCCTGCAACTCCTTCAGGCCCATGCTGACGTTCGAGCGCGACAGCCCCAGCCGCTCGACGATCTCGTCGGCATTGAGGGCGCGCTCCGCGACGAAGAGCAGGGCGTAGATCTGGCCGACCGTGCGGTTGATCCCCCAGCGCGAGCCCATCTCGCCGAAATGGAGGACGAAGGTCTGGATCAACGGGGGCAGCTGCACGGCGGCACCCGGCCGGTCAGGCCGCCTTCAGCCACGCGCGCAGCCCGAGCGTCACCAGGCCGAGGACGAGCACGCTGCCGCCGTAGAGCGCCGCGAACCAGAGGAGCCGGCGCCAGAGCGGCGCCGGCCTGTCATACCAGCGGTCATTGAAAATGACCGTTGGTTCCGTTCCCGGATTTTCGCCAAGCCTCTGGCTAGGTGTCGAAAATTCGAGATGGGTCGACGGCCCGATGCGGCAGCATCTTGGGCCGTTGGGATCAGAGGGGGAGGCCATCAGTGGTAGCCCGTCGAATCGACCTTCCCGCGGAACACCCAGTAGGAATAGGCGGTGTAGGCCAGGATGATCGGGATCAGCACGGAGGCGCCGACCAGCATGAACATTTGGCTCGAGTGCGGCGAGGCGGCGTCCCAGATCGAGATCCGCCCCGGCACGACGTCCGGGTAGATGCTGATGCCGAGCCCGATGAAGGAGAGCAGGAACAGCCCGAGCGCGATCAGGAAGGGCGCGCGCTCGCCTCCCCGCGCCAGGGAGCGGAAGAACAGGACGCTCGCCACCGCCACGAGGAGCGGCACCTGCGCGGTGAGGAGCACGCTCGGCATGGCGAACCAGCGCTGCCAGTACTTCCCTTCGAGGAAGGGCGTCACCGCGCTCACCAGGGCGATGGCCAGGATCGTCGCCACCCCCAAGGCCACCGAGAGGCTGCGGGCCCGGTCCTGAAGCGGTCCCACGGTGCGCATCACCAGCCAGGTCGCCCCGAGCAGCGCGTAGCCGCAGACGAGGGCCAAGCCGACGAGGATGCTGAAGGGCGACAGCCAGTCCCACCAACCGCCCGCATAGGCCCGCCCCTCGACGGCGACGCCCTGCAGCATGGCGCCGAGCGCGATGCCCTGCGACAGCGCGGCGACGACCGATCCGCCCGTGAAGGCGAGATCCCAGAAGGCCCGGTGGCCCGGATCGCGCCAGCGGAACTCGAAGGCCACGCCCCGGAAGATCAGGCCGAGCAGCATGGCGATGATCGGCACGTAGAGGGCCGGCAGCAGCACCGCGTAGGCGAGCGGGAAGGCGGCGAAGAGCCCCCCTCCCCCGAGCACCAGCCAGGTCTCGTTCCCGTCCCAGACCGGCGCGACCGAGTTCATGGCGGTGTCGCGCTCCTCGCCCGGCCGGAAGGCCGGGAACAGGATGCCGATGCCGAGATCGAAACCGTCCATCACGATGTAGGCGAACACCGCGAAGGCGATCACGAAGGCCCAGACGATCGTGAGATCGAGGCTCTCCAGCATTCCTGCCTCCTCACTCGGCGGGCCACAGGGCGCGGTCCGGATGGACCGAGGGCGCCGGCGTGATGCCGGCCGTGCGGATCGGCTTGCCGGGCTCGACGCCGGGCTCGCCGTAATGCGGCGGCTTGCTCATCAGCCGCAGGATGTAGATCACGCCCATCGAGAACACCGCGAAATAGATCAGCACGAAGGCGATCAGCGAGCCCGCCACCGCCGGGGCCGAGAGCGGCGAGGCGGATTCGGCCGTGCGCAGGAGCCCGTAGACCGTGAAGGGCTGGCGCCCGACCTCGGTGGTGATCCAGCCCGCCACCACGGCGACGAAGCCGGCCGGCCCCATCACCAGGGCGAAGCGGTGCAGGGCAACCCAATCGTAGAGCCGCCCCCGCAGGCGCGCCCACAGGCTGAGCAGGCCGAGGAACAGGATGAGGAAGCCGAGGCCCACCATCACCCGGAACGACCAGAACACCACCGGCACCGGCGGCCAGTTCTCCCGCGGCACCGTGTCGAGCCCCTTCAGGGGTGCGTTCGGATCGTGCTTGAGGATGAGCGAGGAGAGTTTCGGGATCTCGAGGGCATAGCGGACGCGGCCCGCCTCCTGGTCGGGAAGGCCGAACAGGATCAGCGGCGCGCCGGCCGGGTGGCTCTCGAAATGGCCCTCCATGGCCATGACCTTGGCCGGCTGGTGCTCCAGGGTGTTGAGCCCGTGCGCGTCGCCCGCCGCGATCTGGATCGGCGCCACCAGGGCGGCCATCCACATCGCCATCGAGAACATGGTGCGGGCGCCCTCGTTCGGGCCGCTCACCGCGGCCCGGCTGTCGCGCAGGAGGTGCCACGCGCCGACCGCGCCCACCACGAGGGCCGTCGTCAGATAGGCGGCCAGCACCATGTGCACGAGGCGGAACGGGAAGGACGGGTTGAAGATGATCGCCCACCAGTCCTGCGGCACGAATTGCCCGGCGGCGTTCGTGACATGGCCCTGCGGCGTCTGCATCCACGAATTCACCGACAGGATCCAGAAGGCCGAGAAGAAGGTGCCGGCCGCGACCGCCAGCGTCGCCAGGAAGTGCAGGCGCGGCCCGACCTTGTTCATGCCGAACAGCATCACGCCGAGGAAGCCGGCCTCCAGGAAGAAGGCGGAGAGCACCTCGTAGGCCATCAGCGGCCCGACCACCGGACCGGCCTTGTCCGAGAACACGGACCAGTTGGTGCCGAACTGGTAGGACATCACCAGGCCCGAAACGACCCCCATCGCGAAGGCGACGGCGAAGATCTTCACCCAGTACTTGAAGAGGTCGAAGAAGACTGCGCGCTTGGTGGCGAGCCAGAGCCCCTCCAGGACGGCGAGGTAGCTCGCGAGCCCGATCGAGAAGGCCGGAAAGATGATGTGGAACGCCACCGTGAACCCGAACTGGATCCGGGCCAGCAGCAGCGCTTCGACGTCCGACAGCATGACGAACCCCCGTTCGAGGCTTGCGTGTGAGCTATTTCGTCATTTCAGGAATTTCTGAAAATACAGGAACGACGCGACCCATCGCCGCGAAGCCGTGACGGCGCGTCGTCACGGCTTCGCGGACGCTGAACCACGCGAGGCCCGACCGTAGCGGAACGGCATGCCGTCGTCTGCGGACGTCGTGCCGCTTCCGGCCGAAGAGCCACGCCGCGCCCAACCGGAACGGGACCGCCGGGTTCCAGGGTCGATGCCCTCAAGGCCGCAGCAGCACCTTCCCCACCGCCTCGCGGCGGGAGAGGATTCCGAGCGCCTCCGCGGCTCGCGCGAGCGGATAGACCCCGTGCACCTTGGCGGTCAGGCGCCCCTCCGCGACCAGGGCGAGGAGGCGTGCCTGATTCGCCGCATGGGCCTCCGGTTCGTTCTTCACGAAGGCGCCCCAATGCACGCCCTGGACGTCGATGCCCTTGAGGAGCACGAGGTTGAGGGGGATGCGGGGAATCGGCCCGGACGCGAATCCGATGACGAGGAAACGGCCCTTCCAGTTGAGCGAGCGCAGCGCCGGCTCGGAGAAGTCGCCGCCGACGGGATCGTAGACGACATCGATGCCCTTCTCGCCGCCGAGGCGGCGAAGGCCCTCGCGCAGGTTCTCCGTGCCGTAGTCGAGGATGAGATCGGCGCCGTGTGCCTTGGCCGCCTCGAGCTTGTCGGCCGAGGAGGCGCAGGCGATGACGCGCGCGCCCATGGCGTGGCCGAGTTCGACCGCCGCGAGACCGACACCGCCCGAGGCCCCGAGCACCGCCAGCGTCTCGCCGGGCCTGAGGCCGGCCCGGTCCTGGAGAGCGTGCAGCGAGGTGCCGTAGGTGACGGTGAGGCCGGCGGCCTGCTCGTCGCTCACCTGATCCGGCACGCGGCTGAGGCCGCCGACGCCGACCACGACGCGCTCGCGGCAGGCTCCGTAGCCCAGATGCGCGATGACGCGCTCGCCGATCCGGAAGCCCTCGACCCCCGGCCCCAGCGCCTCGACGATCCCGGCCGCCTCCGCGCCCGGCGAGAAGGGCAGGTCCGGCTTCACCTGGTAGCGCCCGGCGATGATGAGCGTATCGAAGAAATTGAGCGCCGCGACCGTGACCCTCACCAGGACCTCGCCCGGTCCGGGCACCGGATCCGGCAGATCCTCGATGACGAGATCCTCCGGGCCGCCGAGCGCCTTGCACAGAAGCGCCTTCATCGTCGTCCTCCCGGCCGCCTTGATCCGGCGGCCCCGCCGTATCCCTGCGGCAGGCGCGGACGGCTGGCAAGGGCGCTCTCAGGCCCCGGCCGGCACCATCCTCCGGCCCGACAGCAGGGCGATGAGGCCTGTGCGCATCTCGCCGAGGCGTCTCAGGGTGGCCGCCGTCCCGAAGATCCAGGCGGCGTAGCTCGCGAGCACGGCGCCCGCCGCGCCCGCGACGACGACCGCGAGGTCCGCCAGGGCGGCGGCCGGCAGCGTCACCGCCCGCCGCAGAATGCGCCGCATCGCCGGCCGGTCGCCCGCGCGGCGGGCATCGGCGAAGTCCGGCACCGCCATCTGCCGGATCACCTGCACCACATAGCCGACGAGAAGCGCGAGCTTCGGGCAGAGCCCGAACACCGCGACCTGCGCCGCGGCGAGGAGCGGCGTCACGCACAGGATGCAAGCGGACCCCGCCGAGACGGATCGCTGCCAGGACGGCGGAGCCGCCAAGGAGCTGGGAGAGGCGGGCCGGGAGCCCCGGGCGGCCGATCACGGCACCCCCGGGGCGGCGGCCCGGGCGCTGCGCCGCGCGGCGACGAGAGCGAGCCAGTTCGCGAACAGAGCCTCCGCGATCCCCGGCCAGGGCGGGTCGGCGGGGGCCTCGATGGCGGGCGGCTCGTCCGCCTGCGGGTCCGCCGCAGAGGCGTCGAGGGATGCGGCGACGGCGGCATCGAAGTAATGGGCGGGCAGGTCCGGCCGGTCGGGACGCTCGCCGGCACGGAAACGGGCCAGGTCGCGCCGGTACTCGCGGGCGAGGCTGTCCGCATCGTATTCCGGATGGCCCTGCAGGAAGACGAGGAGGCTGCGGCCCGGCTTCACGAAGAGATCGACCCCGGCCTCGTCCGAACGGGTCAGCACCGCGTAACCCGCCGCCGCGAGATCGGTCTCCGGCAGCGCGTTCCAGCGCGAATGCGGGATGGCCACGGTTCCGGGCAGCCCGGCGAGGAGCGGATGGCCGGCGAGCGCCCGGCAGACGAAGACGCCCGAGCACTTGCGCGCGAGCCTGCGGCGCTCGATGCCGTCGAGATGCAGCACCGCCGCATGGGCGGCGAGGCATGAGAACAGGGTCGAGGCGGTGTGGTCCCGCGCCCAGTCGATGGCGCGGGTCAGCGCCGTCCAGTAGGGCTCGTCGCGCAGATTCGCCGCGCGGGGCTCGCAGCCGGTGACGATCAGCGCATCGAGGCCGGCGCTCTCCATCGCCTCGGCCGGCGCCGAGCGCGGAGCGAGGAAGTCCAGCGCCTGGGGGCCGCGGGCGATCTCCGGCAGGTGGAAGCGCAGCAGGCGGGCCCGCCCGCCGACGAGCCGTTCGAATTGCCTTTCCGTCGCCGCGAGCGCGGCGTCCGGCATGTTGTTGAGGAGACCGACGGTGATGCGGTCGCCCGCCGGAGAGCGGCGGGGGCGCCGGTGGGGAGCGGACGGGCCGACGGCGGGCTGAAGCATCGCGGCCCCCCCCGGGGCTATTCGGCGGCGCGGATCAGGCTGCGGCTCGCCGCGGCGAGCGCCTGATCGAGATCAGCCAGGATGTCGTCGCTGTGCTCGATGCCGACCGAGATCCGGATCGTCTCCGGCAGCACGCCCGCCTGGCGCTGCTCCTCGGGTGACATCTGGCGGTGCGTGGTCGAGGCCGGATGGCAGGCCAGCGACTTCGCATCGCCGATATTCACGAGCCGCTTGATCAGCTTCAGCGCGTCGTAGAAGGCCGCACCGCCCCGGTAGCCGCCCCGCACCCCGAAGGTGAGGAGCGAGGAGGCCCGGCCGCCGAGATATTTTTGGGCCATGGCGTGATGCGGGCTGTCGGGGAAGCCCGCGTAGTTCACCCAGGCGACGCGGGGATCGTCGCGCAGGAATTCCGCCACCTTGCGGGCATTCTCGACGTGGCGCTCGACGCGCAGCGCCACGGTCTCGATGCCCTGAAGCAGCAGGAAGGCGCTCAGCGGCGCGAGCACCGCCCCGGTGGTGCGCTGGTAGACGCTGCGCGCCCGCGCCGCGAAGGCCCCCGCCCCGAACCGCTCCGCATAGACGAGGCCGTGATAGGAGGCGTCGGGCTCGCAGAACATCGGGAAGCGCTCGGCATGCGCCAGCCAGGGGAAGCGCCCGCTATCCACGATGATGCCGCCCAGAGTGGTGCCGTGGCCGCCCATGAACTTGGTGAGCGAGGCCACGACGATGTCCGCCCCGTGGTCGATCGGGCGCATCAGGATCGGGGTCGCGACAGTGTTGTCGACGACGAGGGGCACGCCGCAGCCATGCGCCACCTCGGCGAGGGTCGCGATGTCGCAGATGTTACCCGCGGGGTTGCCGATGCTCTCGCAATAGACCGCCTTGGTGTCGCGGTCGATCAGGCGGGCGATCGCCTCCGGCGAGTCGGTCTCGGCGAAGCGCGTCTCGATGCCCTGACGCGGCAGCACATGCGCGAGGAGCGTGTGCGTGGTCCCGTAGAGCTGCGGCACCGACACGATGTTGCCGCCGCAATCCGCCAGGGTCGCGATCGCGTAGTGGAGGGCCGCCTGTCCGGTGGCGACGCTGAGCGCGCTGTGGCCGCCTTCGAGCTCGGCCACGCGCCGCTCCAGCACCGCGTTGGTCGGGTTGGCGATGCGGCTGTAGCGGTAGCCCTCGGCCTCCAGATTGAAGAGCGCGGCGCCGTGCTCGGCGCTGTCGAAGGCGTAGGCGGCGGTCTGGTAGATCGGCACCGCGACGGCCTTGGTCGTCGGGTCGTCCTCGTAGCCGGCGTGGATCGCGATCGTCTCGGGCCGCATCGTGTCGTCCTCGAACCTGTTTGGCCATCAGGATGCAAGCGCTGCACCGGACGGACTGTGCCGCGTTCGCACAAGCCGGCCGGGCTCGCGGTCGATGGTGCCGGGATACTGATCCGAGAACCTTGCGACTTGCTTCCCGGCCGCCCGCAAAGCCGCATTGCCGGACGGGAAGTCGCGGCCATGCTGAAGAATGTCTTGCTGCACTATTTCGACTTCGCCGGGCGGGCGGGGATGACGGTCTTGTGAAGACCCTGCAAGCGTTTGTTTAAACCTTGGACGCAGCCTGCGGCACGATCCCTCGACGAGGACAAAGGTGCGAGACATGGCAGTTGCAGGCGCATCGGCTGCGCGGCAGGGCCCGTCGGCCGCTGCGGGCGGGTGGCTCGGGGCGCTCGAACGCACGTCCCGGATCGGCACGCAGCCGTCGCGAATCCTGCCGCGGGTCGTGGACGAGCTCGGCCTCGCCCACGGCGAGGCGCCGGCGCTGATCGGCGAGCAGGGCACGCTGAGCCATGCCGGCCTGGCCGACCGGGCGCGGCGCTACGCCCGCTGGGCACTCGCCGAGGGCATCCGGGCCGGCGACGCGGTGGCGCTCCTGATGCCGAACGGCCCCGACTACATGGCGGCGTGGCTCGGGCTCAGCCGGGTCGGCCTGCGCGTCGCGCTCCTCAACACGAACCTCACCGGCGCGAGCCTCGCCCATTGCATCGCGGCCGCGGCGCCCACGCACCTGATCGTCGCGGAGCGCCTGTGGCCTGCCTGCGAGGAGGCCGCGCCGCACCTGCCGGAGCGGCCGCGTCTCGTCCGAGCCGACGACCTCGCCGCCGCCCTGGCGCACTGCGACGGCGGTCCGTTCGAGGAGCGCGAGGAACGCGCGGTGACGCTCGCCGACACCGCCCTCTACATCTACACTTCGGGAACGACCGGCCTGCCCAAGGCCGCCCGGGTGAGCCACCACCGGGTGATGACCTGGAGCCACTGGTTCGCCGGGCTGCTGGCGACCGGGCCGGAGGACCGGCTCTACACTTGCCTGCCGATGTATCACAGCGTCGGCGGCGTCGTGGCGACCGGGAGCGTCATCGTGGGCGGCGGGGCCGCCATCCTGCGCGAGCGCTTTTCCGCGCGGCGCTTCTGGGACGACATCGCGGCCGAGCGCTGCACCCTGTTCCAGTATATCGGCGAACTCTGCCGCTATCTCCTCGCGGCACCCACCCACCCGCTGGAGCGGGCCCATTCCCTGCGGATCGCCACCGGCAACGGCCTGCGGCCGGAGGTCTGGGAGGCGTTCCAGGCACGGTTCGCCATTCCCCGCATCCTCGAGTTCTACGCCGCGACCGAGGGCACGCTGTCGCTCTGCAATGTCGAGGGGCGGGTCGGCGCGGTGGGGCGGGTCCCTCCCTTCCTGGCGCATTCCTCGCCGGCGGCGATCGTCCGCCACGATCCCGACACGGGCGCGCCGGCCCGAGGGGCCGACGGCTTCTGCCTGCGCTGCCCTCCCGGCGAGGCGGGCGAGCTGATCGGCCGGCTCAGAAGCGAGGTCGGGAGCCAGCGCTTCGAGGGCTATACCAGCGCGGCGGCGAGTGACGCCAAGCTGCTGCGCGACGTGTTCAAGCCGGGTGACGCGTGGTTCCGCACCGGGGATCTGATGCGGATCGACCGGCAGGGCTTCTACTTCTTCGTCGACCGGGCCGGCGATACCTTCCGCTGGAAGGGCGAGAACGTGGCGACGACGGAGGTAGCGGCGGCTTTGTCCGGTGCCGCCGGGGTGGAGGAGGCGGCGGTCTACGGCGTGGCCGTTCCGGGGACGGAGGGCCGGGCCGGCATGGCGGCTCTCAAGGTCGGGCCCGGCTTCGATCTCGCCGTTCTGAGGGCGCATCTCGCCGCGCAGCTGCCCGCCTATGCCCGCCCGCTCTTCCTGCGCCTTCGCGCCGGTTTCGAGATCACCGAGACCTTCAAGCAGAAGAAGCAGACGCTGCTGGCGGAGGGTTTCGATCCGGCGCGGATCGCGGATCCGCTGTATTTCGAGGATGCGGCGGCGGGGGCCTACGTGCCGCTGACCGCGGAACTCTACGCGGCGATCACGCGCGGTGCCGTCCGGCTCTGATCACCTACAGAGTTTCTGATCACACACAGAGTTAAAGAGCGCGGGATCCCCCTCTCCCGAGTGGGAGAGGGGTAGGGGTGAGGGTGCACGGGTTCAGAATGAAGCACTGAGCGTCGCGCTGGCCGCGGCACGGTTCCAGCCTCTTGCTGCACCGTCTCCACCCTCACCCCTGCCCCTCTCCCACCCGGGAGAGGGGATCCGGAGCATCCCGCGCCAGCCCTTCACCGATCGGCTGAGCCCTACGGCCGGTTGCTGCGCGGGAATCCCCGCGGCGCCATGATCCCCACCGTGCCGCGGTGGCCGACCCACTTGGCCAGTTCCTCGCCCACCACACTCCGCGTGCGGCCGGCGCTGTCGGGCCAGGTCAGCCCCTCCGCCAGCTTGAACACGGTCAGGTAGGCGAGCGTGCTCTCGCGATAGCGCTGCAGCCGCACGCCCTTGCCGCGGGCCATCTCGGGGATCTCGGTGAGCGGGAACACCACGAGCAGGCGGTTCTCGCCGCAGGCCGCGACGTGGTCGCCCTCCCCCACCTCGACGCAATGCGTGACCACCGCGGCCCCGTCGAGCGCCACGACCTGCTTGCCCTTGCGGGTATTCGCCACGAGGCCGTCCGAGCCCGTCGTGAAGCCGCGCCCGTCGATCGTGCCGAACAGGAGCTTGGCGCCCGCCCGGTAGGGCCAGACCGTCACGATGTCGGTGCCCTCGTCGAGATCGGCCATCAGGCGTATCGGATCGCCGAAGCCGCGTCCGCCCGGGAGCTTGGCGGCGTCGAGCGTGAAGACCTTGCCGTTCGAGGCGAGCACGAGCAGCTTCGCCGTCGTCTCGGTCGGGAAACTGAGCTTGAGGGCGTCGTCGCCCTTGAACTGCACGCCCGACAGGTCGGCGACATGGCCCTTGAGCGACCGGATCCAGCCCTTCTGCGACACGATCACGGTGATCGGCTCGCGCTCGATCATCGCCTCGGCGAGATCGAGGTCGGAGGTGTCGGGCGGGTTCTCCAGCGTCGTGCGGCGGCGGCCGAGCGGCGTCTCCGGCCCAAAAGTCTTCTTCACCGCCCGCACCTGCGCGGCGATGGATTTCCACTGCAGGGCTTCCGAGCCGAGGAGCGCGTCGAGATCCGCCTTCTCGGCGGTGAGCGCGGCCTGCTCGCGCTTCAGCTCCATCTCCTCGAGCTTGCGCAGGGAGCGCAGCCGCGTGTCGAGGATCGCGTTCGCCTGCACCTCCGTGAGCTGGAAGTAGCGCATCAGCTCGGCCTTCGGCTCGTCCTCCTCGCGGATGATGCGGATCACCTGGTCGAGGTCGAGATAGACGATGAGCAGGCCGCCCAGGATCTCCAGCCGCTTCTCGATCTGCGCGAGGCGGTGGCGGGAGCGGCGCTGGAGCACGGTGCGGCGGTGGTCGAGCCATTCGCGCAGCGCCTCGGCGAGGCCCACGACCCGCGGCACCTGCCCGCTCACCAGCACGTTCATGTTGAGGGAGAAGCGGCTCTCCAGCTCGGTGAGCCGAAAAAGCGACTCCATCAGCACCACCGGATCGACCGTGCGGGAGCGCGGCTCCAGGACGATGCGGACATCCTCCGCCGATTCGTCGCGGACATCGGCGAGGAGCGGCAGCTTCCGCTCCGTGAGGAGCTCGGCCATCTTCTCGATCAGCCGGGCCTTCGGCACGCCATAGGGGATCTCGGTGACCACCACGTTCCAGGCGCCGCGGCCGAGATCCTCCCTGGTCCAGCGCGCGCGGACCCGGAAGGCGCCCCGCCCGGTGCGGTAGGCCTCGGCGATCGCTTCCGCGGAATCGACCACGATGCCCCCGGTCGGGAAGTCCGGCCCCTTCACGAAGCTCGTAAGCTGCTCGGACGTCGCGGTCGGATGGGTGATCAGGTAGAGGGCGGCGTCGCAGAGCTCGGCCGCGTTGTGCGGCGGGATCGAGGTGGCCATGCCGACCGCGATGCCCTGCGAGCCGTTGGCGAGCAGGTTCGGGAAGGCGCCCGGCAGGACGACCGGCTCGTCCTTCTCGCCGTTGTAGCTCGGGCGGAAATCGACCGCGTCCTCGTCGATGCCGTCGAGGAGGAGGCGCGCGACCTCGGTCAGCCGCGCCTCGGTGTAGCGGTAGGCGGCGGGGCCGTCGCCGTCGATATTGCCGAAATTGCCCTGGCCGTCGACGAGCGGATAGCGCTGCGCGAAGTCCTGGCTCAGGCGCACGAGCGCGTCGTAGATCGCCTGGTCGCCGTGCGGATGGAAATCGCCCATCACGTCGCCGACGATCTTGGCGCATTTCTTGAAGGCCGTATTCGGGTCGAGGCGCAGGAGGCGCATGCCGTAGAGGATGCGCCGGTGCACGGGCTTGAGCCCGTCACGCGCATCGGGCAGCGCCCGGTGCATGATGGTCGAGAGCGCATAGGCGAGGTAGCGCTCCTCCAGCGCGGCCTTCAGCTCGACGCTCTCGATTCCCCCGTGATCGGATGGCGGCTCGAATGGCTTGCCCATGACCCCCGTCGGCTCATTGCGTTCCGGTCCAGATGACGGAACATAACACGAACATCAGCCCGCATCCGCGGTGCCGAGTGCGACGAATAGCTCGCGCGCCTCGGGCGGCGCGACGCCGCGCGGATGCCAGACATGCTGATCGAGGAAATATCCCGTCAAGGTAAATCCTTGGCGAACGTCGCGGGGCGTCGGGGTGGCCCCGGTCCCGCCCGCCTCGCGCGCGACCAGGAAGTCGGGCAGGGCGAGGAGACGGTCGCGCCAGGGCTCACCGGCCGCAGCACTCACCGCGCGTCCGCTCTTCGGCGAGACATAGGCCAGGTAGGCGTTGGAGCCCGTGGCTGCACAGGCCGAGAGGTCGAGGCCGAAACCGAGGTCGGCGAGCACCGCAAGCTCGAAGCGCACCATCAGGGCGGGGGCGATGGCCGGGTCGGTCAGGTGGGCGACCAGCACCTGGGCGGCGGCGTAGAGGCTTGGATGCGGGTCGCGCTCGGGCAGGAGCCGCAACAGGGCGGCGGCATGGGCCAGGCCGTAGAGGGCGAGGCGCGATCCCATCAGCCGCCCGGCCGCGCTCTCGATCGGCTCGACCGCGAAATGCCCCAGGCCCTCGTCGAGGCGGGCCCGCCAGACCGCCCGCACGCGGTTGCCGGGCTGGAGCACGGGCTGCATCCGCCGCGAGCGCCCCCCATGCACGAGCCCGAGATGACGGCCGTGCCCGGCCGTCATCAATTCGAGAACGACGCTCGTCTCGCCATGCCGCCGCGCCCCCAGGACGAGGCCCTCATCGCTCCACTGCATGCTGCCAAAATAAGGATGGGTGTTGCGAAACAGAACGGACCGGCCGCGACGGCGAAAAGCCACGCTAACGAATTCGTGAGTGATCGCAGCTATTCCGGCAAAGTCGGCCACTGTCCGACATCTTCGCGCCTGATTCGCCATGATGCTGTCAAGCGGGGAGGCGCAAACCGGAGTGCCGGAAACATGATGTCCGTTGAGATCGATCCGTCCGAACGGCGCAGCCCTGCGCCGGCGCGTTCCGGCTGGCGCGGTCCGGCGCTCATCGCGGCCGCGGGCCTCGGCGGCGTGGCCGCGTTCGGGGCGTTCGCCTATCCGGCGGTCTCGGCTCTGCTGGCCCCGCGCCCGAGCGCGATCCGCGTCGGACCGATCCGCGAGATGCCGGAGATCAAGGACGGCATTCCGGCGCTCAAGGCGGACACGCCCGAGATCGCGCCCGAGGCCCCGCGGGTGCGCACCGTGGCGATTCCGCCCGCCGCGGCCCCGACCGAGAAGCCTGCCGAGCCCCCGCAGACGCCGCCGCCGGCCCAACCCGTGGTGGCGGCCCGTGCCGACAGCCTCGTGACCGGCACGCTCAACCCGCCCCAGCGTTTCGAGCATCCCGCACCGGAACCGGTCGCCAAGGCCGTCGAACCCCAGCCCAGCGTATCCGAACCAGCGGAGCCGAAGCCCGTCGAGCCCAAGGTCACCGAACCCAAGGCCACCGAATCCAAGCCCGTAGAGCCGAAATCCGCCGCGCCGGCGCCCAACGCGGAGCCAGCCCCGGCTGCGCGGGAGGCCCGTGAGACCGCCCCCGTTCCGGCCAAGCCGCCCGCGAAGGCAGCGGCCAAGCCCCAGAAGCCCGCGCCCAAGCCTGTGGCCAAGCGGGAGAAGCCGGACGCCACCAGGACGGCGACCGCCGAACCGGCGCCCGCCCCGGAGCAACCCGAACGCAACACCTTCCTCGGCCTCCCCGTCCCCGACTTCGCGCCCGCCGGCAAGGCGATCAAGGACACGGTCGAGGCCGTCGGCGACGCGGTGATCAATTTCCCCAAGCGGCTCTGACGGCTCAACCGGAAACCGGATCAGTTGCCACCGGCGACACCGACCCTGATGGATGAAGCCTGGGCGAGCATTTTCGAGGCAGTTTGCACGCTCAGATAGCGAGTTTTTATTCAGATCCTCCGCGGACTCCCCTCCCCGGCCAGCACCTCCAGCACGATCCCGTCCTCGTGGAGGCGGCCGTACTCATCGGCCGCCTCGACGCCGATACGGTGCGTCCCGGGCGCGAGATCGCGCGGCAGCCGGGCGGTCCAGATATGCGAGGAGGGCTCAGCCTTGACCCAGGACTTCTTCGTCGCGGCGAAGCGGGCATAGAGCGCCGCCACGAAGGGATCGGGCCGGCGTGTGCGCACCATCTCGATCGCGGCGCCGCCGTTGATCCGGTAGCGCACCCGGCTCTTCGGTCCACCGTCGAAGAGGTTCACCACGAGGTCCGTGGTCCCGACCGACTCGGCGGGAATGGGCGAGCCGAACAGCTCGTTCAGCCGCGTGTCCGGCAGGCCGGCGAGATCCGCGCCGCGGAACTGGCTCTCCAGCACGATCCGCATCTGGCGGCCGGCATCCTCGCTCGCCGGGACGTAGCGGGTGGTGTAGTCGCGCCCGCCCCGGATGCTCAGCACGTGGAAGCCGTGCGGGGTGCCGTCGCGGCTGTCGGCCGTGGCGATGCCGCGCCGGTCGGGCGGGCCGCTCCACCACGAGCCGGAGACGGCGGTGAGCACGTGGTGATGATGCGCCTCCGGCCCCGGGGCACCGGGCCGCCCGGCCGCATCGAGGTAGTGGTGCTCCGTCGTGTGGGTGTGGCCCGCAACGCTCAGGCAGGGGCGTCCCGCGAGGAGCCGCAGCAGGGCGGCCCGGTCGACGGTGCTGATCACCGGATCGTCCGGCCCGAGATCGGTCGCGAGCGGGATGTGCATGGCCACGACGACGAGGCGATCGCGCGGGGTCTCGCGCAGCACCGCCTCCACGAAGGCGAACTGCGCCTCCCCGATCCGGCCCTCGTAGCGCCCGCCGCGCGATGCGGATCCGGTGGCCGCGCCCAGATAATGGACGTTGTCGAGCATCAGGAAGAGCACGCCGCCGTGGTTGAGGGCGTAGTAGGGTGCCCCGTAGATGCGCTTGAAGGTCTCGCGGCTGTGGCGGGCATCGGGCGCCTCGAAGTTGAGGTCGTGGTTGCCTCCAATGTGGAACCAGGGCAGGCCGATCCGCCCGACGATCCGGTTCTGCCGGGCATAGAGCGACAGGTCGTCGAACAGGACGTCGCCTGTCGTCATGCCGAAGGCGGCCTTGAGGCCCATCGCCCGGGTCACGGCGGTGTCGCGGACATAGCTGAGCTCCGCGTGACTTTCGGGCTGCGGGTCGGTGAACAGGATCACGTCGAAATCAGCGCTCTCCTCGGCCCGGGTGAGGCCGAAATCGACGGAGGCCGGCAGCGGCCCGGTCGGCGCGATTCCCGGAAAGCGCAGGTTCAGCGCCGCGGGTGTCCCGGCCGGGTGATGCAGATAGGCGAAGCGTGGGATGTTGTCGGCATCCCGCGGCAGGGCGTAGCCGGTGGGTTTGATGACGAAGATCGCCGTCTCGTCGCTGACGGGCAGGGTGTAGCGGCCCTGCGCGTCGGTGCGCACCACCTCGCGCCCATTCGAGACCAGCACATCCGGCAGCCCGGCATCGTCCGGACCCCGCCGGCCGCGGCCGGAGCGGTCCTCGTAGACCACGCCCGTGACTTGCATGCCCGTGACCTGGACAGGCCCGCCCTGCGCGCCCGCCGCCCGGGGCGCCAGTGCCAGGGCCGCCGCACCGGCCACGGTCTCGCGCCGCGTCAGGGTCATCCGCTCGCTCATCCGCCGCCTCCCTGTGCCGGCCCCTTCAAGCACGGGCCGTTGAATGCCGGATGACGGCCGCCCTCAGCCCTCGCCCTCGTCCTCGCGGCCAAGGGCGTCGTCCTCCCGGCCGGGAATCGCGTAGCGCCCGCTCAGCCAGCGCTGCAGGTCCACGTCGGCGCAGCGCTTCGAGCAGAAGGGCCGGAACTTGGGATCCGCAGGCTTGCCGCAGATCGGGCAGGGCGCGGGAGCCGGCGCATCGCCGGGTGGGTCGGCCGTCACGGCGCCCTCACGCAGCGGCGCGCCACGCGGCGCGCACCGGATAGCCTTCGCCCTCGAGAAGGGCGATCGTTTCGTAGAGCGGCAGCCCGACCACCGCGCTATAGGAGCCCACCACCTTCACCACGAAGCCGCCGGCGAGGCCCTGGATGGCATAGCCGCCCGCCTTGCCGCGCCATTCGCCGCTGGCCACATAGGCATCGATCTCGCGCGCGGCCAGACGCTTGAAGCGGACCCGGGTCTCGACGAGCCGCTCGCGCGTGCGATCCCGCGGCCCGGCGATGCAGACCGCCGTGTAGACGCGGTGCGTTCGGCCCGACAGGAGGCGCATGCAGGCTTCGGCTTCGTCGGCCACCTCGGGCTTCGGCAGGATGCGCCGCCCGACCGCCACCACCGTGTCGGCCGAGACCACGAAGGCCTCGCGCAGATCCTCGCCGTGGCGGGCCGCCGCGAGCGCGACGTCGAGCTTCGCGCGGGCCAGCCGCCGCGCCAGCTCCCGCGGGCGTTCGCCCTTGAGTGGCGTTTCGTCGAGATCCGCCGGCAGCAGCGCGTCCGGCTCGATGCCCGACTGCTGCAGCAGCGCGAGGCGCCGCGGCGAGCCCGAGGCGAGCACGAGCTTGGGACGCGTGCCCGGCGCAGGCGGAGAAGACTCGGTCATGGCGCGCCCTGAGTGGATGGGTGGTCGTCTCGGGGACCGCACCTGCCCTATCTCACGCCCGCCGTCCAGCCACGCGGCACACCACCGTGGACAAACCCGCCGACTCTGCTTATGGTCCCGCCCGGCTCGGTGAGGCGTTTGTGCGCCACCGTGCCACGATCGGGTCCCGCATGGGCCCGACGCGGGCGTAGTTCAGTGGTAGAACGTCAGCTTCCCAAGCTGAATGTCGTCGGTTCGATCCCGATCGCCCGCTCCATCAACCCCTTGGAACTGAACACCTTTTGAGCCACCAAGCGGCCGAGGTGTTCCCCATGTTCCCCACCGCGTTCCCCCTGTCTCGTTCAGGATCTGTTCCGCGCCTCAGGACTGATCCCTGCGGCGACCATCCGGCGGGTGAGTGTCTCGACGAGCATCAGCCGCTTCACCGGCCACGACCGCTTCGCTCGTCTGTTGATCCGCGCGAGGGGTGAGCGCGGCATCGCCTGAACGGATGCGGCGGCATGAAGCGGCCTCCACGACGGCATCGCTCTCCGTGCTCAGAAGATCGGGGGGGTGAGGCCCCTTGCACACACGAAGGCTGCAGCGAGAGGCCCAGCCCGAGCGCACCAGCCGAGTGGGGTTTCGGCGGCTCGCCCCCGCGGACGAGGCCTGTTCGTGCCTCGGCAGCCCGGGGCATGAGGCAGGCTCGACTGCACGGGACGGCTCCGAGGAGACTGCCGAGGCGGAATGGCCGATGGCGAAGGCCTCCCGTCGACCCGCTGAAGGCCCCCGCTGAGCATCGCCGGAGCTCCCTCGTCGGGAGTGTGACCGGGCGGGGACAACGCGGGGAGTTTTATAGGAAATCATCCACTCTCCCTCACTGATGTCCCGGGTTGTCCCCGCCGGGAGCCGCTTGGCGCGCGAGGCATGGACCACGTTCTTCACGCCCTCCATGCCGATCATTGTGATCGCGGGCACGGTCGCCTGCTCTATAGCCCGCGGGCGGGATGCCGAACGACCGTATCCCTCGGCGCTCGGCCTGCACTGGCATCAAGCCCTTCTCTCAACGCGCAATCGCCATCCCTGCGGGTTCCGAAGACGTGTACACGTCTCCGATCCGCCATCGAGGTCGGAGAGCGCCATGAACGCGATCACGCGACGTCGCTTTGCCGCATGCAGCGCGGGCCTGATCTCGGCCCTGAGTCTGCCGCGCATCGCCACGAGCGCGGCCGCGCAAACCGTTTCTCTGAGCGATGGCACGGTCGTGCCGGCCTTGGGGCAAGGATCAGCGCGTCTGGGCCAGGGGCGGCATCCCCTCGCTGAGGAGGAGCAGGCCATGAGCACCGGCCTCTCGCTCGGCATGACGCTCATCGATACGGCTGAGATCTACGGCGACGGAAAGGCGGAACAACTGATCGGGCGTGTGATCAAGGGCCGGCGCGAGGAGGTCTTCCTCGTCTCGAAAGTGTGGCCCTCGCACGCGACCCGAGCGGGCATCCAGAGTGCCTGCTCCGCCAGCCTCGCCCGCCTCGGCACCGATCATCTCGACTTGTACCTGCTGCATTGGCCTGACCGCGTGAAGGATCTGGCAGAAGTCGTCGGCACCTTCGAGCAATTGCGGGCTGGCGGTCAGATCTGGCGTTGGGGCGTCTCGAACTTCGGGGTTGCCGAACTGGATCGGCTGTTCCGCATCCCTGCAGGCGAGCACTGCGCGACCAATCAGGTGTCCTACAGCTTGGCCGATCGGAAGGTCGAGCGCGATGTTCTGCCGTGGTGTGTACAACACCGCATGCCGATCATGGCCTATTCCCCGCTCGGCGGTGAAGGCTCGAGGGTTTTGCGGAACCCGGCTGTGCAGCGCATCGCTTCTTCGCAGGGTCAAAGCTCGGCAGCCGTCGCTCTGGCCTGGGCAATGCGCTCTGGAAACGTGATCGCGATTCCCGAGTCCGGATCGGTTGCCCATGTGCGCGAGAATGCAGCGGCTCTGACCTTGAGGCTAGGACTGGACGAGTTGCGGCAACTGGACCAGGCCTTCCCAGCGTAGCGCATCGTCGGAGCGCCTCTTCTGCGGGGAGCCAGCGAGAAGGCGTTGGAGGGAGCGGAAGCTGACGGCACCTCCGAGAGCGTGCGGTATTCCTGCCTCCGGGCCGAATTGCCAAAGTGCTTGCCTGCAACCCCGACATTGACCTCACAGCTGAGGAACACTGCACGCCCGAGTTGATGGCTTCGCGCGTTCGAAGGTCAGCAATGCGCCGATTCTGTTGAAAAACTCCGCTGTTGCGGCGGTAGTCGCGGGGTGATTCACTCCTGTCGAAAGACGGAGATCGAAGCAGATGATGGGACCTCGGCAAGTCGAGCAGGGCGCCCTGTTTTACGAGTTCTCGCTCGATACCCACGTACCCGCCGACCATCTCCTGCGCGCCATCGACCGCTTCGTCGACCTGTCGGGCCTACGCGCGCACCTGCGTCCCTTCTACAGCACCACGGGTCGGCCTTCGGTCGATCCCGAGCTGATGGTTCGCATGCTGCTCGTCGGCTACTGCTTCGGCATCCGCTCCGAGCGCCGTCTGTGCGAGGAGGTGCATCTCAACCTCGCCTACCGCTGGTTCTGCCGGCTCGGGTTGGATGGCGCGGTGCCCGACCACTCGACCTTCTCCAAGAACCGACACGGTCGTTTCCGTGACAGCGACCTGCTGCGCGAGGTGTTCGAGACCACCGTGCAGCGCTGCATCGAGGAGGGGCTGGTCGGTGGCGAGGGCTTCGCGGTCGATGCCAGCCTGATCCGGGCCGATGCCAACAAGCAGCGCTCCGCAGACGCCTCCGAGGCCGTCGACTGGAACGATCTCGCCCGGATCCGCCGGTCGGTGCGCGAGTACCTCGACACCCTCGACGAAGCCGCCTGGGGAGCAGCGAGCGAGGTCCAGCCGAAGTTCGTCTCCCGCTCCGACCCGGCGGCGCAGTGGACGGGCGCGCTGAAGGGCCATGCCTTCTTCGCCTACGCCACCAACTACCTGATCGACCTCGACCACGCCGTGATCGTCGATGTCGAGGCCAGCCGCGCCATCCGGCAGGCGGAGGTCGGGGCAGCCCGCACCATGATCGCGCGCGCGCAGGACCGCTTCGGGCTGTGGCCGGCCCGGCTTGCGGCCGACAGTGCCTACGGGTCGGCCGAGCAGCTCGCTTGGCTCGTGCACGAGCGCGGGATCGAGCCGCACATCCCCGTCTTCGACAAGTCCGAGCGCCGCGATGGCACCTTCAGCCGGTCAGCCTTCACCTACGACCCTGCAGCCGATGCCTACACCTGCCCGGCCGGCCACCCATTGCGGCCACGCCAGAAGGTCTATCGGACGCCGTTCCCGCTCGTCGACGACGATGGCATGATGCGCTACCGGGCCAGCAAGCGCGACTGCGACGCCTGCGCGCTGAAGCCACGATGCTGCCCCACCACACCCGCCCGCAAGATCCCGCGCTCGATCCACGAAGGCGCCCGGCAGATGGCGCGCGACATCTGCGCCTCGGAGGAGGGCCGCACCTCGCGGCGCGAGCGCAAGAAGGTCGAGATGTTGTTCGCCCACCTCAAGCGAATCCTGAAGCTGGATCGGCTGCGGCTGCGGGGTCCGAACGGGGCCCGGGACGAGTTCCACCTCGCCGCAGCGGCCCAGAACCTCAGGAAGCTCGCCCAGCTGATCCCGCTACAGCAGCTGAGCCCGGCCTGATCGGCCGGGATCCCCCTCATGTTGGATCGGCTCGCTCAGCCGATCGGTGCTCGATCCAGATCGCCCGCGAGTTTTTCAACGAAATCCGCCAGATTCGGTCGTGCTCCCGCATTGCGGACCAGCGACCGAGCCTGTGCAGTGCCTCCGGCCTCGGCTGTCCAAAGAATTCGGGTGTGGGTCCAGACAGCGTGGCGGATCCATCTGCTGAGGTTTTGTCAGGCAAGGGTTGAGGTGCGGAGATCGCACCTCACGCCGTGCCGGATCAGCCTTCGATGATCCGCTCTCCGAGCTTCCGATCCACGATCTCCACCGTCCGGTCGATCTCGGCGTTAGGCATGCCGAGCTGATGCGAGATCCGCTTGACCAGCAGGTCGACCCGCTCAATGAAAGGTGCCCCGTTCGCCACCGCCCGGGCCGCCGAAGAGGGCTTGAGAAGCGCCTCCGCGGCCTTGGCATACTTCTTAAACGGGACCTGGTCCTTCGGATCAGCGCCCAAACGTTGGGCAATCGCGTCGACGTGCTCATAAATCGCGCGTGAACGCGCCAGATCACCGTGCACCGCGTCGCGGATCGACTGAGGTTCGCCAAGCGTGATGCAGCGGTAATTGCCGGTCAGCAACATCGACCATTTCGCCAGCGGGACGAAGAGCGAGTCATATATCTTGAGCTTGACCGGAACGTCCTTGCCGTCAAGCCGCACCGTGTCGATGTCCGCCTCCAGTTCTCGGAGCAGCCGATTGTGCGTCTCGTCCACGAATGTCGCCGCTTTGAAGTTCGTCGGCAGCCCGACATGAAGGACGTTTGCCCCCTCGTCCGCCGGGCGGAAGGCCTGCGGGTCAGGGGAGCAGAGCGACATCAACTCGGGCTCAAACCGGTCCCAAACGCCAGCATTGGTGTAGGCATCCTCGAGGTCCATTTCCGCAAGCGCCGGGATGCGTTTGAGATACGGCAGGGGCGGCATATTCATGATTGAGAGACAAGGCAGCTTCGCCTCGGCGATCTTGATCATCAGGACGCGGATCGTATGGTTGTTATATTGCGGTTCCTGCATGGCGAGGCAGACCAGATCGTAGCGGCGCAGGTCAACTTCTTCAGGCGGCGCTGCATCCAACGTTCCAGGCAGATCGCGCGATAGAATGGACCGGTGGCCGGCTTCGTCACGCAACTTGATGCGGACTTCGGTACCGTCCCGATTGATCAGGTCGGCGGTCTTCCTTCGGCAGACCAGGGTCACGCTGTGACCAGCCATCAGCAGCTTGGTCGCGAGCAAAGAGCCGTACGAGGCTCCCAGGATCAGAATATTGCGCGGCATGTTTTCTCTCCCAAAACTCGTATTACTATTTTCTTGAAGCGCTACTGCGCGCCGCATGGGCTAAGGCGGCTTGCATGTCGCCTCCGCATTCGGATCGACGAGGAGAGTAGCGAGGCTTGGCCATTAATGCCACTTCGGCAGCATCGATAGGCCTGGCACGCCCGGCAGATCTGGGTGACCGAGAGCGCGCGAGACCGAAGAGGTAAACTGCAATACCCGGCGGGCGGCACGACAGAGCGTGTCCAACTTGTCCGAGCTGTGCCCAGAAAGGTGAAGATGCGCCATAGGACTAAACCGCTCTCGCGGTAGCTCCAGCCGGCGTTTGGCCGCCTCACCTTCGGACGGGAGCTTCCCATGACCCGCGACACCGTCTCTCCGCTGCGCCGGCGGATGATTGAGGACATGACCATCCGCCAGTTCGGCGAGCACACCAAGCGCGACGACATCCGCCAGGTCCGGGAGTTCGCACTCCTCCTCGGTCGCTCCCCGGACCGGGCCGAGTCCGAGGATCTCCGACGCTTCCAGCTCCATCTCGCCTCGCTCGGCGCGAGCTACGCCCGCATGAACCTCGCCGGCACGGCGTTGCGGTTCTTCTTCCATGTCATGCTCGGTCGGCCGGGCTTCGGCGACTGCATGGCCCGGATACCTTCTCCCGAGAGGCTGCCCGTCGTGCTAGCCTTGAGGAGGTCGCGCTGCTGCTCGCGCATGCGCCGAGCCTGACCGTCATCCGGATCGATCCGTCATGATCGCCGCTCCGGACACCATCGCGATCGTCGACCGATGCATCGTGGGTCCATCGACCCGCCACGCTCCCGCTCGCGCGCTCAGGCCCGATCCAGACCGCTGGGCTCGATCAGGAGCACCCGATCCCCATCCCGGTGACAGGCACCTTCGATCGACCAAGCCGGTCAGGACATCGACGGCACCGGCGAGCCAATCGCCAGACCGTCGCCAAACCCCCGCTCCCCGCGCCAAATCCCCATCGGTCGCGGCAGCGTCGCCGGGAGCCTCACCGTCCCGTGGTTTCCTCCCCGGGAGGTTTTCGACCGCCGGCCCCTCAGCCGCGCCAGATCCGTCGCGCACGGGCCGGCATCCGAAAACCTTCACATGATTGGAAGTTGGCTCGTCGCCTGAGAGCGGACGTTCGTGAAGGAATCGAGCGGCATCGAGGCCGGCCTTAACCGCACATAAGGCGGAGAGGCTCCCGCTGCATGACGGTGGTCGAATAACGCTCTAGCCTCCCCAGTGATCGAGCTAGCCAAGGAATCCTTCCTTCAGGCACAGTCAGCGATCCGCTGGTGAGATGCGATGACAGATTGTCTCTGTGATCTACGGCTGGCCCATGCTCGCCTGGCCGACGGCCGGCGCGTCGCGATCGAGATCGCGGCCGGATGCATCGCCGCGGTTAAAAGCGCGGACGTATCCATGCCTGCCGCCGCAGCCGAGATCGATCTCAGCGGGGCGCTGGTCCTTCCTGGCCTCACCGACGGCCACGTCCACCTCGACAAGACCATGCTGGGGTCGAAGTGGCGGCCGCATCGCTCGGCTCCCTCGATCCGGGCACGCATCGAGGACGAGAAGAATTACCGCCGCGCGGCACAGATCCCCCTGGATGAGCAAGGGGCCCGGGCGCTGCTCGAGGCGGCGCTCCGTCACGGCACGACGAGTCTGCGCACACACGTCGATATCGACGATGTGACCCGACTTGACCATCTCGCTCAACTGCTCGACCTGCGCGCGCGATGGGCCGACCGGATGCAGATCCAGATTGTCGCATTTCCGCAGAGCGGGGTCATGGCCTGCCCGCCCGTGGCCGAGTACCTCGACGAGGCGCTGCGGATGGGTGCGGATCTGATCGGCGGCCTCGATCCGGTCGGCATCGACGGCGACCGCGACGGGCAGCTCGACGTCGTGTTCTCGCTGGCTGAACGCCACGGTCGCGCCATCGATATCCACCTGCACGACGGCGGTCCTGCAGGGCTTGATGAGATCGACGCAATCGTAGATCGCACGCGGGCGGGCGGCCTCAGCGGCAGGGTC
Organism: Methylobacterium nodulans ORS 2060; assembly: GCF_000022085.1. Taxonomy (NCBI): domain Bacteria; kingdom Pseudomonadati; phylum Pseudomonadota; class Alphaproteobacteria; order Hyphomicrobiales; family Methylobacteriaceae; genus Methylobacterium; species Methylobacterium nodulans. The sequence continues at coordinate 3,462,792 of NC_011894.1, forward strand.
ACCATCAGTCACGCCTTCGCGCTCGCGGATGCGGATGATAGACGCCTCGGGACGATAGCGGAGGCACTGCGCGAAGCGGGCGTCGCGATCCTCTCCAGCATTCCGGGCGGCGATCGTTGTCCGCCAATCCCGCGCCTGCGCGAACTGGGCGTCGCGGTCTTCTTCGGTTCGGACAATGTCCGAGACTGCTGGAACCCGGCCTCCGTCATCGGCATGGTCGACCGTGCCATGCTGGCGACCTATCGATTTGGGCTCAGGCGCGACGACGAAATCGCATCGATGATCGACCACGTCACCGAGGTGCCATCGCGCGCCGCCGGTCTCGGGCCGGGGACGATCACCCCTGGGGCCCGGGCCGACCTCGTCATCTTTGACGCCCAGCACGTGCCACAGATCGTCGTCGAAAGGCAGATGCCAGCGCTGATCGTGGCGGGGGGCGCGATCGTGGTCGATCGCGCAGCACGTCAGCGGTAAACAGACTCCCGACGGCACTCAAACCAACACAGGAACTCGTCAACAGCATCCGACTGGGATCGGAGTCACCCGATCCAAGCGCGACTAGGCGGCCCAGCCACAGATAGGCTGTGCGCGAGAACCGTGTGTCAGAATGAATAGTCCGGTGAACGCTCCAGGCTGGACGTTCGGCACGCGAACTGCGAGGGCCTGCGACCGGACCCGAGTTTGCGTTCAGCTTGATTGCCCATGCGCTACAAGCCGACATTGAACTAAACCGCTTCCGCGGTAGAGCGCTTTGCAAGCAGATGCGTGATTGGCCCGGCGAGGCCTGTCCGAAGATCGAGGGGTCCACCTCGTCTCGGACAGGAGCCTCTCAAGACCAACGAAGCCGTCAGCCCGCTGCGCCGTCGCATGATCGAGGATATGACCATCCGGCTTCGGCACCAAGACGCAAGCCGATTACATCCGTGCCGTCAGGATGTTGCGCCCGATCCGCGTCGTCAGGATCGGCACGTCATGAGCTCCCATCCGAACGCGCCCCGCTGCTGGATCGATGCTCAGTGCGCCGCCCAAGCTTGGACGGGCGCGCCTTCGCTCGTGCCGCCGTGCCCGATCCGGTGCTGGTGCTCTCGTGCAAGGCGTCCGGAGCGCCGTTAGCCGATCCCGAGCGCGGCCCGGCCGGCTGCGAGCACCGCCTCGGCGCCCCGCACGCCTTTGCCGACCGCCCGGGCACCCCGCTCAATCCCCATAGCTCGTTCGGCACGCGCAGCCGGTTGGTCCGCGGTTTCCCTCCTTGGGGGCTTTCGGACGCCGGCCCTCTGCCACGTCAGACCCGTCGAGCTCGGGCCGGCATCCGAAACCCTTCACACTTTCCGGACCTTCAGGCACCGCGTCCGGAAGGGCCGTTCGTCTCCGGACAGCGGACCTCTCGAAAGCTCGTGGATCGTACTTCCGACCTCGTCCCATCCGCATAAGCACAGCGTATGGAACCAGAGCTCCTCAGGGGCGGAAACAAAGGGTCTCTTCGATGTCGCGGGTAACTGAGCGCGTAGAGCAGATACCAGGAGACGGCCTGCACGATCGGGGGGCCTCGACGTGCCGGCCCCTGAAGTCGCCTTGGGCCTGTCGCTTCAGCTTGAGGGAGAGGGCGTTGAGGATCATGGGCCGGCTCCGGGGCGGAGCCGGCAAACTGGGTGGGTATGCCTAACGATGCGTGAACACCCGCGCGTTTGCGACAGGCCCCGAGAAGAGCAGATCGCTTTCGGGCCGCGCGGATTACCGACGAGAAACGTGGCGGGGTCTCAGTGCAGACTGAGCGTCGGCAAAAGTTCGTCGATGTCGGCTGTCCAGGCCGCAAGAAGCTCTTCATTCGTGCGGTGACGCAGGCCGAAGCGCCTCAAAGTTTCGAACCGCGCCGAGCCCTCCCGGCCGAAGCTCGCGGCAACCCGGGGTCGCCAGAAGGCGATGCTCCGCTTCGCCTGCTCGCGTCCTTCCCCCGTGGAGACGATCCGGATCAGGCCCTCCCGCCCGAGCTCCGCGTGCCGCGCCTCACGCGGCGCGATCTCGCGGAAGACGTCGGCCAGTGGCGCATAGGAAACGCGCGAGAATTCCTCAAGCTGAATTCCGACAGCCTGCCCCATCAGCACGTTCATCACAACCGCGTCGGTCCAGCCCTGTAGGGGGTAGTGGAACACCGACAGGCGCATATCCGTCCCTTGGCGGGTCGCACCGATATCGGCTTCACGATCGACGCGCGCAGCCCAGGGATGGTGGACCGCATAGCGCCCCGTGTCGGCTCCGAACGTGCCCATCAGGTTGAGCACACGCTCCGCATGATCGGTTTTCTCAAGAACGATCCGCGCGGCCGCGATCCGCTCCTTGAGGCCCGGAGCGTCGTTGATGACGTCCGCGAATCCTGCGGAGCCTGCAAGTTCGCTGTCGACGAAGGTGGCCATCAGTCGCAGCAGCTCGCCCCGGTAGCGGGGCGGCGTATTGGCGGGGCTCGTTAGCACGCCACCTTGCGCGAGATAGTCGTCGATTTCCATTGTATCAGACACGCACACCCCCCGGATTCGTTCACTGATCGAAACTGACGACAACCTTGTCCGTCATCGGGTAGCACTGACAGGTCAGGACGTAGCCCTGCCGCACCTCGTAATCTTCGAGCGCGTGATTCGTGATCATCTCGACCTCGCCATCGAGCACTTTAGCTCTGCACGTCGAGCAGACACCGGCCTTGCAGGCGTAGGGCGCGTCCATGCTGTTCGCGAGCGCCGCGTCCAGCAGACTCTCGCCTTGCTTCGGCATGCGGAACGTGCGCGTCGCGCCATCAAGCGTTACGGTCGCCTCGCAGGTCGCGTCTGATGCCGCAGAGGTCGCCGACACCGCGCGGGCCCTAGCCCGGCCGGGCTGGCTCGATGCGAACAGCTCGAACTTGATTTGCTTGTCCGACAGTCCATGCTCCCGGAGCGCTGCTGCGATGGCGAGCATCATCGGCTCCGGCCCGCAGATGAAGGCGGTATCGACGGAGTTCAGGTCGATCCAAGTCCGGAACAGCATCTCGCACTTCTGGGCGTCGACGCGGCCCGTGAAGAGGTCGATCTCCTGCGTCTCGCTCTCAAGGATATGGATTACGGAGAGGCGGCCGAGGTGGAGGTTCTTCAGATCCTCCAACTCCTCCCGGAACATGATCGTGTTGACCTGCCGGTTAGCGTAGACGAGCGTGAAGCGCGAGAGCGGCTCGCGGGCGAGCACGGTCTTGAGGATGGAGAGCAGGGGCGTGATGCCGCTGCCACCCGCGAAGCCCAGATAATGTTTCGCCACGTCGGGCTCGATGGGCGTGTGGAAGGCGCCCATCGGCGGCATCGCATCCAGCACGTCGCCAGGCTTCAGGTCCTCGTTGGCCCAGGTCGAGAACGCGCCGCCCTCAACGCGTTTGATGCCAACGCGCAGGACACCCTCGTCCTTGCCGGCGCAGATCGAGTAGGAGCGGCGCAGTTCGACGCCATCAAACTCGCGACGGAAGGTCAGGTATTGACCCTGCGTGAAATCGAACAGCGCACCGTGACCATCACGCGGCGTCAGCGTGAGCACCACCGCATCACGGGTTTCGCGTCGGACGTCAGCGACGTCGAGAGGGTAGAAGCGTGCCATGGAGCGTCACTGCCAGATGATCAGATGCACTTGAAGTAATCGAAGGGTTCCAGGCAGGCCGTGCATCGCCGGCTAGCCTTACAAGGCGTCGATCCGAAGTTGCTGATCAACTCGGTCTCGGACGATCCGCATCTTGGGCAGCGGATCGCCAGGTTCGAGCCCTTGGCGAGACGGTCAATCCTTCCAGCGAGGCGGCCGTCCGCGGCGGTACCATCGATCGGCGGGGCAATGCCGTAGGCCAGCAGCTTCTCGCGGCCCTCGATGCTGATCCAGTCGGTCGTCCAAGGGGGCGAGAGCGAACGAATCAACCTTAACTTTTCAATGCCTTGCGCACGGAGGGCCGCCTCAATGGCGAGGTTAATGGCCGAGGTGGCAGGGCAGCCTGAGTAGGTGGGCGTCACCGTCACGATAAGAGTGTCATCCTCCCAAACCACGTCGCGGATAATCCCAAGGTCCACGACGGAGATCACGGGTATCTCAGGGTCAGGCACCTGTGCGAGCCAGGTCCAGATCTCGTCAATTGCAGGGAGAGTATGGACACTCATTGCGGCCTACCACCTCGCGCCGGGATAGGCGCGCTGGAGAAACTGCATCTCGGCCAGCATGCGGCCCAGGTGCTCGGTATGAACGCCACGCCGCCCGCCCTTGTGGACATAGGCCGTGGCGGGGATCGCGAGCGTCGCCTCCGCGAGGACCGACCTGACGGTTGCGTCCCAGGCGGCCTTGAGGCTCTCGGGATCGGGAGCAATGCCAGCCTCGGCCATGGCCACGTCGGTCGAATCGGACAGAAACAGCTCGCCTGTGTAGGTCCACAGCTCGTCAAGCGCTTGCTGCATCCGACGGTGACTTTCCTCGGTACCGCCACCGAGCCGAATGACGAGATCCGCCGATCTCTCGACGTGGTAGGATGCCTCCTTGATCGCCTTGCTGGCGATGCCGGCGATGCGCGCGTCCGACGAGTGCGTGAGCGCCCGCAACGCCTCAATGTGCCATGCATCGAACAGGAACTGGCGCATGATCGTGTGCCCGAAATCGCCGTTCGGGCGCTCGACCAGAAGGACGTTGCGGAAGTCCCAGACATCGCGCAGGAAGGCGAGGTCGTCGGCGCTTCGTCCAAGGCCCTCGACCTCGCCTGCGAGGCCCAGCCAGAACTGGGTCTGTCCGATCAGATCGAGCGCGAGGTTGGCAAGGGCGATGTCCTCTTCCAGCACCGGGGCATGGCCACACCATTCCGACAGGCGGTGACCGAGGACGAGGGTGTTGTCGCCCATCCGGGTGAGGAACTCGAACAGGGCGGCGCGTTTCTCAGGGCACGCCTCATTGTAGACCCGCGGCGGAGTAGCCTCGGCGGCCGCGGCGGCGAGCGCGACGACGTTGGGCGTTGTCATGTCAGGCAGCGATGGCATCACATGTGTCCCACATCTTCGGGAATGGCGTAGAACGTCGGGTGCCGATAGACTTTGGCGTTCGACGGCTCGAACAGGGGCCCCTTGTCGCTGGGGCTCGAAGCGGCGATGTCGCTCGACCGCACCGCCCAGATGCTCACGCCTTCGTTGCGGCGCGTGTAGACGTCACGAGCGTTCTTGATCGCCAGTTCGGCGTCAGGGGCATGCAGGCTGCCCACGTGGCGGTGGTTCAGGCCGTGCTGGCCGCGGATGAAGATCTCCCACAAGGGCCATTCATTGGACATTTGCTGCCTCCAGAGTCCCGGGTTGGCGGGCGGCTGGGTCCGATTGCCCAGCGCTGGCCGCGCGACTGCGTTGCTATTCGGCCGCGATGGCCACGGCAGAGCGGCGTGCGGAGGCCTTGTCCGCATAGGCCTTCAGGCCGTCGCGGAACCAAGCACCATCCTCCCAGGCCTTTACCCGTGCGCCGAGCCGTTCGCGGTTGCAGGGCCCGTTGCCCGCGATCACATCGAAGAACTCGCTCCAGTCGGGCTCGGAGAAGTCGTAGCCGCCCTTCTCCTCGTTCCAACGCAGGTTCTCGTCGGGAACCGTCAGGCCCAGGTACTCGGCCTGCGGCACGGTCTGGTCGACGAACTTCTGGCGCAGCTCGTCGTTCGTGTTCATCTTAATCTTCCAGGCCATGGACTGCGCCGAATGGACCGAGTCCTTGTCGGACGGCCCGAACATCATCAGCGCTGGATACCAGAAGCGATTGAGCGCATCCTGCGCCATGGCCTTCTGCGCGGGCGTGCCACGCGCCATCTTCATCATGATGTCGTAGCCCTGCCGCTGGTGGAAGCTCTCCTCCTTGCAGATGCGGATCATCGCGCGGCTGTAGGGGCCGTAGGACGTGCGCTGTAATGGCACCTGATTCATGATCGCCGCACCGTCGACCAACCAGCCCACCGCGCCCATGTCGGCCCAGGTCAGCGTTGGATAGTTGAAGATCGACGAATACTTCATCTTGCCCGCGTGCAGCAGCTCTATGAGTTCGTCGCGGCTGACGCCGAGCGTCTCGGCAGCGCAGTAGAGGTAGAGCCCGTGGCCAGCTTCGTCCTGCACCTTGGCGAGCAGGATCGCCTTTCGCTCGAGCGTTGGGGCTCGCGTGATCCAATTGCCCTCCGGCAGCTGCCCGACGATCTCCGAATGGGCGTGCTGGCCGATCTGCCGGATGAGCGTCTTGCGGTAGCCTTCGGGCATCCACTCCTTGGGCTCGATCTTCTCGCCCCGGTCGATCCGCTCCTGGAACGCCCGCTCCTCGGGAGACATCTCGTCGGCGCCTCGGATGCGGTCGCTGTCTGTCTTCACCAATTGAGCATACATGCCAGATCCTCCTGATCAGACGCGTGCGATGGCGGGGGCAATGCCGGCCCAACGCCGATGGACTCGGCGCACCATGCCTCGAGGCCGCCTTCATGACGGCCTTCGCACCGTGCGGGCCTGTCGCGCCGCAAAATCCGACCGCTCGGTCAATCATGTACCACCGAAAGCATCACACAACAAGACGGGTGTCGCCATTTCTTGTGACACATTCGGCCGCGCCGGATCGCCCGCCGCGAGCGGCCGGTTCAGGCGCCGTCGAGCACCCGTGCGAGCGCCGTGAGCCTCCGCGAGACTTCCGGGGATTCCGCGGGCAGCGTGCTCTCGCCTGAGAGGAGGTGGTGCCCAACGTGACGGTCAGCTCCGGGTGAGAGCCGCAGATAGAGGTCGGCGAACAGCCTGCGGGCGCGATGCCCGCTCCAGTCGGGGGGCAGAGTCTCGGCCGGAAGACGGGCGTCCCGCAGAGCCGCAAGGCGGTAGGTGTGCACGAGCAGCAGCCGGAGGTGCAGGGCCTGCGCATCGCTGGGACGAACGCCCTTCGCGAGAGCCTCGCTGACGGGAGCGAAGGCGGCGAGGAAGGCGTCATAGGCCGCGTTGAAGGAGGCGATGTCCCAGTGCGCCGCAGCGAGCCGCCGGAGCACCGGCCCCGCCGCCGCGGTCGTGCCCTCGAAGATTGCGAGGGACGGATCGGAGAGTGCCTGATGGGCCGGCCCGAGGAACCATTGCGGCCCGAGCCGGACGTAGCCCGCTTGCTCCAGCATCGGCCCGCCCTCGCCCGACCGGTCGGGATCGAGCCAGACAAACCGCCATCCCGTCTCGTCATGCGGCTCGAACAGGATCCTGGCCGCCGACAGGAACTCGCGCCGCGCCGCCTCGGTGAGCCGGTAAAAGCTTCGGCGCCCTTGCCGCTCGCCTGTCAGCTGGCCCGCGGAGACGAGCCGGGACACCGCCGTTCTCACCAACGTCTCGCTGATCCCGACCGCCTCGCAGGTGTCGACGATGTTGCCCATCCACAGGCGGCCGCCGCGGGGCTCGACCACATCGCCGTACAGGGTGACGATGAAGCTGCCCGAGCGCAGCGGCACCTTCTCGATCAGGCGCGAGAGCAGGGCTCCGCCGCTGCTGTCCGAAAGGGTTCTGCGCGCCTTGCTCAAATCACCTCCCCTTAAGGGCGATCGCGGCGCACATCATCGTCCGCTGCCCTCGCCGACGCCTTCGATCCTCGACCGAAGCGGAATGGGCAGAGCGGCTTACGTCAAAACCGCTGGTGGTTCGAGTCTAAAGCTTGATGCCCACGCTTGGCGGCTTGGATGATACGGTCGGGGTCTGCAGTCCAGACGAAGGGTTTCGGGTTGCCGTTGGTCTCGGCGATGAAGCGCTTGATGGCCGCCTGCACCTCGACAACGAGCCGAACACACGCGCTTCAGCCGGCGCTTGGCGCGTTTGGCAAAGAAGCCTCCGATGGCATTGAGCCAGGAGGCGGAGGTCGGCGTGAAGTGGAAGGTCCAGCGCGGGTGGCGCTCAAGCCAGGCGCGCACCTTCGGGTGCTTGTGGACCGCATCGTTGTCCAGGATCGCGTGCACGACCTTGCTGGCCGGGACCGCCGCCTCGACCGTGCGGCCGATCACCTTGCCCTCCAGCACGTTGAGCGCGGCAAATAGTGTCGTGGTGCCGTGGCGTTTGTCGTCGTGGGTGCGGGTTTCAGGCCGGCCCTTCTTTATGGGCAGCGGAGCCTGGGTGCGGGCGAGTGCCTGGATCTGGGATTTTTCATCGACCGACAACACCACGGCGTGGGCCGGGGGATTGACGGAGAGCCCGACTACGTCGCGCAGCTTTTCGGCGAAAGCCGGGTCGGTGGAGAGCTTGAGCTGCCGGATACGGTGCGGCTGCAGGCCGGGCCTGCGCCAGATCCGCTGCACGGACGAGACCGAGATCCCCGCCGCCTCGGCCATGGCGGCAGCTGTCCAGTGCGTCGTCTCGCCGGGCGGGTCGGCCTGGGTCAGGATGATGATGCGCTCGGCCACCTCCGGTCCGAGCGGCGGGATGCGGGAGGGCCGGGTCTTGTCGCGCAACAGACCCCCTACACCCTCCCGCATGAAGCGTTCCGGCCAGCGCCAGACGGCGGTTTTGGACACGCCCGCCTCGCGCATGGTCGCGTGCGTGCCCGAGCCCCAGCGCTCATCAGCACGATCCGGGCGCGCCAGACGTGCTTCTGGGGCATGTTCCGGTCCGCGACCAGGGCTTCGAGGCTGGCACGGTCGGGGGCGGTGAGCGTGATCGAGATGCCGTTGAGCATCCCGCTAGCCTCGCAGGCAGACCGCTGATCCGCCCCCCTCCCGGCATCTGATGGACTCAACCGTCAGGTTTCAGCCACTAGTCGCACAATCGGGAGGCGAGGGGCGGCAGCGCCCACTGGCCGGACGGCCCCTCGCCGCGACGATCAGGACCAGCGGGCCGCTCACGCGGCCGCGCGACCGCCGGCCGTGTTTCGCGCGCTCATGGTGAGAAGCTCGTAGCGCGCCACCGTCTCGCCGTCCTGGTTGAAGACCTCCACGTCCCAGCGCACCTCACCGTACTCGGGCTTGCGGGCGGGCTGCTTCTGCTTGACGGTGAGCCGCACGCGGATCGCGTCGCCCGGTGAGACCGGCTTGAGGAAGCGCAGGTTGTCGAGCCCGTAATTGGCCAGCAGCGGTCCCGGAGCCGGATCCACGAACAGGCCGGCCGCGAAGGACAGGATGAGGTAGCCGTGCGCGACGCGGCCGGGGAAGAAGGGATTGGCCTTGGCGGCCTCCTCGTTCATGTGGGCGTAGAAGGTGTCGCCCGTGAAGCTGGCGAAGTGCTCGATGTCGTCGAGCGTGATCACCCGCGAGGGCGTCTCGACCGTGTCCCCGACAGCGAGCGCGTCGTAGTCGCGCCGGAAGGGATGCTCGGCCGTGACGGGCGCCGGGGCGCCCGAGAGCCATGTGCGGGTCAGGGCCGAGAGCCGCGCAGGCGAGCCCTGAACCGCCGTGCGCTGCAAGTAGTGGAAGACGCCGCGCAGGCCGCCGAGTTCCTCCCCGCCGCCAGCCCGGCCGGGTCCACCGTGCACGAGACCCGGCAGGGGCGAGCCGTGGCCCGTGGATTCCTTGGCGCAGTCGCGATCGAGCACGTGCACGCGGCCGTGGTGGGCGGCGATGCCGAACACGAGGCTCTCGGCGACCTCGGGGTCAGCCGTGACCACCGAGGCGACGAGACTGCCCTCCCCCTTCGCCACCAGGGCCACCGCGTCGTCGAGGTCGTCATAGGCCATCACCGTGGCTACCGGACCGAACGCCTCCACCGCGTGGGGCGCGACGGCCCGCAGGGGATCCGGGCACCGCAGCAGGACCGGCGCCATGAACGCCCCGGCCTCAGGGTCCGCGCCGATCGCCGTGACGGTCTCGGGATCCCCGAAGACGATCTCCGCCTCCCGAGCGATCTCCGCAACGGCCTCACGCGTGGCGGCGCGCTGGCTCAGGCTCGCGAGCGGGCCCATGCGCACGTCCTCCCGGCGGGGATCGCCAACCGGCACCGCGGCGAGCTGCGCCTTGAGCGCACCGATGACGGCCGGCTCCAACGCGCGCGGGACGATGACGCGGCGGATGGCGGTGCACTTCTGGCCCGCCTTCACCGTCATCTCGCGGACGACCTCTTTGACGAAGAGGTTGAACTCCGGCGTGCCCTCCGCCGCATCGGGCCCGAGCACTGCGGCGTTAAGGGAATCCCGCTCGGCGATGAAGCGCACCGCTTGGCGCGAGACCGCCGGGTGGTCGCGCAGGACCTGTGAGGTCGCAGCCGACCCGGTGAAGGAGAGGACGTCCTGCCCGGCGAGGTGGTCGAGCAGGTCGCCGGCCGACCCGCACAGGAGCTGGAGCGCGCCCTTCGGCAGGACGTCCGCCTCCACGATCAGGCGCACCACTGCTTCAGCAACGTAGGCGGTTGCGGTGGCTGGTTTGGTGATAACAGGCACCCCGGCGAGGATGGAGGGGGCGAGCTTCTCCAGCATGCCCCAGCAAGGGAAGTTGAAGGCGTTGACGTGCACGGCGACGCCGCGCAGCGGTGTCATGACGTGCATTCCCAGGAACGAGCCGCCCCTGGAGAGGGGCTCAGGCCCGCCGTCCACGACGAAGCGTTGGGCCGGCAGCTCCCGCCGCCCACGCGATGCATAGGCGAACAGGGTGCCGATACCTCCGTCGATGTCGAAGGCGTTGTCGCGCTTGGTGGCGCCCGTGTCGGCGGCAAGCTCCGCGAGCGCGTCCTTGTGGGCGGTCAGGTGGGTAGCGAGCGCGCGAAGCCGGTCGGCACGCTCGTGAAAGGTGAGCGCACGCAAGGCCGGACCGCCGACGGTCCGGGCGTGGTGCACCATGGCTGCCATATCGAGCCCCCGCGTGGAGGAGCGCGCCACGATCCGTCCGTCGATGGCACTCGGAATGTCGACGAGCCCCTCCTCCGGGACGAACCAGCGATCGAGGGCGTAGCTGTTGAGGATACGAGTCATCTGAATTGTCCTTCCCTAGTGCCAGTCGGCGAAGCTGCGACCTGTGCGCGCCAGCTCGACGAGGAGGGGCGCAGGCTCCGAGCCAGAGCCACCCGCCTCCTGAGCCGCTTTCATCTCTGCGAGGACGCGCGGCAGTCCCATCTGGTCGGCAGCCCACATCGGTCCGCCCTTGGTGCGTGGGAAGCCGTAGCCATTGACGAACACGACATCGATGTCGGAGGCGCGCAGCGCGACACCCTCCGCGAGGGCTTTCGCACCCTCATTGGCCATGACCGCAAGAAGGCGGTTCTGGATCTCCAAAGCCGTGAAGGTACGGGGAACGATGCCCTTCTCCGCACGCGCCGCAGCGATCAGCTGCGTGACCAACGGATCGACGGATTTCCGTCCCGCTGCATCATAGGCGTACCACCCTGCATTCGTCTTCCGCCCGAGGCGCTGGAGCTCACACAGGCGGTCCGGGATCGCGACGTAACGCTCGCGAGAGTCACGGGTCGCAGCTCGGCGCTTCCTCATGGCGAAGGCGATGTCGAGGCCGGACATATCGGACACGGTGAAGATGCCCATGGCAAAGCCGTAGGCCTCGAGCGCTGCATCGACGGCATCGGGAGCCGCCCCGTCTTCGACAAGGTACTCCGCATGGCGCCGATAGGCTGCATAGATGCGGTTCCCGATGAAGCCGTCGCAATTCCCAGCCACCACGGGCTGCTTGCCTGCCCTCCTCGCGAGGGTGAGTGCGGTGGCGATCACCTCGGGTGCAGTGGCCCTGCCACGCACCACCTCGAGGAGCTTCATGACATGGGCGGGAGCAAAGAAATGCAGCCCCACCACGTCCTGCGGGCGGCAAGTGGCAGCCGCGATCGCGTCGAGGTCCAAGTAGGAGGTGTTCGTGGCGAGCACCGCGCCGCTCTTCGCGACAGCGTCGAGGCGGCGAAAAATATCCGCCTTCACTGCCATGTCCTCGAAGGCGGCCTCGACGATGAGGTCGGCAGCGGCAAGACAGCTCCAATCCGACGTTGGAAGGATGCGACCGAGTCTTTCCGCCACATCCGCTTCCGAAATGCGACCACTCTTCACCTGTCGCTCGTAGAGGTCGCGAACCCGGCTGAGCCCGGCCGAAGCCGCCGTGTCGTCGCGCTCGACCAGCATCACAGGCAGACCGGCGTCGGCGAGGGCGACCGCGATGCCCGCGCCCATCGTCCCGGCGCCGATCACCGCGACCATGGCCACGTGACGCGCAACCGCCTCCGCCATTCCTGGGACTTTGCCGGCCTCGCGCTCGGCGAAGAAGAGATGGCGCAGAGCGCGCGCTTCCGAGCTCCCTCGCAAGGCAAGAAAGGCAGCGCGCTCTTGAGCAAGGCCGGAGGCGAAATCGCCTTCATGCGCGGCGCTGATCACCCGGATCGCGGCCTCGATCGCCGGAACACTCTTCGCCGCTTTCCGTGCGCGGGAGAAGGCCAGCGCCTCCGCGGCCGCATCACCCCGCGGAACGGGAAGCTCCGAGACGCGGCGTTTGGCCACGTGCGGCGCTCGTTCGAGGGCAGCGACCAGGAGGTCTCCCGTCACCACCTCGTCCAACAGACCAAGGTCGTGGGCCTCCGGCGCCTTCAGCACGCGACCTTCGCCAATGAGCGACACCGCCCGGGCCACGCCGACGAGGCGCGGCAAGCGCTGCGTCCCCCCCGCTCCCGGGATGAGACCGAGCCTGATTTCGGTCAGGCCGAGTTGCGCCGCGGGTCCACCGAGACGCGCATCGCAAGCGAGCGCGATCTCTAAGCCCGCGCCCAGAGCCGGGCCGCCGATGGCCGCGATCAGCGGCTTGGTACAAGCATCGATCGCCGCGACGACGTCGGGCAGGAGCGGCTCGCCCGGAGGCTGGTTCATCTCGCGGATGTCGGCACCCGCGATGAAGCGGCCCTCAACGCCAGTGATCACCAATGCCGTAACAGAGGAATCGGCATCGAGCTTGCGCACGGCAGCGAGGAGGCCCTGCCGCACCGCCTGCGACAGGGCATTCACCGGAGGGTGATCGATGGTGATCACCGCCACCGTCCCGTGGCGGTGGACCTGGACGGGAGATGTCGAGGTACTCACGCTCACACCCTCTCGATGAGGGCGGCGATCCCCTGTCCAACGCCAATGCACATCGTGGCGACCGCGCGCTTGCCGCCGCGGACCTCGAGCGCACTCACGGCCGTCATTGCGAGCCGCGCCCCCGACATGCCGAGCGGATGGCCTAGCGCGATGGCTCCGCCGTGAGGGTTCACGTGCTCCGCATCGTCCGGCAGCCCGAGCTCGCGCAATACCGCCAGGGCCTGTGAGGCGAACGCCTCGTTGAGCTCGATCAGGTCGATCTCGCTCAGAGAGAGTCCATTCTTCGCGAGGAGCTTGCGGGTGGCCGGGGCAGGCCCGATGCCCATGATGCGCGGTGGCACGCCCGCCTGCACGACGGACACCACCCGCGCCCGCGGCGTGAGGCCATACTTCCGTGCGGCTTCTTCTGAAGCAAGGATGAGGGCACCGGCCCCGTCATTCACGCCGGAGGCGTTGCCGGCCGTTACGGTGCCGCCCTCCTTGCGAAACGAGGTCTTCAGGGCCGCCAGCTGCTCCAGCGTGGTGTCGGGGCGCGGATGCTCGTCCCGATCTACCCGGATCACCGCCCCCTTCTTGCCCTTCACCTCCAGAGCCACGATCTCGCGGTCGAAGAACCCCTCGGCCTGGGCCGCCGCTGCGCGCTGCTGCGAGCGAAGAGCGAAGAGGTCCTGGTCCTGTCGCGAGATCCGGAACTCTTCGGCGACGTTCTCGCCGGTTTCGGGCATGGAATCGATGCCGTACTGAGCCTTCATCAGCGGGTTCACAAAGCGCCAGCCGATGGTGGTGTCGAACACCTCCGCTTGGCGGGAGAAGGCCTCCGTCGCCTTGCCCATCACGAAGGGCGCACGCGTCATGCTCTCCACGCCGCCCGCCAGCATGAGGTCCGCATCGCCCGTCATGATGGCACGGGCGGCGATGCCGACCGCGTCGAGGCCCGAGCCGCACAGCCGGTTGACCGTTGTCCCCGGTGCGCTCACTGGCAGGCCGGCGAGCAGCGCCGCCATGCGAGCGACGTCCCGGTTGTCCTCCCCGGCCTGGTTGGCGCAGCCGAGCACCACGTCGTCCACCGCCTCCCAGTCGATACCCGGGTTGCGCTCCTTCAGCACGCGGATCGGATAGGCCGCGAGGTCGTCGGCGCGAACGTCCTTGAGCGCGCCGCCATAGCGGCCGATGGGCGTGCGGGCGAAATCGCAAATATAGGCGTGAGACATGGTGCTCTCCTTGGAAGCGGAATTCAGGCGGCAGCCGGACGACGAACACATACGACGCGAAAGCGCCCAGCTACGAAGGCAGTGTCGGTCAGGCAGGCATTTCCGGCGGGATTGGCGCCCGTAACGTGATAGTCACTGAAGGCTGCACTTTGATTGACGTAGATCCCGCCTGTTAAATTCACAGAGAGCGCGACACCTGCTCGGGCATACGACGGGATCGCCCTCGCGATCTGCGCCTCGTCCGTGCTGTAGAGCGCGGCCGTGATCGCGCCCTTGGTGCGGGCTGCGGCGCTCGCCCGCGCAATGCCTTCCTCGGCGTCGTGCACCGCGACGATGAAGGCGATCGGCCCGAACCATTCTTCAAGCGCAGGAGTGGCCTCGGACGCATCGAGCGAGATCAGGAGCGGTGTTGCAGTCCGAGCCCTCTCGAGCGGTAGGGCTGAGCTGTCACGCACGACCCTGCCAAGGGTACGCGCCGCTTCGATACGCGTGAGGGTTTCCGGACTCTGGATCGCTCCGAGCACCGCACCTGCACGAACCGGATCTGAGAGCAGCGCATCGATAGCGCCTGCGATCGACGCGGCCACCGCCTCGAAGCTCTTGTGCCCCTCGTCAGTCGAGATCCCAGACGCTGGAACAAAAATGGTCTGAGGCGCAGTGCACATCTGTCCGCTATAGAGGGACAGGGAGAAAGCGATGTTCTGGCACATCGCCGAGAAGGCATTTGTCGAGGCGATGACGATCGTGTTCACGCCCGCCTCTTCGGTGAACAGGAGCTTGTCCGTCACGTTGGTCCGTAGCCAGCTGCCAAAGGCTGAAGAACCTGTGAAATCGACGATGTCGATGGCCGCGTGCGTCGCCAGAATTTTCGCGAGCGGAGCTTCTGTCGTGTCCGGCGCGAGCTGGAGCACGTCGGGATCGAAGCCCTGCCCAGCGAGCACCTCGCGCCCAATCTTCACGGTTAAAGCGAGTGGCAGAATCGCGGCCGGGTGCGGCTTCACGATGACAGCATTGCCAGTCGCAAGGTTCGCAAAGAGGGCCGGGTAGCTATTCCAAGTCGGGAAAGTGGCGCAGCCGATGATGAGCCCGATACCACGGGGCACGACGAAGAAATTCTTGTCGAGGCGGATGAACGACCGCCCGATCGGTTTCTCCCAACGGACGGCCTCGGGGACGCGCGTCATTTCCGCATACGCGTAGGCGACGGCCTCGAGCCCCCGGTCCTGCGCGTGAGGCCCTCCGGCCTGGAAGGCCATGGCGGAAGCCTGTCCGGTCGTATGCTCCACCGCCTGGGCGATCAGAAAGCTCGCCGCGTTCAGGCGTACGAGGATCTCGAGTGTGACGCCGACGCGCTGCTCCACCGACGCTTCCGACCAGGCTGCATGCGCCCTCTGAGCCGCCGCAACGAGATCATCCGCAGCTTGTGAGCGATAAGTGATGCCGAGCCGCATACCGAAGGGAGACACTTCCTCGCCGACCCAGCAGCCGCGCAGCTCATCCTGCTCATCGCGCGCAAGCTCGAAAGGGCGATTCTTCAGGGCCTCGAAGGCCGCCTGTCCCTCGGCCGGGGCCGAGCCAGGATAGGCTTTCGGATGCTCGGGGAAAGCCGACCAAAACTCTCGACGGCGTGACGCAGCAACCGCCGCATCGAGCAGCGCGGCGTGAGCCTGAAACAGATCGTCCACGACATTCCTCCCGAGTACGACGCGGTCTTCAACGACGTTGACACCCGTGCCACTTCGGCTATCATTAACCGGTCGATCGGTTAATGCAAGAGGCTTCCACCCTCATTGTGGAGCCCGGATAGGGAGGCCGACGTGGATCCATCGCTTCTCGTGGCGCATCATGACGGCTGGACGGAGCTGACGCTCAACCGTCCCGACCGCCTCAACTCCTTCAATGAAGAGCTGAGCCGGGCGCTCGCCGCGGCGCTAGATGACGCAGAAGATGACGCCTGTCGCGCGGTCCTTCTCACGGGGGCCGGCCGTGGTTTCTGTGCGGGGCAGGATCTCGGCGAGCGCGTCAGCGCCGATGGTCCCCCAGATCTCGGCTACACGATCGAGACCTTCTACAACCCCCTGGTCCGGCGGCTCCGCGGATTGCGCAAGCCTGTCGTATGCGCGGTGAACGGAGTCGCCGCGGGCGCGGGCGCAAACCTTGCGCTCGCCTGCGACATTGTGCTGGCCGCGCGCTCGGCCAAGTTTATTCAGGCCTTCGCCAAGATCGGCCTCGTGCCGGATTCCGGCGGCACCTTCTTCCTGCCGCGCCTGATCGGCGAGGCCCGCGCGCGCGCAGTTTCCCTGCTTGCCGAGCCGGTGAGCGCGGAGACGGCCGAGAGTTGGGGTCTCATCTGGCGGGCGGTGGACGATGTGGCTCTGCTCCCGGAGGCTCGGGCGCTCGCCGCCCACCTCGCCACCCAGCCGACGCAGGGCCTCGCGTTGGCCAAGGCGGCGCTTAATGCCTCGGCCGGCAATACGCTCGATGCACAACTCGACCTCGAGCGCGACCTGCAGCGCGAGGCGGGTCGCACGCCGGATTACCGCGAGGGTGTCACCGCCTTCATGGAGAAGCGGCCGGCCCGCTTCTCGGGGCGGCGCTCATAAACATCGCTTAACGAGGGAGGTGATGGATGTCTCTGCCAACCAATGGGGCTCCACCTGAAATGGTGTGCGGCCAGCCCCCAACCGGCCTTCTAGCTCGTTCTGAACAGGGGGTGCTGCAATGGCTGTGACCTATAACTCTCAGGAGCAGAGGGTGGACATCGGCCAGATCCTCGATGACGGCCCTTGGACAACGATGCAGAAGATAGTGGTTGTTCTGGCCGCGCTCGCAATTGTGGCAGATGGCTTTGATGGCCAACTCATCGGATTTGCGATCCCCCTCATCATCAAAGAATGGAACGTAACTCGGGGTGATTTTGCGCCTGTGGTGGCGTCCGGCCTCATCGGCATGGCGATCGGAAGTGCGTGCGCAGGGATGTTGGCCGACCATTTTGGACGGCGCATGGGTGTCATCTGCAGTGTCTTGCTATTCAGTTTAGCGACCTGCGCTATCGGCTTCTCCGAGAACCTTTGGATGATGGCTGCGCTTCGGTTCGTCGCGGGGCTCGGGATCGGTGGCGCGCTTCCGACCTCGACCACCATGACGGCGGAGTACACCCCTGCCCGAAGCCGAACGATAGCCATCACAGCTACCATCGTTTGCTTCCCGCTGGGCGGCATGCTCAGCGGAGTATTCGCAAGCTTTATTCTCCCAGCGTTCGGCTGGCGCGGTCTATTCTGGATAGGCGGTACGATCCCGCTCCTTCTCGCTTTAGTGCTGTTTTTTCGTCTACCGGAGTCTCCTCGCTTTTTGGCTCACCACCATGCCCGTTGGCCCGAGTTGATCAGGCTACTCGGACGCATGTCCCGCCCTGTGTCGGCAGGGTCGACGTTCATCGACAGCAGGGAAGAAAAGGTCGAGGAAGATGCTGGTTTGCGCGCTCTGTTCGAAGAGGGGCGCCGACGCGACACAATTGCCCTCTGGCTCGCGACCTTTGCATGCCTGTTGGCCGTGTACAGTGCATTCAGCTGGCTGCCGACCATGTTGGCCAACGAGGGGCTCAGTGCGAGCGTGGCCGGTTCTGGATTGACCGCCTACAATCTGGGAGGCGTATGCGGCGCCTTGCTCTGCGCAGCTGCAGTTGCCCGTTTCGGTTCTCGCTGGCCGCTGGCGGTGTTCAGCGCGGGCGGCGCACTCAGCGCACTCCTGCTGATCGGGGTGAACCCCACCCAAAACACGAATGTCCTAATCTTTGGGGTTGGAGTGCACGGATTGTTCGTGACCACCGTGCAGTGCATCATCTATGCCCTATGCGCCCACGTGTATCCTACCAATGTGCGGGCCACCGGCACAGCTGCGACGCTTGCAGTTGGGCGACTGGGGGCGATCCTGAGCGCGTTTGCTGGAGCTGCGGTGATCACGGCTGGCGGTGCATCGGCCTATTTCACGATGCTTGGCGTAGCCATGGTCTGCGTACTGACCGGGCTCTGGATGGTCAGGCATCAGATTCCGCCGGTCCAGAAGACAAAGATAAAACTGGATAACGCTCCCCCCGTTTTGGTCGGACAGTGAGTTATGCCCTGAGCAGGGCCGCGCCTGTCTTTAGCGTGGCTCTGCATTTTATCTCGGAGTTCTGCTTGGTTGCTGCATCTAATACCGAGCGATAGGCGACGCGAACTGGACACCAGGAGTTGACGTATTTGCTCTCGATCCTGGTCTAATATTTGAAAAGGAAAGAGTGGTGCGGTCTCCATAGGCATTGACAGCCGTGTCTCTTCCGCTATTATTAACCGAATGATCGGTAAATTAAAAACTCCTCCGAGGAGCCCGGACAGGGAGGTCGACGTGGATCCATCGCTTCTCGTGACGCATCATGACGGCTGGACGGAGCTGACGCTCAACTGTCCCGACCGCCTCAACTCCTTCAATGAAGAGCTGAGCCGGGCCATGGCCGCAGTACTCGACGATGCTGCGAACGGGGATCACGATCTCGACCCGCAGCGCGAGGCGGGTTACACGCCGGTTTGCCGCGAGAGCGTCACCGCCTTCATAGAAAAGCGGTCTGCCTGCTTCTTGGGGTGGTGCTCATGAGCACGCCTACTCTGCTCCGTTCGGCTCAGGAGACAGCGCGCCTGTGCGCGGCGGCGATGTGGGCGACGGACCTTGCCAGCCAGGGGCTCGGGATTGAGATCCTGGCAGTCGGCCCCGGCACGGCGACGCTCGCGATGACGCTCACCGAGCGCATGACCAACGGCCATGGTTCGGCCCACGGAGGCTTCATCTTTGCCCTGGCCGACAGCGCTTTCGCCTTCGCCTGTAACACTTATGATGAGCGCACAGTCGCGGCGCACTGCTCCATCACCTTCCTTCGCCCCGGCACCTGCGGAGGACGGCTCGTGGCCGTGGCACGGGAAGTCGCCCGTCTCGGCCGATCCGGCATCTACGACGTTGCGGTGACGCAAGACGACGTCGTAATCGCGCAGTTTCGCGGGCATTCCCGTACCATCGGAGGCGCTGTTATCGCCCCTCCAGCAGGCGCACCGGAAGAATAAAGTACTGCATCATCAGCTTAATAGTGAAGGGAGGACAGCCATGTCTGATTCATCATCTTCTTTAGGGCGAACGATCAAAGGCGGGCTTGATTCGGCAGAACGCGCGTCGCGAGATCAGATCCTGTCCCTGCAGCGGGACCGTCTCGCCTGGTCACTGCGCCATGCTTACGAGAACGTGCCGTTCTACAGGCGGAAGTTCGATGAGGCAGGCGTCCACCCGTCCGACCTGCGAGATCTCTCGGATCTCGCCAAGTTTCCCTTCACGGTCAAGACCGATCTGCGGGACAACTACCCATTCAACATGTTCGCCGTGCCGCGCGAGAAGTTGATGCGAATCCACGGCTCCTCGGGCACCACCGGCAAACCCATCGTTGTGGGATATACTGCGGCTGACATCGACATGTGGGCCGACGTAGTGGCTCGCTCCATCCGCGCGGCGGGCGTGCGACCTGGCATGATGGTGCACGTGGCCTACGGTTACGGCCTGTTCACCGGAGGTCTCGGTGCGCACTACGGCGTAGAGCGGCTGGGCTGCACTGTAGTGCCCATGTCAGGCGGCATGACCGATCGACAGGTCCAGCTGATCAACGACTTCCGACCCGACGCCATCATGGTGACGCCAAGCTATATGCTCGCGCTTCTCGACGGCTTCACGAAAGCCGGCCTTGATCCGCGCGCCTCGTCCCTGAAGTTCGGCATCTTTGGCGCCGAGCCGTGGACCAACGCCATGCGTGAGGAGATTGAGCGTGACTTCGCCCTGGATGCTACCGACATCTATGGCCTGTCCGAGGTGATCGGCCCGGGAGTGGCGCAGGAATGCGTGGAGACCAAGGACGGCCTTCACATCTGGGAGGACCACTTCTTGCCAGAGGTGATCGATCCAGAGACTGGCGAGGTGCTGCCCGATGGTGAGAAGGGCGAGCTCGTCTTCACCTCACTCACCAAGGAAGCCTTTCCCATCATCCGTTATCGCACGCGGGACCTCACACGCCTTCTTCCGGGTACGGCTCGGCCCGGCATGCGGCGCATGGAGAAGATCACCGGGCGCTCGGACGACATGATCATCCTGCGCGGCGTCAACGTCTTCCCGACTCAGATCGAGGAAATCCTGCTGGCAATCGAGCCCTGCTCAGGGCATTACCAGCTGGAGCTCACGCGTGAGGGCCGCATGGACGAGATGACCGTCCATGCCGAGGTCCGCGAGGACGCCCATGCCAGCGCCGATCTCGATGTCTGCGCTCAGCGTATTCTCGCCCGAATCAAGGACACGATCGGCATCACGACTCGCATTGAGTTGCATGCGCCTGGCGGCATCGAGCGTTCCGCCACCGGCAAGGCAAAGCGCATCATCGACCGCCGACCAAAAGGTTGAATATTCTCTTGTTCTTCTCCGGGAGGCAGGTAGACAAGGCTCTCTGGTACTGACAGTCGACAAGGCCCGGCTCATGCCGGGCCTTTGCTGTTGGTACGAAATGCTTTGTCGAAAAGCTCATTGTCGTAGCGAGACATGCAGGGGCGAGAAGAGCCTACTACTCCGGCTTGCGCCGCCCTCGTGCTGCGGAGCGCTGAGCCCCCTTCGGCTTAGACTTCACCAGGGGCTGGCGTCTTCCGGCGGCTGACCGCCGCAGCGGGACGTGGTGGCACTGTCATCCGACTGGCAGGGATGGGCGCTGCGAGAGCCTCGGCGGCTCCTGCTGCACCAGTCGTAATCAACTCCGCTACGAGGCGGGCGTAATCGGCGCGAGAGAGGCCCTTGCCGTCGCGAAACCAGAGATAATGCCAATTAATCATCCCGAAGGCTGACATGGTAACGGGCTTGAGCAGCGGTCCGCGACCGATCTCGGGCACTGCCTCCGCGATGGCATCGGACAAATAGGTGACGAGCCGGCGCTCCATACCACGCAGCACCTCTTGTTTCTCGGCGGGTAGCAGCTTGAGGTTCGCAAGTTGGACTTGGTGCTCAGCATCGGCATCGCGATACGCCTCGAGCAGCGCAGCCGCGATAGCATAGATGCGACTGACCTCAGGCGCGGTCTCAAGGGCAGACTCCACCACCTCAATGAGCTGCTCGAGATGTGATGACAGGATGTCGAAGAGCACTGCCTCTTTATCATGATAATAGTGGTAGAGCAGGGCCTTGGACACGCCACAGGCCTCTGCAATCATGGCGATCGAGGTGCCAGAATAGCCAAACTGAGCGAAGAGTTCCGCCGACTTGTGTAGGATTGTCTGTCGTTTAAGGTCGTAGTCCTGAGCGCGCGTGCGAGCCATGTTGCCTCATCCGTGTCGACCAGCCCGTCCAGCCCTACTCGCAGGGCATGGAGCGAACCCGTCTCCGCCCATGGCGGATCCCCGCAGATACCAAAAAATTTGTCCGTATGGTCAATTAATGATTTGTCAGGGGATCTGCAAGCGTAGCCCAGCTATGGGGGCTTCTGACGCGTCGGGCAGCTCTCCAGTCGTCGGCTACGCCGGCACAGGAGCACCGTCGGCGGCCTCCAAGGCGATCCGCAACAACCATGCAGACGCAGGTGAGGCTTTTTCGATCCTGATCGCACGCCCTGTACGCTGTTTACAACACCGATCTGGATGTGTGGGACCTGCTCAGCAAAAATCGAATTACAAATAGCTTCCAAATCAATCAGGCAGCATCGGGAGCGAGCTCGCCACCGAAGACATCATCGCGTTCAGTTTGCTACGGATAAAGTACCTGCAGCCGATCTTCAGGGTGCATCTGGTGCATATTCGGAGGCTTACGCTTTGGCCGGACCGAGATTCGGAGGGCCGTCAGAGCCGGGCCGAAACGGAGTTGAGTGATCTCAATGGGTTGTGATCCCTCCGCCCGACAGAGAGGCGGAGGATCCGATGGCCTGGGATGATGCGGCTCGCCGCCACCATCAGCGTTCGTCTGCTCGCTATCCGGGTGACATGACGGATCGGGAATGGGCCGTGATTGCGCCCCTGTTGCCCCCACCCAAGTCGGGAGGGGGGCCGCGCACGACCGATCTGCGGGCGGTAATGGACGCCATCCTCTCCATCGCCTGCGGTGGCTGCCAATGGCGGATGCTGCCCAAGGATTTTCCGCCCCGATCAACGGTGCAGGGCTACCTCTACAGCTGGCGGGACAGCCGTCTTTGGGAGACGATCAACCACCTTTTGGTCCTGAGCACGCGGGAGTTGGAAGGGCGGGAGGCCAGCCCCACCGCGGGCGTCATCGACAGCCAGAGTGTGAAGACCAGCGAGAGCGGAGGGCTGGCGGGTTACGCTGTGGGCAAGACGATCAAAGACCGCAAGCGCCACATCGTGACCGACACGCTCGGGCTGATGCTCTTCGTCCTCGTTCACGGGGCCGACGTGCAGGATCGCGACGGAGCCCCGGCTCTGCTGAAGGCGATCCGCTCCCGTTTTCCCTCGCTGTGCCAGATCTTCGCCGATGGCGGCTATGCGGGTGACAAGCTGCGCGCGGCGCTTCGCGGCCAGGGCGTCTGGACCATCGCGATCATCCAGTGATCCGACACCGCAGAGGGCTTCGCGGTTCTCCCGCGCAGATAGGTGGTCGGACGAACGTTCGCCTGGCTTGGCCGCTGCCGGCGCCTCGCGAAGGACCGGGAGAAAACCACCGCGAGTTCCGCTGCGTGGGCCTTCATCGCCAGCATCCGGCTGATGTCACGATGGCTCGCAAGGTGCTGCTATCCAACGTGAACTTTTGAGTCCGGCTCTGAGGGACACTCGGACGCAGCAGGAAGGTGCCGAGTACGACGGCCCAGAGATGGTTTGCGACCATGCAACCCCTATTGGTGCCGCCAGTCGATTGTTATGTGTAAAGAAAACGACGGATTCCTTACAGGTCGGACGGCGGCTCCGGCTGACGCGCCTGACGCGAGAGTCCCATGTGGCGGCCGATGTCAGGAAACCGTGTCAGGAAATCAAATGTCCGGAAAACCCTCGCAACCGGACGTTCCCGACACGCGCCGCGAGGGGCCGCTTCGGGTCAATTCTCACCCATTGGAGATCGGCGCAACGAGTGGCTCAGCTGCGCCATGAGTGGGACCTCGCGCATCACCGAGTTGCGAAGATTATCGGTGTGCGACCCGCAGTTCGGCGACCCGTCGCGACTTGCCCACCGCGCCCCGCGAGTAGCGCTGCGTCGTCCCGGCCTGCGCGTGCGCCGCGGCCGCGCGGATGTGGTCGAGGTCGGCGCCCGCGTCCTGCCCGGATTGCGTCGGACCTTGAGGCCGGGCGTGTTGCGGTCAGAGGGCATCGAGGTTCTCCGGGCCGTCGGGCGCGAGCGCCTCGGCACCGGCAAGACCGTACCGCGCCAGGAAGTACGCGCGGACCGCCGGCCAGAACCTTCCGCCCATCAGGGGGTCGACGCGGGGCAACCCGTCACGCTCGAGCACCTTGGCCTTGGCGGCCCACTCCTGCGGGGTCTGGCTGAGCCGCCGCGCGATCTCGGCCTCGGACGGGAACAGCCCGGCATCGCGAGAGGGGCAGCTGCGGCTCATCGGGGGACGCGGTCAGCTCGAGAAAGGAGGACGGCCGGAATCTTGGAGCCGGCGCGGGGCGGCTGGGGTGTTCGTTTGCCTTTGGGGCGGGGACGAGGGGCGGGATCGGCACCCGCCCCCTCCCCTGCTCCTGATTGGAGGATCAGAGTGGATCGTCGCAATCCGCAGGATGGTGCCTCCGGCTGCAGGCTCGCGGTCCGGGAGAGTGGGCGCCCCCCTCCCCGCTCCCGACCCTGCCCCCCTCGCGGCGGGGACAACGGGGCAATTTTTATAGAGATCATCTTTCCCCTCGTCCTGTAATGCCCCCGTTGTCCCCCCTGACGAGCGGTGGTGGGGACAACGCGGGGATTTCTTTAGAGATCATTTTTCTCCTCTCCCTGTACTGTCCCCGTTGTCCCCCCGCACGAACTCGGCCGCGCGCGCGATCTCCGCTTCGGCCTCGCTCCAATCATCGGCGTCCGACGGGTCCATGTGCGGCCCGTAGCGGTCGACCAGGAACGCCCAGCCCTTCTTCCGCTCCCGCCGGGCCACGATCCCCTCCATCGCGGACAGGGCGGTCGCGTCGAGCCGGTAGCGGCGGATCTTCCGGCCCGAGATCTTCAGGGTTCCGGCCCCGGTGTGGGCGAGCCCGTGGAGGCCAAGCACCTGCCCCAGCTGCTGAGCCGGCTTCTTCAGGACGTCGGCGCGGACCTCGCACCCGAGCAGGCTCTCCAGCGGCTCCTTGTTGTCGATCATGAATCGCGCGAGGGTCTGGAGGTCACGGGTGTCGAGCACCGCCTCGGCGTCGAACGATCCCGCGACGCGTCCGTCCGGCACCAGCAGCCACGCATCGAGGGGCGGAGCCAACCGGCCCGCCTCGCTCACGCTCACACCCATGGGGAGCGGATCGTGCCGATGCTCCCGCCACAGCGGCGTCAGCCGCAGAAGCCGCACGAGGGTCGGGGCAAGGTCCCGCCTGGCGTCGCCGATGAAGCTCAGGTCCCTGTGCAGCGGCTCGAGCGGGTTCGCCGGGACGGCCTCTGGCGGGAGGCGCGTGACCTCCTGAAACAGGCGGACTTCCCGTCGACCTCTGCCGCCGCGATCGAGCCGGACCAGCTCCGGTGATGCCTCGGCGCGGTAGAACAGCTCCAGGCGCGTGCGGTTGTAGGAGCTGCGGATCGCCTCACTGACGACGTCGCCCGCCTCGAGAGCCTTCTGGACCTGTTCGAAGTCAGGCTGCGTCAGGACTGACGCACCCATGATCCGGGCCTCGAGCTCCTCGCCGGCCAGAGCCTCTCCGCGCTTCAACGCGGCGTAACCATCGACGCTCCGGTCGAGGTTCTTGCCGACGTGAACGATGGTGCAGCCCTGAGCTTGCTTGTAGCGGATGAAGTTGCCGCGCAGGTTGTTCTTCGAGGCACGCTGGGCTGACTTGACGAGGGCCGCCATCTCGATCAGCGGATCATCCTCGACGAAGCGTGGCTTCCCGTCGTCGCCGAAGCCATCCAGCATGTCCTTGTACAGTCCGGCCCGCGGGATGTCGTGCCGCACCACGTCGAGATGCGTCTCGAAGTTGAAGCGGCGGGGCGCGATCCAGATCTTGGCAATTCCGGGATGACGGACACGGGCGAGCTGCTGGTCGAAGTCGAGGTGCGTGTTGATCTTCGGCTCGCAGAAGCCGAACACGGCATCCACGATGCTTGGCTTTGTCAGGGAAGGTGATGTCCACTCCCGTGCCGAGCGAGGGCAAGCAGAGGATGACGTCGTAGTCGGCTGCCCGGGCGGCGGCGTTCGCCACGAAGTCCTGCACATCGGCCCGCGAGCCGGTGTCGGCCGTGATCGTGATGAGCCGCCGGGCGGCGCCGAACCGTTTGCGGATGCTCGCCTCGAGCTTGACGATCAGTCCCTTCGAGTTGGTGGTGACGAAGCACCACTTCCTCGACGCGACCGGGATCGGGCGCATCGACGAGAGCGCGGACCCGCTGCTGCACCGCCTGACGGCGCGGGGTCTCGTGCGGCCGAGGCCCTTCCGGCTCGGCCTTGATGTCGGTCCGGATTATCGGGTGCGGGGCGTCCGGCCGGGCCGGCTCTGGACCCTCGGGCCGCTCCTGCGCGGCGCGCCGTGGGAATGCCTCGCGGCGCCCGACATCCGCAACCAGGCCGTCGAGGTCGCCGCCCTGATTGGCGCCGAGGTCGATGCCGCCCCCGATCTCCGGAGGGCACCGGCCTTCGCCCGACGTGCCCTGTCACGGTTTCGGTGGGGAACGTCCGGCCGGGCATCGGGCACGAAGCCGTTGCGGTTCGGCATGGCGACGCGCGGCAGGCTCTCGGCATCGAGTTCGGCCTCGTTCGGTAGCAGGCAGTTCAGGTGGAGGAGTAGCGGAAGCCGGCGTAGGAGGGCGCGTTCATCCTTACCGGCTATGCCGCCCGTCGAGCCTGGGCAAGCCATCACCCGGACCAACGTGACAAGCCCTCTCGGTCGATCTCGCGCGCGAGCTGGGACGCCGCCTCGGCATTCCGGTCGCGCTCATCACCTACGAGGGCACGGGCTTCGTCTCGGATAACCGAATCGCAAGGGGCGGCGAGCCAACTCGCGGCCATGGCATGCGTCCGCTTGGTGATCCGTGAACTGCGCGACGACGCCCGCCACGGGCATCCGCGCAGGTGGCCTGGGCTGGCGATCAAGGTGACGCACCGCGTGAGCCTGATGGAGTACCTGACCGGCTGCGAGTGGCCGGCGGGCGACACCGCGGAGACCTTCCTGGACTGGTGCGCGGAGAAACTGCCGGAGTCCTGGATCCAGATCCGCAAGCCCAACCTGTCGTCCTTCGAGGAGGCGATCAGCATCACCATGATCGTGGGCATGCGGGGCTGTAAACCCGACCCGCACGGCCAGATGAAGACCCGGCTGAGGTGGCCTTTCCCGCTCGCTGACTGGTAGGCGTTAGCATTGCTGGCCGGCTTGCTGCCTCGCCAAAGCAGCTGCTTAGCCATCCCAATATTGGGCCGCTGCTCCGTTTCTTTTTCGACCCGTTCCGTCTCTCCGTCCGTCCTGCAGGGCCCGCCTGAAACGTCGACGGCACATTCCGATGCTGGCGCGTTGCAGACCAATCTCTGCGTGACCAGCCTGCCCGTTCGTGCTGCAGCAAGGGACACCCTTCTGCCGTAGAAGCCGGCGACCTACGGAACTTTCAGAGCAGACTCGATGAGGCTGCGCACTTCCTCCCATGCCGACGAGTTCGGCGTGACCAAGTCGAAATGCCCGGCATCCGGGATGTTGATCAGCCGCACCGCGGCCCCGGACTTGGCGCGCACGGCGCGGGCATAGTCATACGCAACGTAGGGTGGCACGAGCCGATCAAGCACGCCGCTGACCAGAACGATCGAGGCCGCCGATGGTACGAGGGCGGCCGGCGACACCTCCGCGAGCTTGTCCGGCGGGGCAAGCCACTCAAGGATCCCACTGCCGCAGAACAGCGGGACAAAACGTGCGAAAGCATCGAGATCCCCGACGCCTGCCAGACTGATGACTGCGCGGGGTACGACCCGGGACACCGCATGTAGCGGGCTTGTGGCAGGAAGCGAGGAGCGTGACGCTGCCCAAAGGGCGAGATGGCCCCCTGCCGAATGACCGACGAGCACCGTGCGCGAGAGGTCCAGGTTGTGGAGTGCTGCATTCCCGTGCAGGCGTTCAAGTGCGGCACTGATGTCCAGGTAGGTGCCGGGATAGCCGCCGCCGGCATCGTTCGCGCGACGATACCCGATGCTCCACACTGCGATACCATGCCGGGTCAACTCTGGCCCGAGGTGCCGCAGCTGCTCGCGGCCCGAAGTGGTGGCGCTCCAGCAGCCGCCATGGATCAGGACTGCAACCGGATGCGGACCAGGGCCGGCAGGCAGGAAAACGTCGACCACTTGCGTGGATGCCTCACCGTAGCGGACCTGCAGAGTGGGCTCGGGCCGCGGCAGACTGCGAAAGGTCGAAAGCTCGACTGGTTCGGCGGAAGCTGAACTGGCTGCAAGTGCAGCCACAAGCGCGAGAGCAACGCACCGCTTCATGCCAATCTCCTCGCGCGGGCCTATCTCGTGCCAGGTGGACAGGCTGCAACCTGCGCTCCATTCATAGCACTGCGACGGGCACACGCGGGCGCGTCAGGCGAGGACAGGCTTTCACGCCCCGCGACACACGTGCGCGCTGGAGACCACCTCTTGCGGTCGGCAGGCTCGCCCCCTGCCCTTCTCAGGTCAACTCGCCTTCGAGGCACGCGGCCGATTCGACCAAGTCAGCACCGAACGGAAGAGAGTGACCCCTTTCAGACCTTCACAGCCGGTGTGGGGAACGTCCGGTTGCGAGCGTTTTCCGGACATTTGATTTCCTGACAGGGTTTCCTGACACAGACGGCTGAGGGGCTGGAGCGCCGGGCGGGACCCAATCCGCGTGGAAGGTTTCCCGTCGTTTTCTGCACATCGTACAATCAGACTGGAGCGCGCCGACTTTGCTCCGGGCTCCAGCTGACCCGATCAGGCGGCCCCGCTGCCCGTATGGTCGGCGACCACGTGCAGCATGCCGCGCAAGCCCAACAGCAGCCCCGTCTCGTCGACCTTGAACAGCGGTGAGTGGTTCGGCGCAGCTCGTCTCGGATCCTGGTCCGGCGGCGTGATCCCGACCCAGAAGAACAGGCCCGGCACCTGCTGGGCGAAAAACGAAAAGTCCTCGGTCGCCATGGCGGCCGGTCACAGCCGGACCCGATCCGGACCGGCAACCCGTGCCAGCGTCGGAAGCATTTGCTCCGTCAGCACCGGGTTGTTCATGGTGCAGCAATGACCGGATGCGCATCAACGGGCGCCCGCGTGCTCTTGCATCGTCCCGGCACAAACACCAACTGAATAAGTTATACAAGACACAATCGCTCCAGGAGTGAGAGCGTGGCCAGCCGAAGGGTAAACCAGGATCTCCCCGTCGTCGCGCGCTTTGAGGTGCGCCATCGCAAATACCTCGCGCCAGACGGCTCGATAGCCCGGCCGCTCCCCGCCTTCGCCTCCGATGCCAACCTGCTCATCGCGCTCTACCGGGCCATGGTGCTGCTGCGCCTGTTTGACAAAAAGGCTGTTGCACTGCAGCGCACCGGTCGGCTCGGGACTTACGCCGTTTCGCTCGGCCAAGAGGCGGTATCGGTTGCGATAGCCAGTGCGATGCGAGAAGAAGATGTGTTGTTACCCTCCTATCGCGACAATGGCGCGCTGCTTTGGCGCGGCGTCAAGCTTGAAGAGATCCTGCTGTTTTGGGGCGGGGACGAACGAGGCAATTGTTTCTCCGGACCGGTCCACGATTTTCCATTCTGCGTTCCCGTGGGATCTCAGGCGCCTCATGCCGCCGGCGTCGCCTATGCCTTGAAGCTGCGCAAGAAGCCGCATGTCGCCGTGTGCCTGTTCGGCGATGGCGCCACCTCGAAAGGCGACGTCTACGAAGCGATGAATTTTGCCGGCGTGCACAAATTGCCCGTCGTGTTCGTCACCACCAACAATCAATGGGCCATTTCGGTGCCGTTGCGACTGCAGACCAGTTCCGAAACGCTGGCGCAGAAGGCCATCGCCGCGGGATTCACCGGTGAGCAGGTCGATGGCAGTGACGTGGTGGCGATGCGCGCCGCTGCCGAAGAGGCCATTGCCGCAGCGCGTGACGGCAAAGGCCCCCGTTTCATCGAGGCGGTCACCTACCGCCTCGGCGACCATACAACCTCCGATGACGCATCACGCTATCGTTCGGCTGACGAAGTCCAGGCGCGTTGGAAGGAAGAGCCGATCGCCCGCCTGAGGGCCTATCTCGTTGCTCAAAAAATGTGGGGCAAAGCAGACGAGGAGCGGCTCGCCACCGAGTGCCATGAGCGCATCGAGGCGGCGGTCGAGCGTTATCTGGCAACGGCTCCGCGCCGGCCGGAAACCATGTTCGATCACCTCTACGCCGATCTACCCGAGGTCTATGCCGCACAGCGCCGCGAGCTCACGGGAGAGCACGATGCCTGAGGTAACGCTGGTGGAAGCCATCAATCTGGCGCTAGGACGCGCGATGGAGGACGATCCCGATGTGGTCGTGCTTGGTGAAGACGTTGGCGTCAACGGAGGCGTCTTCCGCGCGACTGCAGGCCTGCAGAAACGCTTTGGGGCTGAGCGCGTCTTCGATACGCCGCTTGCTGAGCTCCTGATCAGCGGGCTCTGCGTGGGCATGGCGGCGCAGGGGCTGAAGCCCATCGGCGAAATCCAGTTTATGGGGTTTATTTATCCCTGCCTGGATCAGCTGGTGAACCACGCGTCCCGAATGCGTAACCGCACCCAGGGACGGCTCACGTGTCCAATGGTCCTGCGTACGCCGCATGGGGCTGGCATTCGCGCGCCCGAGCATCACTCCGAAAGCACCGAGGCGATGCTCGCCCATATTCCCGGCTTGCGTGTTGTCATCCCTTCTTCGCCGGAGCGCGCCTATGGACTTCTGCTCGCCGCGATCCGCGATCCCGATCCGGTGGTGTTTCTGGAGCCAACGCGCCTATACCGTGCGGCAAAGGGCGAGGTGCAGGATGACGGTGAAGCCTTGCCGCTGGATCGTGCCTTCGTCCTGCGGGAAGGACGCGACATCACGCTGATCAGTTGGGGCGCGGTGGTGAGGGAGACCATGGCCGCAGCCGATGCGCTTACCGCCGAAGGCATTGCCGCCGAGGTTATCGATCTTGCCACGCTCAAGCCTTATGATGAGAGTACCGTGCTCGATTCGGTTGCAAAGACCGGACGTTGCGTTATCGTGCACGAGGCGGCACACACCGGCGGATTTGGCGCCGAGATCGCAGCCCTTATCGCCGAGCGTGGTCTTCCCTCGCTGCTTGCGCCCGTGACCCGCGTCACCGGCTATGACACCGTCATCCCGATGGCACGCCTCGAGCAATACTATATGCCTTCGGTCGAACGCATCGTCACTGGGGCGCGCAGGGCGTGCCAGTTCAGCTAGTTCTCAACGGACATCCTATGCGCCAGTTCATGCTGCCGGATCTGGGAGAAGGCCTTGAAGAGGCTGAGATCGTCACCTGGTATGTCAACGAAGGCGATCACGTCGTCACCGATCAGCCGCTCCTTTCCGTTGAGACCGACAAGGCGGTCGTCGAAATTCCGTCCCCAACGAACGGACGCATCGCCCACGTATTTGGCGCCAACGGAGATATCGTGAAGGTCGGCATGCCGCTCGTCGAATTTGCCGAAGGCGCCGAACAAGACACTGGCACAATCGTAGGCGAGCTCGGCAGCGGCGAACATTCGCCCGCGGCAGGAATCCTCTCGGAGCGGCCGACCGGGCAGCAGCCTCGGGTGTTTCCGGCTGTGCGCGCACTCGCGCGCAAGCTCGATGTCGATCTTGAGAGTGTCGAGGCGACGGGACCCGATGGCACCATCACGCGGTCGGACGTCGAACGGGCCGCAAAGAACCTGTCCCAAACCGGCCGCGCCGAGCCCCTTCGCGGCATGCGGCGCGCGATGGCCCAACGCATGACGGCAGCCCATGCGCAAGTCGTCCCCGCCACCGTAACCGATGAAGCCGACATCGATGATTGGCTGACTGGCGAGGACGTGACGATCCGCTTGGTGCGGGCCATCGCCGCCGCCTGCAAGGCAGAACCCGCTCTCAATGCCTGGTACAGTTCCGCCGCGGGAGAACGGCGCCTCATCGAGCGCGTCGATCTTGGCATCGCCGTCGATACCGAGGGTGGCCTCATCGTTCCCGTATTGCGCAATGTCGCAGCGCGCAGCGTATCGGATTTGCGGGCCGGCCTCGATCGCCTGCGGGCTGATTCAATCGCGCGCTCGATACCCGCTGAGGAGCTGCGCGGCGCGACCGTTACGCTGTCGAATTTCGGGATGATCGGAGGCCGGTTTGCCAACCTGATCATCGTGCCGCCGCAGGTGGCGATCATTGGAGCGGGGCGGATTTCCCAGCAGCCAGTCGCGCATCAGGGCCACCCTGCCCTGAGGCGTGTGCTGCCGTTGTCGCTCACCTTCGATCATCGCGTCGTGACCGGCGGCGAAGCCGCTCGCTTCATGGTCGCACTGAAGTCAGACCTTGAGCTGAAGTCGTAACTCAGAGCTCGTTGGGAAAGGGTCATTTCATAGTGATAGACGCAAGAATCCGGGTTATCGAGGCGAAAAGCATGGCCGCCGCCGAGATATGAAGCAGCGTATCGTAGTCCAGCTTGAGACGGCGCGACACCGTAAGGGCACCGATGCTTTGCTCAATCCGCCACCCTTTCGGCAGATGCACAAAGCCCTTCGCAAATTGCGGCCATAGGACCATGTCCACGACACGGTTCATCCCCGCCTGAACGGCGTCGATGAAACGGCTCTTGGAGCCGCCGTCCACCACGACGGTCGTGATCCAGGGACACAGACGAACCAAGCGCTTGACCAGCGGGATGCCGCCCTCCTGATCCTGAACGTCGGCGGGGGTGACCATCACCGCCAGCAGACGTCCGTCGCTGTCGACCGCCAGATGGCGCTTGCGGCCCAGCACTTTCTTTCCGGCGTCGTACCCCCGCTCGCCTTGCGGGGCGTCACACTTCACCGCCTGGGCATCCACCATCGCCAAGGTCGGACTGGCTTCTTGTCCAGACTTCTCTCGATCCATCATCACGAGATGAGGGTTGATCCGCTCCATGTGGCCGCCATCGGCGAGCAGCCGCCGATCATCGTAGCAGAGACTGGCGGGCGGCAGATCCTTGGGCATGGCATCCCACGGGATCCCGTACCGCTGCACGTAGCGAATGCCATTCATGATGTCCCGGATGGGATAGGTCCGCGGTCGCCCTGTTCCCTCCGCGGCAGAAAGCAGTGGCTCCAGGGTCAGCCACTCGTCGTTCGTCATATCACCGGGGTATCTCTGGCCGCGGCGGTCATAGCGCGGCCTATTTGTAGCGGTCCAGACCAAGGAGGGGCCATTCATCCATTCGAGGCGAGCGGACATGCCCCTACCACCCGGCCTTTTCTCTTGGCCACCCTTTCCCAACGGACTCTCACCTGTTTGCACGTGCTTCCAGAAAAGGCGTTCCGGCTGATCCATTGCATTGCACAACGGCGTCCGGAATCGCTCGGGGGCATTGAGGTTCCGGACTGGAACCCCATATTTTCTGCAAGGGAGTCCTTGCTGTGCAGACCGCAAAGGCGGCCTTCGTTGCGGCGATGGCAATCGTCGCTCTGATTGTCTCCCTCCGTCCCGGTTCAGCGGAGGTGAGCGGCAGTCTTGCACTGATTATTTCAATCGATAGAGCGATCGGACCGGCGTCGGCCAGTTACGTGAAGGACGCCCTGGTGACGGCGCGCGAACGACGTGCCGAGATCATCATTCTGCGGCTGAATACACCAGGCGGTCTCAACACCAGCATGCGCGAGATTATCCGCGATGTGCTCGCCTCTTCCGTTCCTGTCGTCGGCTACGTCGCTCCCTCCGGAGCCCATGCGGCAAGCGCCGGGACCTATATTCTTTATGCGACGCATATCGCGGCCATGGCGCCGGGCACCAACATCGGCGCGGCGACACCGGTGCAGATCGGCGGGCCGATTCCGGGTCTGCCGGGCGGCATCCCCGACAAGGATGGCAAAGACAAGAAGGATGGCGGCCGTCAACCCGAAGCGAAGGACACCATGACGGCAAAGGCGACAAATGATGCCGTCGCTTTCATCCGCAGCCTCGCCGAGCTGCGTGGCCGCAATGCCGACTGGGCCGAAAGGGCGGTGCGTGAGGCTGCCACCCTCTCGGCCAACGGCGCGTTGCAGGCAAGTGTCATCGACCTCGTCGCACGTGATCCGGCAGAATTGCTGAGGCAGGTCGATGGACGCACGGTGGAGGTTGCAGGTGGCAAGACGCAACGCCTGAACACGAAGTATGCCATCCTCGAAGCCATCGATCCCGGATGGATCTCACACTTCCTCACGATCATCGCCGATCCCAACGTCGCGTTCATTCTGCTGATGATCGGGATCTATGGGCTGATCTTCGAATTCATGTCCCCCGGCGCTGTCGCCCCGGGGGTCGTCGGCACGATCTGCCTGCTGCTCGGCCTTTATTCCCTCAATCTGCTCCCGATCAACTACGCCGGCTTCGCCTTGATGCTGATCGGGATCGCGCTTCTCACCATCGAAGCTTTCAACCCGACCATCGTGATCGGCCTCGGAGGGGTTATCGCCTTTGTGCTGGGAGCGCTGATGCTCTTCAGGGTCGAGGCGCCTGGCTACCGGCTGTCATGGTGGGTCATCGGCACCACTGTGGCGGTGTTCGTCGGCTTTGTTGTCGTCGTGCTCGGCTCGCTTCGCCGCGCCGGCAAGGGTCCGATACGGGTCGGCGCGCAAGCCATGCGAGGCCTACCTGCCGAGATACTCGACTGGTCCGAGAACGAAGGCCACGTCCTTGCCCACGGTGAACGCTGGCAAGCGCGCGGCGCCGAAACGTTCAGGCCCGGAGAGACGGTCGAAGTGGCCAACATCATCGATTTGACGCTGGTGGTACGGCGCACGTCAGCTCCGCCGGAGACGGAGGCACAACATGATGCTTGATTATTTCACTTATGCAGCGCTTGCGCTGCTTGTCATCATATTTCTATCCCAGGCCATTCGCATCCTGCGGGAATACGAGCGCGGCGTCGTCTTCACGCTTGGCCGCTTCACCGGCGTGAAGGGTCCGGGCCTCATCATCCTCATTCCGGTTGTACAGCAACTTGTCAAGGTCGATCTCAGGGTGATGGTGCAGGTCGTTCCGCCGCAGGACGTGATTTCGCGCGATAATGTCTCGGTCAAGGTCAACGCCGTTCTCTACTTCCGTATCGTCGATTCCGAGCGCGCTATCATCAAGGTTGGCGACTACATGTCCGCGACCAGCCAGCTGGCACAAACCACGCTGCGCTCGGTGCTCGGCAAGCACGAACTCGACGAGATGCTCGCGGAACGCGACAGGCTAAACGCCGACATCCAGGAAATCCTCGACAAGCAGACCGACATCTGGGGTATCAAGGTCACCGCAATCGAGATAAAGGATGTCGATCTCAACGAAACTATGGTGCGCGCGATCGCCAAGCAAGCCGAGGCGGAACGGCTGCGACGTGCCAAAGTGATCAACGCGATGGGCGAGCAGCAGGCCGCGGAAAAGCTCGTCGAGGCCGGCCGCATCCTCGCCCAGGAACCGCAGGCGATGCAGCTACGCTATTTCGCGGCGTTGCATGATATCGCCGGCGAACGGTCCTCGACCATAGTCTTCCCGCTCCCAACGAATCTGCTCGATCACCTCCGCCTGCGGAGCGATTCGGCGTGACTTTCGGTCAATTTGCCGGAACGGACGAACCTTCAGATTCAATCCGAACCGCTCAAGCCCAGTTGGGCCGAGCCCTAACTGTCTGGATGGCATTGTCACATCTAACAAGCAAAGGGCGTTTCGGCGCCATCCGTGGCCTTTTCGACATAGGCTAAGTCGTTGAAGGCGCAGAGGGTGCCCTGCCCCACAGGGCCGCGATCGGTAAGTAAAAACCGTTCCCGTGACAACGCCTGTCGAGCACGCGCTCATATCTCTCGTCGCTGGCATGAACCGAGATGAGATAGCCGCCGCGGCGCAGGCTCTCCGCATAGATGTGGAGCCGCGCGGCTCCGTGCGCCTCAAGGCGCCGGATCGTCCGGCGGGTCGCGCTCGATACCGGGTATGAATCGAATACCGTTGCGGGACACGCCGGCATCGACCAGGCGATCGATGGCATCCTCGGCATCGCCGCGGTTCTCGAGGAAGGCGGTCACCAGTTTCCGGGACGACGAAGAACCTGTGGGTATGCTGGACGTCTTCAGTCTGTCTCCTGCTCGTTGATGGCTGAAACGTGAAGCCCGCGCCATGACGACTGCCGTGCAGGCCCGCCCCTAGACGTCGTAGTAGAGAACGAACTCGTACGGATGAGGCCGCAGGCGCATCTCGTTGACTTCGTGCAGGCGCTTGTAAGTCAGATAGGTCTCGATCACGTCTGCCGTGAACACCTCACCGGTCAAAAGGAACTTGTGGTCCCTCTCGAGCGCATCGAGGGCCTGCTCCAGGGAGGCAGGCGTGGAAGGAATCCTGGCTCGCTCCTGAGGAGGCAGGTCGTAGAGGTTCTTGTCGATTGGATCGCCCGGATCGATGCGGTTCTTGATGCCGTCCAGGCCCGCCATCAGCATGGCGGCAAATCCGAGATACGGGTTGCAGGCAGGATCCGGGCAGCGGAACTCGACCCGCTTCGCCTTCGGACTGAGCGAATACATGGGAATGCGACACGCGGCCGAACGGTTGCGCGCGGAGTAGCCGAGATTGACCGGGGCTTCGAACCCAGGAACGAGCCGCCGATAAGAATTGGAGGTGGGAGCGCAGATGGCCAGGAGCGCCGGCGCGTGCCGGAGCAGCCCGCCGATGTAGTAGCGCATGAGGTCGCTCGTTCCGGCATATCCATCGCCCGCAAAGAGCGGCCGCTCCCCTTTCCAGAGGCTCTGATGGACGTGCATGCCCGAGCCGTTGTCGCCGAAGAGCGGCTTCGGCATGAAGGTCGCGCTCATACCGCGCTCGCGGGCGACGTTCTTCACCACGTATTTGTAGATCATCACGTTGTCGGCCATCCGCTTGAGCGTCGCAAAGCGCATGTCGATTTCGCCCTGCCCGCCGGTCGCGACCTCATGATGGTGGGCTTCGACCGAGATGCCGATCGCCTCGAGGGTCAGCACCATGTTGGTGCGGACGTCCTGCAGTACGTCCGCGGGAGGCACCGGGAAGTAGCCCTCCTTGGGACGGAGCTTGTGACCAAGGCTCGGCCCGTCGGTGCGCCTGGCGGTCCAGTTGGCCTCAATGGCGTCGACTTCGTAGTATCCGTAGTTCGCGCCCTGGTCGTAGCTGACCTCGTTGAACACGAAGTACTCGAGCTCGGGACCGAAATAGGCCGTGTCGCCGATCGCCGTGCTCGTCAGATAGACTTCTGCCCTGTGCGCGATATGGCGGGGATCCCGCCCATAGGGCTGGCCGCTGACTGGATCCCGGAGGTCGCAGATGAGAACCAGGGTCTGCGCCTCGCTGAACGGGTCCAGGAAAGCGGTAGTCGGATCCGGCACGACCAGCATGTCGCTTTCCTGGATCTCCTGAAAGCCCCGGATCGAGGAGCCGTCGAAACCGACGCCTTCGGTGAAGCTGTCGCCAGCAAGGGCCGAGGGCGGGACAGAAAAGTGCTGCCACAGGCCGGGAAGATCCGTGAAGCGCAGATCGACCATGGCGACCTCGTCGTCCTTAATCGCCTTGAGAACGTCGTCGGGCGTTGCGCAGGTGTAAGCCATCGGCGTCATCTCCGTCCGGAGCAGCGTCTGGCGATCCAGGGCGATCCAGGCTTGCTGGAGGTCGTCGCAGGCTCAGTCGAGGCTCGCAAAAGATCCATGCCGGGCTTGGCCGTTCAGCCGTGCGAACTCAGCCTGGCTCATATGGACGAGTGTCGCGTGGTCGCCGCCTTCGCAGTAGAGCTCCGGCTGCTGATCGATGCTGTTGTCCACGATCACATCCAGCCCATAGCACTCACCGAACGGCGGAATGGCGCCGCGGATGCAATCCCGGAAGACATTGGCGATCTCCTCCTCACTGGCCAGATCGATGCGGTCGCCGAGGTCCTCCTTGAGATCGGACAGGCGAACATGCCGCGACGCAGGCACGACGGCCAGCCAATAGCCCTGCCGGTCTCGCAGCAGTACCCCCTTGGCGAAGCGATCCGCCGAGATATGGCTTGTCTCGACTGTCCCCAGCGAGGATTCCGTTCTCTCATGCGAGATCACGTCGTACGTGATCCCGCGGTCGGCCAGATATTTTTCCAGGGTCGGAGCAAGTGCCATGGCGCCCTCCTGCCACGGTGACCTATCGGCGAAGCGCCGTCGATCAATGGCTCTGGTGCGGGCACCACTGATGCTACGCCTCTCCTCGGCTCCCCACAATGGGCACGCCGGCACTGTCACGGGAACTGAGCTGTGGTCGCAGGAACGGCAGGACCGGCCTCATCTCAGGCCGCAGTGGTTGCCGTCTGCCACGCGTCCGCCGCCTCAGCCCTGAACTGGAGAAGCGTGCGGCGGGAGATAGATGACGTTGAATGGAGAACGTGTTCTGGACAGCTGTGTGCATTGACAAGAACCACTGGGCTGACCCCGGCGACTTGAAGCCCTGCTGCTTGCGCTTCCGTCGTCGGACCGGCTGGCGGGAGTTCTCCGCCCGGTTGTTCTTCCGGAGTCCCTGCTCGTGGCGGCAGGAGAGACGCAGCTCGCGTCTGGCTGCGCCATAAGAACCCAGCTTGTCGGTCACCAGCGTCTCTGGGGCGAAGCCCTGTTTCTTGACCAACTTGCGCATGAGCTTCCGGGCCGCGCGCTTGTCCCGCTTGGGCTGCACGAGCAGGTCGAGCACCTCGCCTTCCGCATCGACCGCCCGCCACAGGTCCAGGCGCCGGCCCTGGATCGAGACCACCATCTCATCCAGGTGCCAAGTGCTGGCCGACCCGGGGCCGGAGGCGGCGGAGGTTGCGGGCGAACACGGGCCCGAACTTCAGGACCCAGCGCCGGATACTCTCGTAGGTGGTCTGGATGCCGCGCTCGGCCAGGAGCTCCTCCATGCCGCGGCAGCTGAGCGTGAAGCGGAGATAGAGCCAGACGGCGTGCTGAATGATCTCGGGTGGGAGCTGGTGGCGAGCGTAGGAGACGGGCGGCATGGCCCCTGCCCTACCCCGACCCGAGCGGACCTGCCTCCTCTTCGCGTGACAACGCCGACATGGCGGATCGGGAATGGGCGGTGATATCCAATGGTGGCCGCCAGCTACGCTGCCCAGCGCTCCGGGTGGGCGAAGGCCATGGGTTTAGGCCGAGCTCAGGCTCGCGGTGCGGGAGGAGAGCAGGACCGCTCGCCGAACACTTTGGCCGAAGCTGCGGAGTAGCCGTCCGGCACGGGGCGCATTCATCGAGGTCTGCCGCTGCGGCGGTTAGGTCAGTCGCGTGTCGAGGCTCAGCGGTCCTGCAGATTGACCTTCACTGCGGCCTCCGGCGCGGCGGAGGGGTACACAACCCGCAGGGGCGCGGCCTGCGCCTGCACTGCCACAGGTGCGGAGGTCTGCTCCGATGGGCGGGGCAGCTCGGCCACGAGCTTGCGCGCCTCGTCCGCCGGCAGCGCACCGCGAGGCGCCACCATTGCGGCCAGAAGCTCGCGGGTCTTGCGATCCAGGCCCGGTGAGCGGCTCGCCTCCTCGAAGTCGCCGGCTGTGTGGTGCTCCTTCGCCCTGCCGGTGAACACCTTCGGCCCTTCAGCCATGATGACGATGTCGCCCTTGCGCAGGGTTGCGTCCTGCAGCAGTGCTGCGTTCGGCTCGCCGGCCTTGGCCAGTGCCGCAGCCTTGTTCTCCGCCGCGCGCGTCTTCTCCGTCGCGGCAATCTTCACCTTCTCAGGCTTGGACAGGGCAGCGTACCTGACTTTGGGACGAACGTGCCCATACAGGTCCCGTAGCAAGCGGCGACGGGCAGTCCGCGCCTCGTGGTGTCCAGAGCCATCCCCGAAGCCGTAGGCCGGAGCCTGCACGGCAGGCGTCGGAATAGGCTGCGTGGCCGGTGCAGGCTGGGACGAGAAGAGGCGCTGGAAGAAGCCGCCGAGGCCACCTTCGTCAGCAGCTTGCGCGTGAGCGGCTGTGAGAATGATGAGGCACCCGGACGCGAGCGCGAGCCGTATGGTGCGGGCAAGGCTGGCGTGAATCAGCGACATCGGCTCCTCGGTCAGCTCCGATCCGAGTGGCCCGGCACTGCTCATTAACGGAACCTTAACAGCACGTTTCGGCGGGCCGGGGTAGCCGGTTTAGTGGCTGAGGTGGTGCTAGACCACATGACCTACTCAGCTGATGTGGAAAGGCCACACAGAACCTGGTCCTCGGAGGAAGGCGGGTTGCATGCGCGTGCAAGCATTTCATGGTCAAGCCGATCCCGCCGAAACGCATGGAGCAGCAGCGCGAAGCCTCCACGCCGCCGGCTGCTATGCGCGTGGCGCCAGAAGTTTTCAGAGGCCGAACGGCCGAGGCGTTCCCCAGCCGTTCCCCGCTCCTGTTCAGGATCCCTTCCGCAGGCCCCGGTGCGCCAGCCGCGTCTCCGCCACCGGGCGATTTGCCCACCGCGCCGCGCGAGGAGCGCTGCATCGTCGCAGCTTGAGCATGCGCCGCGGCCGAGCGGATGTGGTCGAGGTCGGCACCCGCATCCTCCGCTTCCGTGATCGCGCCCGCCCGCGCGTCCATGCTCCAGACGTGGCTCGGCAGGCCGGCCGCGCGCGCCACCACCCGCCACTCGCGGCCGTAGGCTGATTCGGCGTAGGGCCGCCCGGCGCTCTCGTCGATGATCAAGGGGCCCTGGCGCCACTCCGGCGGGATCCGCTCGAGGAGGTCCATCACCAGGGGACAGAGCTTACGGCCCCCATCCGTCGAGAAGCCCAACCCCCTCTCTCTCTGCTTAGCTTGAGAAGCCGCGCCTCAGCAGGCGGCGACGTTCACGGCAAGGCCGCCAAGAGAGGTCTCCTTGTACTTCGACTGCATGTCGAGGCCGGTCTGGCGCATCGTCTCGATCACCTCGTCGAGCGTCACCCGGTGCTCGCCGTCCCCCCTCAGTGCGAGCGAGGCCGCGACCACGGCCTTGTTCGCGCCGAAGGCGTTGCGCTCGATGCAGGGCACCTGAACCAGACCGGCGATGGGATCGCAGGTCATGCCGAGATGGTGCTCCATGGCAATCTCGGCTGCATTCTCGATCTGGAAGGCCGTTCCACCGAGCGCAGCCGTGAGACCCGCAGCGGCCATGGCAGCGGCCGAGCCGACCTCGCCCTGGCATCCCACCTCGGCCCCTGAGATCGAGGCCCGGCTCTTGATCAATCCGCCGATCGCGGCGGCCGTCAGGAGGAAGTCGCGCCCACGCTCGACGGTCCAGCCAGGGCAGAAGTCGCGGCAGTAGCGCAGCACGGCCGGAATGATGCCGGCCGCACCGTTGGTCGGTGCCGTAACGACCCGGCCGCCCGAGGCGTTCTCCTCGTTCACCGCAAGGGCATAAAGGCTGATCCAGTCAACGATCTCGTGCGCCGGCCTGGTGTTGGACAGTTTGCCCCCCTCGAGGGATTCATGCAGGCGCTTGGCCCGCCTGCGCACCCGGAGGCCGCCAGGAAGCTCGCCGTCCATCCGGAGACCGCGCTCGATGCAGGCGAACATCGCGTCCCGGATCGCGTCGAGCCCCTCCTCGATCTCCTCGCGGGAGCGCAGCGTCAGCTCGTTGGCGAATTGGATCTGGGACACGGTCAGTCTGGTGCGGACGGCGAGCGCGAGGAGTTCGCGCGCGCTCCCGAAGGCGAACTTCGGCTGCACGACAGATGTCTCGGCGGCTGCCACGTCCGAGACGACGAAGCCGCCTCCGATCGAGTAGAAGATTTGGTCCGCGACGATCGTCCCGCCGGCATCGTAGGCACGAAACCGCATGCCGTTCGTGTGCAGCGGCAGCACCTCGGTAAAGTTGAACACGAGGTCCCGCTCGGCGTTGAACACGACGCCGGGGATCCCGAGATCGCCTTTCCGCCTGAGCTCGTTCGCGTAGGACGTGGTCAGATCCGGGTCGACCGTCGCCGGGTCATGACCGAGCAGCCCGAGGAAGATGGCGATATCGGTGCCGTGCCCGCGCCCCGTCCAGGCCAGGGACCCGTAGATCTCGGCCGTCACGCGTACAATGCCAGGCTCCGCAAGGACGGCTTCGCGAAACCGACGCGCGGCAAGCATGGGGCCGACAGTATGCGAGCTGGACGGCCCGACTCCGATCTTGAAGAGATCGAATGTGCTGATCATCGCGCCGGCCGTGCTCCCGGGCCGCCGAGGCCGAACGCCGCCTCCGCCAGGAAGGTGTGGACGTAATCCGCAAAGGAGCGCCAGCATTCGACCCGGTACTTCGGCTCCGTGCCAACGCGCAGCAGGACGATCTCGGCCTTGCCCAGGAGCGTTCGTGTGGCGCTGCCCGGCGGAAAGGCGATCTCGCCGAGGTCGAGGGGGCAGCCGGCATTGAGGGCGATGGCTGCATGCTCCCCCGAAATGTCGATGCCCACATTGCGATGGGACACGTCGACGAGGGCGTAGGCGCGCCCGCCCAGACCTTCCTCGATCCGCGCCTGTACGAGATCGGAATCGCTCTCCGGACAGCCGACCAGCCATTCGTCGGGCCCAAGTCGCGCGATCCACTGGTCGCCGTTCGCGACGACGGTATTGAGTGGGGCGCTGAGGTCGAAGCCGGCCACCTCCGTGCCGACTTCGCCCGAGAGTCGAACGCGGAGGGAGAACCGCGCCTCGGCGCCGACGGGGCGGATCTCCACGCCGGAGGGATCGGAGATCGTCTTGACGACGGTGCCGAGAGGCAACGCGCGCCCGGTCGAAAAGCGGGTCTCAAGCATTGATGCGCTCCCCCTGAATATCGAAGAACACCGGTTCACGGACCACGACCCGGCTGAATCCGGTGGGCGTCGTGGCGTAGAGATGACGACCGAGAAGCTCCCGGCCGCCCGCGACGAGAGCCAGGGCGATGGACCGGTTGCAATTCGGGCTCCAGTAGCTCGACGTCACGTGGCCAAGCATCCGCATGGGGACAGGTTGGTTCGGATCGGCGACGATCTGGGCGCCCTCGTCGAGGACGAGCGTCGGGTCGTCGGTGACGAGACCGACGAGTTGCTTGCGGCCGGAGGCGACGACGTCGGGACGCGCAAGCGAGCGCTTTCCGACGAAATCCTTCTTGGCCTTGGCGATCATGCCCGCGAGCCCGACGTCGTCGGGCGTCACCGTGCCGTCCGTCTCCTGGCCGACGATGATGTAGCCTTTCTCCGCGCGAAGGACGTGCATCGTCTCCGTGCCATAGGGCGTGATGCCGAAGGGTTGACCGGCCTTGTAGATCGCCTCCCAGACGGCCAATGCGTGGTCCGACGGCACGTTGATCTCGAAGCCGAGTTCGCCCGTGAACGAGACCCGAAACAGGCGCGTCGGGACGCCGCAAATGCTGCCGACACGCATCGCCATGTGCGGGAAGGCGTCAGGCGACAGGTCGATGTCTTCGACGAGGGGCTCGATGACCTGCCGGGCCTTCGGGCCTTGGAGCGCGATCACCGCCCACTGCTCGGTGGTCGAGGTGAGGAAGACCTGCAGATCCGGCCACTCGGTCTGCAGGTAGTCCTCCATATGGGCGAGCACGCGCGGGGCGCCGCCGGTCGTCGTCGTGACGTGGAAGCAATCCTTCGAGACGCGGGCCACGACGCCATCGTCGAGGATGTATCCGTCCTCCTTGAGCATCAGCCCGTAGCGGCAGCGGCCGGGCTCGAGCTTCAGCCAGGGATTGACGTACATCCGGTTCATGAACTCGGCGGCGTCCGGACCGACGATTTCGATCTTACCAAGCGTCGACGCGTCGAAGATGCCGACCCCCTCGCGGACCGCCTTGCATTCGCGCGCGACCGCCGCGTGGATGTCCTCGCCGTCCTTCGGGAAATACCAGGCACGCCGCCAGAGCGCGACATTCTCGAAGGCGGCGCCTTGGCGCTCCGCCCATTCGTGGATCGGTGTCGTCCGGATCGGATCGAACAGCGCGTACCGGGCCGGCCCGACCAGCGTTCCGAAAGTCACGGGCGTGTAGGGGGGGCGGAATGTCGTCGTACCGACGCTGGGCAGCGGCCGATCGAGAACCTCGGCGACGATCCCGAGGGCGTTCATGTTCGACGTCTTGCCCTGGTCGGTCGCCATTCCGGTCGTCGTGTAGCGCTTGACGTGCTCGATCGACTGGAAGCCTTCGCGGACCGCGAGCTTGATGTCTTTGGCCGTGACATCGTTCTGGAAGTCGACGAAGGCACGGACCTTGGTCGGATCGGCGTCGGTCGGCATGCTCCGCACCGGCTGGAAGCCGGTGGCGGTCGGCGTGGCCGAGAAGTCGCACCGCTCGTCCGTGCCGGCAGCCGCAGCGCCCGCCGCATAGCCTTCCGCGAGGCAGGCCGAAAGATCGTAGGTGCCCCTGGCGGCCCCGGCCGATTGCTCAGCCTGCGCCGAGGCTCCCGGCACGAATGCGTCAATGGCCTTGTCGTAGGCGAGCTTGCCGCGCGACTGAGAGAACAGGTGGACGGCCGGTGTCCAGCCTCCAGACATCCCGACGCAGTCGCAGGGCAGAACGCGGCGGCTGCCGATCCGGCCGCCGCTTCCGATCGGCGCCACGAGAAGCCCCGTCACGCGCTTTCGGCCCTTGGATCCGACCACGGTGTGGCCGGTCAATACCTCGCAGCCGGCCGCTCGCAGGCGCCCCAACTCCGGCCCGCAATCCGCCTCCGGGCGGAGGTCGACGAGGGTCACATTGAGGCCGGCTGCCTTGGCATCGAGCGCAGCCGTGTAGGCGGAGGCGCCGCTGGTGGCAAAGACGATGCGCCGCCCAGGAGCGACGCCGTAGCGGTTGAGGAAGACGCGGACACTCTCGGCGAGCATGATGGCCGGCCTGTCATTGTCCGCGAAGACGAGAGGACGTTCGTGCGCGCCGCATGCGAGCACGACGCGCTCGGCGCGCACCTGCCACAGGCGCTCGCGTGGCATGCGCGAGACGTCGCCGGGCAGGTGGTCGCTGATCCGCTCGGCGAGGGCGACATGGTTGTGGTTGTAGTAGCCGAACGCCGTCGTCCGAGGCAGGAAGATCACATTCTCCCGGGCGTCGAGGTCGGCCAGGACGTCAGCCAGCCAGCCAGCCGCTGGGCGGTTGCCGATCTCGGAGGTCGTGTCGTGCAAAAGGGAGCCGCCGGGCTCCGCGCCTTCTTCGGCGACGATCACGCGGGCGCCCGCACGTGCGGCAGCGAGTGCGGCGGCGAGCCCCGCCGGCCCGGCACCGACGACGAGGACGTCGCAATGGGCGTGGCGGTTGGCGTAGCGGTCCGGATCCGCCTCGGTCGGAGCCTTGCCAAGACCCGCCGCGGAACGGATGAAGGGCTCGTAGACCCGGTCCCAGAACTTCCGGGGCCACATGAAGGTCTTGTAGTAGAAGCCGGCAACGAAGACCGGCGAGAGCAGGTCATTGACCGCGCCGACATCGAAATCCAGCGACGGCCAGTGGTTCTGCGAGGTCGTCCGCAGGCCGTTGCGCGCTTCGACCACGGAGGCGCGGTTGTTCGGG
Organism: Methylobacterium nodulans ORS 2060; assembly: GCF_000022085.1. Classification (NCBI taxonomy): domain Bacteria; kingdom Pseudomonadati; phylum Pseudomonadota; class Alphaproteobacteria; order Hyphomicrobiales; family Methylobacteriaceae; genus Methylobacterium; species Methylobacterium nodulans. The sequence goes on from NC_011894.1 coordinate 3,507,780, forward strand.
TCGACACGTCCGGCGCCGCGGTCGACCGACAGGAGCGCGCTCGGCTCGTCGGCGCCATGGCTGAGGATGCCGCGCGGACGGTGATACTTGAACGAGCGCCCGACGAGGTGGATGCCGTTTGCGAGGAGGGCCGAGGCGACGGTATCACCCTGGAAGCCATGGACCGGCCGGCCGTTGAACTCGAACACGATGGGGCGCGACCGGTCGATGCGGCCGCCGCGGGAAAGTCGGTACGGCTGTGTCATCACGCCCTCGTCTCGGTTTCGGTGGTGCGGGCCGGCTTCGCGCCGATCGGATAGGTTTCGAGGAAGCGGTCGCTGACGGTGTCGCGCAGCGCGTTGAACCAGCGGCCGCAGCCGTGGACGTGGCACCACCGCTCGGCGTGTACGCCACGGGGATTGGCGCGCACGAACAGGTGCTCGGCCCAGGCCTCGTCGCTCAGGGCGGAAGGATCCGCCGGACGCGCGATATGGGCCTGGCCTCCGCACCGGAACTCGGTCTCCGGCCGGCGGCCGCAATTCGGACAGGCGATCAGCAGCATCGGGTGGCTCGTCGCTGAAGGGTGAAAGGAAGGACGTCGGTCAGTGCGCAACGGCGGCCGCCGCGGCCTCGTCGATCAGGCGCCCGGTGCGGAAGCGGTCGAGTGTAAAGGGCGCGTTGATCTCGTGCGGCATCCCGGTCGCCAGGGTATGCGCGAAGACGTGGCCCGAGCCGGGTGTCGCCTTGAAGCCGCCGGTGCCCCAGCCGCAGTTCACGAACAGGTTCGGCACCGGGGTCTTCCCGATGATCGGCGAGCGGTCCGGCGTGACGTCGACGATGCCGCCCCAGGAGCGAAGCATGCGCATCCGCGTGAACTGCGGAAACAGCTCGCAGATCGCGTCGAGGGTGTGGTTGGTGATGTGGAGGCCGCCCTGCTGGCTGTAGGACGTGTACTGGTCGGTGCCGGCACCGATCACGAGCTCGCCCTTGTCGGATTGCGAGATGTAGGCGTGAACCGCGTTCGACATCACGACGCAGGGGAAGACCGGCTTGACCGGTTCGGAAACGAGGGCCTGGAGCGGATAGCTTTCAAGCGGCATCCGCACGCCGGCCATGGCCATCACAGTGCTGGTATTGCCAGCAGCGACGACGCCGATCCGGCCGGCGCCGATGTAGCCACGGGTCGTCTCGACCCCGACTGCCGCCCCGGCAAGATCGCGCCGGATGCTCTTCACCTCGCAGTTCTGGATGATGTCGACGCCCCTTGCATCTGCGCTGCGGGCGTAACCCCAGGCTACCGCATCGTGGCGGGCCGTCCCGGCGCGGCGCTGGAGCGCGCCGCCGAGGACCGGATACCGGAGCGAGGAAGAGATATCGAGAGGCGGGCAGAACTCCTTGCACTGCTCCTTCGTCAGCCACTCGTTGTCGATGCCGTTGAGGCGGTTCGCGTAAACGTGGCGCTTGAAGCTCTGGACGTCGTGAATGTTGTGCGCAAGCATGAGGACGCCGCGCTGCGAGAACATGACGTTGTAGTTGAGCTCCTGCGACAGGCCTTCCCAGAGCTTCAAGGCATGCTCATAGATGCCGGCGCTTTCGTCGTAGAGGTAGTTGGAGCGGATGATCGTCGTGTTGCGGCCGGTATTGCCGCCGCCGATCCACCCCTTCTCCAAGACGGCGACGTTGGTAATGCCGTGGACGCTCGCGAGATAGTAGGCGGTCGCGAGCCCGTGGGCGCCGCCGCCGACGATCACGACATCGTAATGACGTTTCGGCTGAGGGTCTCGCCATTGGCGGCCCCAGCCCTGATGGCCATTCAGGGCCTCGGTCAGGAGAGATGATAGAGAGAAGCGGCGCATCGATCGGCCTCACGTGATGATCAATACTGCGTTGCCCTCCGCAGCGCGGCTTCGTCCAAGGCGACGGCGAGTTTCGGATTTACGACTTGGGCTCACTCCCGCTCGGCCGGGGAAGCGTTGCCGGTCGGCAATGCGACTTCCTGCGTCCGCTCCGTCGAAATCTGCTAAAAGCGTCCCTTCAGCCGTCGGAACGGGCGGAGCAGGAGCATGTACGCGGCAAGCAATTTGGGACGCTCGCCACAGACGAGGTCGATCGGCTTCATGCTGGTCGACAAGTTTTCGATGATCGCGTTCGCCTCGGCGATCGAACCGCTCAGGCTCGCGAATCGGGCCGCCGGGCGCGAGCTGTACCGCTACTCGACCTGGTCGGAGGCGGGACAATCGTGCACGGCCTCGAACGGGATAGAGGTCAAGGTCTCGGGCCGCTTCTCGGAGGCGGTCGACCTCGACTTCATGATCGTCTGCGGCGGCATCGACATCCACCTTCTGGACCACAGGGCCCTCAATGCGGCACTCCGGCGCGGAGCGAAGCTCGGCGCGGCCCTAGGGGCGGTCTGCACCGGCACCTACGTACTCGCCAAAGCCGGCCTCCTCGAAGGCTACCGGGCCACCATCCACTGGGAGAACCTGCCGGGGCTCGCCTCGGAGCATGCCGGCCTCGAACTCGGCTCGGACCTCTTCGAGATCGATCGCAACCGCTTTACGTGCAGCGGCGGCACGGCCTCGGCCGACATGATGCTGTCGATGATCATGCAGGATCATGGACCGGACATCGCGTCGGACGTCGCGGACCAGCTGATCCACCACCGGATCCGCGAAGCTGGCGAGCGGCAGCGGATGGATCTGCGCATGCGGCTCGGCATCTCGCATCCCAAGCTGCTGCGGGTTGTCGCCCTGATGCAGGAATCGCTCGAAGAGCCCCTGAGCAGCCAGGATCTCGCTGATTCCGTCCAATTGTCCACCCGGCAGCTTGAGCGCCTGTTCTTTAAATACCTGGGGCAATCGCCGGCGAAGTACTATCTGCGCGTTCGGCTGGACAAGGCGCGCTGCCTGATCCGGCAGACGGCGATGCCGCTGCTATCGGTCGCCATGGAATGTGGGTTCACCTCGGCATCGCATTTCTCGAAGGCTTATGTCGACTGTTACGGCCACCCTCCCAGTTCCGAGCGCAAGGCGACCCCGCGATCGTTGTCCGGGGTCCCCGCGAAATGACCAAAGCTTACCGCGGACCCTTGTCAACGACAGGCATCCCTTCATGCACCTTCTGCGGCTGATGCCGCCCGGGCACTTTGATGGCTTGTCTTGCGCGTGAAATCGCACAAGCCGCCCGTTCAGCCGCGGCAGAGCGGGCTAAAGCAGAGCCCGAGCGGGTTGAGTCATACGGCTTCCGGTTGATTCCTTCCGAGACGAGGACGCGCGGGGAACCCCTCTCCCGTGCGGGAGAGGGGCAGGCGATCGAAGATCGCGCGTGAGGGCCCAGGTGGTTCAGCAAGTATCCTGAACCGTCCCGCTGCCAGCACCACGGTTGTGGGTGCTTGCTGCACGGTCCGGGACCCTCACCCCTACCCCTCTCCCGCTCGGGAGAGGGGATCCCGCGGTTCCCGCGCCCTCTTGTCTCCGAACAGATCAATCGGATGCCGTATCAGGCTGGGCAATCGAGCTGGCCTGGATCCGCTTCGATGAGCGGCCCTCGGAGGGGGCGCCTCACCGAAATCATCCAGCATCCTCAAGCGTAAATCCGACCTTAAGTGTCACTTGGTAATGTTGCACATTCTCACCAACAATATCTCCGCGCGTCTCAACTACTTCAAACCACCGCATATTGCGAACAGTCGCTGCCGCTCGTTTAACCGCAGCATTGATGGCGTCTGAGACGCTCTCCTTCGACGTGCCAACAAGCTCGATCACCTTGAAGACATGCTCTGCCACAGCTACCTCCCTCTCACAACTTTTGACGCGTATGCGCAACTGGATTGGAGCGAGGCCTCGAGATTGGCGACTGCTCGGGCATCAGGTGGAAGTGTAGCAGCGCTCGGCCAGTACCGCCATGCATGAAGCCGCTACGCTACCATGTCGGTCGCGAGCGAGCCTCCTTTCTCTCCGGAGAGGGGCCCGCAGTGGCTTCGCCGAGTTGAAGGCGCCGCCGCGGCCTGCCGTGGCCCAGCGCTGACGGTGGCACGGCGAGCGACAGCCGTGACCACACCGAGCTTGCCCGATCACCACAACAATGGGCGCGGCGGCCCTCAAGCCCGGATTCCAAATCTGGATTCATGGGCAATCCAGATCCGTCCGTTGCCAGCGTCTCCCGCGCGCCTGGGACGCGTCGCATCGAGCCAACGGAATGTCGCTGCCATGGCAGCGTGGAGCCGGCATCGACGCATAATCATGCCGTCAACCAATCGCTCGGTGCAGCAGTCCCGGAGAATCCCATGCTCGACGTTACGCCGACTCCGTTGCAGCGGCTGCTTCAGGAGCGCCGCCCCGGCTACACGCTCCAGGCCCCCTTCTATACGAGCCCGGAGATCTTCGAAGCCGACATGGAAGTGATCTTTGGGCGGCACTGGATCTATGTCGGCGTCGAGCCGGACGTGCCGGAGCCGGGCGACGTCATGGTCGTCGATATCGGCAAGACGTCGGTCGCGATCGTTCGCGACGACGACGAGCAGATCCGCGCCTTCCACAATGTCTGCCGCCACCGGGGCGCCCGGCTCGTCCATGAGGAAAAGAGTACGGTCGGCAATCTTGTGTGCCGCTACCATTCCTGGACCTACGACCTCACCGGCAGCCTGATTCACGCCGAGCACATGGGGCCGAACTTCAGCAAGGGCTGCCACGGGCTGAAGCCGGTGCATGTCCGTTCGCTGGCCGGCCTGCTCTTCATCTGCCTCGCGGAGCAGCCGCCGGCAGATTTCGACGAGATGGCGGCAAAGCTCGGCCCCTATCTCGAGCCGCACAACGTCCGGAACACCAAGGTAGCCTTCCAGAAGGACATCGTGGAGCCGGGCAACTGGAAGCTCACAATGGAGAACAATCGCGAGTGCTACCACTGCAACGCGAACCATCCCGAGCTGACCGTGCCGCTCTTCGCCTACGGCTTCGGCTTCGCGCCTCAGGAGATGGATGAGACCGACCGCGCCAATGCCGAGCGCTACGGCTGTCTCCTGAAGACCCGGCATGCCGAGTGGGAGAGCGAGGGGTTGCCCTCGAAGGAGATCGACGAGCTCGACACCAGGGTCACGGGCTTCCGCACCGAGCGGCTTCCGCTCGACGGCGAAGGCGAGTCCCACACCCTCGACACGAAGGCCGCCTGCAAGAAGCTCCTGGGCAATTTCTCCAACGCCAAGCTCGGCGGCCTGTCCGTCTGGACGCAGCCGAATTCGTGGCACCATTTCCTCGGCGACCATATCGTCACGTTTTCGGTGCTGCCGCTTGACGCGGAGCGCTCGTTGCTGCGCACCAAGTGGCTGGTCCACAAGGACGCGGTCGAGGGCGTCGACTACGACCTCGAGAACCTGACCAGCGTCTGGCAGGCAACGAACGACCAGGACAGCGAGCTCGTCGGCTTCTGCCAGCAGGGGGTGCACAGCCCGGCCTATCAGCCCGGCCCCTACTCTCCGCATACGGAGATGCTCGTCGAGAAATTCTGCAATTGGTATGTCGGCCGCATGGCCGCGCATCTCGAGCGCTGACATGGCATTCCCCTCTGCCCAAACCATGCTCGAGCCGGCGGCCGCTCGGCTCGCGGCCTCCGGTGACTGGAACGCCGAAGCCGACGACCAACTCGTCTGCGTCGCCGTCCGGGACGAAACGCACGACGTGAAAACGTTTGTGTTCGCGCCCGCAGCGCCGCAACGTTTCGTGTATGCGCCGGGCCAGTTCCTGACCTTTGCCTTCGAGATCGACGGCGAGACGATCCATCGCTGCTACACGATCTCGTCGGCTCCGACGCGGCCCGGGGCGGCTTCCATCACGGTCAAGCGCGTGCCCGGCGGGCCTGTGTCGAATTGGCTGCACGACCGTCTGCGGGCCGGCGACATCGTGCGGGCCGTCGGCCCGATGGGCGAGTTCTCATGCTTCACCCATCCGGCCCCGAAATACCTCTTCCTGTCAGGTGGCAGCGGCATCACTCCGATGATGTCCATGGCGCGCACCTTCCACGATCTCGGCGAGGCGCGGGACGTCTCGTTCGTCCACTCGGCGCGCACGCCCGCGGACATCATCTTCCGCAGCGAGCTCGAGCGGATGGCGCAACTCGACACCGCGTTCCGCTTCGTCGCCATCTGCGAGGACCAGGCTCCCGGCGAAAGCTGGAACGGTCCGACGGGACGGATCTCCATCGACGCGCTTCGCGACGCGGTCCCTGACTTCCTCGATCGCGAGGTCTTCGTCTGCGGTCCCAAACCCTACATGGCGGCCGTCCGCACGATGCTGGCCAATGCCGGCTTCGACATGCGGAGGCACCACGAGGAGAGCTTCGACTTCGACGAACTGCCATCGGTCGAGAGGGAGGCGGCGGTCGAGGCACAACAGGAACTGGACGCGCCGAGGAGTGGTCGGACGTTCCGGGTGGAATTTGCAAAGACGCGCCGCGTGCTCGAATGCCCCGAGGATGTCACCGTGCTCGAGGCGGCCCGAAAGGCCGGTCTGCGTCTTCCATCCTCGTGCACGAAGGGCCTGTGCGGCACCTGCAAGTCGAAGATCGCATCCGGAACGGTTGCGATGAGCCATGCCGGCGGCATCCGCCAGCGCGAGATCGACGCCGGCATGGCGCTCCTGTGCTGCTCCAAGCCGACGAGCGACCTCGTCATCGACCGATAGCGCGTCCTCGGCCGCTCGTCGGCAGAGGGCAATCGGAAGTCTCTAGCCCTCGGGAGTTGTCCCCGTGATCGCCAATGCCGACGCGTTGCTCAAGCCCCTGACCATCAAGGGCCTGACAATCCGCAACCGGGTCATGTCCACGAGCCACGCCCCTGGATACGGCCGGGACGGAAAGCCGCAGGAGCGCTATCAGCTCTATCACGAGGAGAAGGCCAAGGGCGGCATCGGTCTGACCATGTTCGGCGGCTCCTCGTCTGTGGCACTCGACAGCCCGGCCGCGCCCTGGAACCAGATTTCGGTCGCCGACGACTCGGTGATCCCCTTCTTTCGCGAGTTCTCCGACCGCGTGCACCGTCACGGTGCGAAGCTCATGATCCAGCTGACCCACATGGGTCGGCGGACAAAATGGGACACCGAGCACTGGCTGCCGACGGTCTCGCCGTCGCCGCGTCGCGAACCGGCCTCCCGCACGATCCCCAAGGAGATCGAGGAGGAGGACATCGCCCGGATCGTGAAAAGCTTCGCCGATGCCGTGCGGCGCTGCCGCGAGGGCGGCCTCGACGGCTGCGAGGTCTCTGCGGCGCATGGCCACCTCATCGACCAGTTCTGGTCGCCTTCGGTCAATCAGCGGACGGACAAATACGGCGGTAGTCTCGAGAACCGGATGCGCTTCGGCATCGAGGTGCTCGAGGCCATGCGCGAAGCGGCCGGGGACGACTACGTCATCGGTATCCGCATGTCCGGCGACGAGATGATCGCGGATGGTCTGAGCCACGAGGATTGCGTCGCCATTGCCACCGAATATGCCAGGCGCGGGCTCGTCGACTTCCTCAACATCCTCGGCGGCCAGGCCCGTGACGATATGGCCCATGCGATCTCGCTGCCGAACATGTCGTTCCCGGTCGCGCCGTTCCTTTTTCTGCCGAGCGCGATCAAGCGGGAGGTGGACGTACCGGTATTTCATGCCCAGCGCGTCACCGACCTCGCCACGGCCGCCCGGGCCGTCGCCGAGGGCCATGTCGACATGGTCGCAATGACCCGCGCCCACATCGCGGATCCGCATCTCGTCCGGAAGTTGTCCGAAGGCCGGGCAGACGACATTCGGCAATGCGTCGGTGCCGGCTATTGCATCGATCGCATCTATGTCGGGAAAGACGCCCTGTGCATCCAGAATGCCGCCACCGGCCGTGAAGCGACGATGCCGCACGAGATCCGCCGTGCGGAGGTGAAGCGGCGCGTCGTCGTCGTGGGCGCCGGCCCTGCCGGACTGGAAGCCGCCCGGGTCGCGGCCGAGCGCGGGCATTCGGTCGTCCTGTTCGAGAAGAACGCGGCCGCGGGCGGACAGATCACCATCGCCGCGAAGGCCGGCTGGCGGGAGGCCATGTCGGGCATTACACGCTGGCTGTTGTCCCAAGTGACCAAGCTCGGCGTCGACATTCGCCTCGGAACCGAGGCGACCGAGGCGGCCGTGCTCGCCGAGAAGCCGGACGTAGTCATCGTCGCGACCGGAGGCACGCCCTCTCGTGGCCATGCCAAGGGCGAGGAGGCTCATGCCGTGACGACGGTCGACGTTCTCACCGGCGCGGTCGAGCCGACCGGGTCCGTCCTCCTCTACGATGAGATGGGCCAGCACAACGCCGCCTCCGTGGCGGAACTCCTGGCCAAGCGCGGCTGCCTCGTCGAGATGGTCACGCATGACCGCATGATTGCGGAAGAGGTCGGCACGACGAACCAGCCGATCCATCTGCGTGAGCTGTACAAGCTCGGCGTGATGATGACGCCGAACATGGAGCTGATCGAGATCTATCCCGAGGGCAACCGGCTCGTCGCCGCCCTGCGCAACACGATGACGGATGCGGAAGAGGAGCGGGTCGTCGACCGCGTGGTCGTCGAACACGGCACCCTGCCGGTCGAGGGGCTGTACCACGCGCTCAAGGCGGGCTCGGTCAACCGGGGGCAGACCGACCAGGCGGCAATCGTCCGCGGCGAGCCGCAGCCTCACGATCTCTCCAAGGGCTACGCGCTGTACCGCATCGGCGATGCCGTCGCGGGCCGCAACATCCATGCGGCCATCTACGACGCCTTGCGTCTCTGCAAGGACCTCTGAAACCGCTTAAGGCCCCGTCGCGGACGCTCAGCACCGGCCGCGACCGGGCGGCCCATCGAGAATCGGCAACCCGACCATGAGCTACGCATTCACCGGCTTGGTTTGGGCGATGGCCGCCCTGGCGCTGGTTCAGGGACTTCGCCGCTCGGCGTTGTGGCGCCTCGGAGCCGCCGCGCCAGTCGATTGGCTGTCGGGCATCGCCAAGCTGCCCCGCCGCTATCTCGTCGACGTCCACCACGTGGTGGCACGGGATCCCTACGCGTCCCGGATGCATGCCGTCGTTGCGGGCGGTCTCATCGCCGCCTCCGTCCTGACGGCCTTCGCCCTGCTTCCGCCGCTTGCCGGATTCCGGCCCTACTGGGCTCTCGTCGCCCTCGCTTTCGCCGTGAGCGCCGCCGGCGCGCTCCTGGTGGGCGCGCGCCGCTATCCGCACCGCCCGAAACGTCTTTCCGGCGGCAGGTTCCAATACCTCCCTGTCCTGCTCCTTGCCTATACGATCGGCGGCACCGTCACGGCTCTCCTGCTGGCGTTCGATCTTGCCGGAATCCCGGTTCTTGCCTTGCCGCTCGCGCTCGCCGCGATCGGTGGTCTTGGCCTCGCCTTCGAAGTCCGCCGCGGCCCGATGCGGCATGCGGTGGCGGGCGCGCTCCATCTCGTTGCTCATCCACGGCCCGGCCGTTTCGAGGGGCGTCCCGATACCGCGCTGCAGCCGCTCGATCTCACAGCGCCACGGCTCGGCTCGGAAATGCCGGCCGATTTCACCTGGAACCGGCTTCTGTCCTTCGACGCCTGTGTCCAGTGCGGCCGCTGCGAGACGGCCTGCCCGGCCTTCGCGGCCGGCCAGCCGCTCAATCCGAAGAAGCTGATCCAGGATCTCGTCGCTGGCCTCTCGCCCGCCGATCCAGCCTATGCCGGCAGTCCCTACCCGGGGGTCGATGAGGGTCCGTGTCCAGGCTCGGGCGGTCCGCTCGTACGCCTCGTCGGTTCCGATGCCCAAATCCATCCGGACACGCTCTGGTCCTGCACGACTTGCCGGGCCTGCGTCGAAGAATGCCCGATGATGATCGAGCACGTCGATGCGATCGTCTCCCTGCGGCGTCATCAGACCCTTGAGCTCGGGGCGTTGCCGGAGAAGGCGGTGGCTCCGATCGCGGAGCTCCGCGCGGCGGGTGATGCCGGCGGACGGCCCTTGGCCGCACGCACCGATTTCGCGGCGGGCCTCGACCTGCCGGTGATGGCCGATCGCGGCAGCGCGGACGTGCTTCTCTGGCTCGGCGAGGGGGCCTACGACCTGCGCTACGGCCGTACCCTTCGGGCGCTCGTGAAGCTCCTGCGCCAGGCGGGCGTCGACTTCGCCGTCCTCGGTGCGGAGGAGTGCGACACCGGCGATCTCGCGCGGCGCCTCGGCGACGAGGCCACATTCCAGGATCTGGCGCGCAGAAATACGGCGACACTCGCCCGCTACCGCTTCTCGAAGATCGTGACGGCGGACCCGCATGTGCTGCACGCGCTACGGAACGAATATCCGCATTTCGGGGCACGCTATGAGGTCGTGCACCACACGGCATTCCTGCTCGAACTCGTCAGGCAGGGGAAACTCGTCCCGGGACGCCTCAGCGACCTGTCCGTGACCTATCACGATCCCTGCTACCTCGGTCGCTACAACGGCGAGACCGAAGCCCCGCGCAACCTCCTCGACACGATCGGTGTCGAGCGGGTCGAGATGGCCCGCCATGGGCGACGCTCGATGTGTTGCGGCGGCGGCGGCGGAGCACCGGTCAGCGATGTCCAGGGAGAGCGCCGGATCCCGGATCTGCGCATGGCTCAGGCGGCCGAGACGGGCGCGGGCGTCGTCGCGGTGGCCTGCCCGACCTGTACGGCGATGCTCGAGGGCGTGACCGACCGCAAGGCGGAGATCCGCGACGTTGCCGAGCTGCTGCTCGCTGCGGTGGAGGCACGCTCCTGATGCGCATTCGTCGCAATCCACGCGCAGAGCGCGAGGCAGCCGCCGTCTCGGGGAGCCCTCGCGCCCGGTTCGATTTTGGCAGGCGCGGCAGCGGAGGCCGCCTGCGCCGCGACCCGCGGCAGGAGCTGGCGACACAATCCGTCCGGAGCGGGCCGCGCCTCCGGCTGGATCGCTCGCAACGGTTCCTGTCCGGCAATCCGGGGGCGAATCCGGTCGATCGTCCCGAAGGCCCGAACAGGCCTGAGATCGTTCTGGTCGAGAGGCCGGCCTTCCTCGTCGGTGTGGTTCCGGATGCACCGGGCGGCCGACTCTCGGCGCTCGACCGGCAAACGATCGGAGCGGCTCGCCTTCTTGCTGGTCGCGACGGTGCCGTCGTTGTTTTCGCTCCTCCGGACTGCGAGCCCTGCGGAGCTCTGGGGGCGGACCGGCTGCTCCGGCTTCCGGAATGTCGGGCTGCCCACGACCCCGATGCGATCGTCTCCGCGATCCATGCGGCGGTGCAGGGACTCAATCCCCGGCATGTGCTGTTTCCGGAAACGGTCGACGGTGGGGATCGCGCACGCCGGTTGGCCGTGGTCTCGGGCGAATCTCTCTTCACGGACGCAGAGCTCGTCTCGGCGTCCAGCCTGCTGAGAGCGGCCCGCGGCCGGCGCGTCGAGCAGCGTTGTGCTCCCGCGCGCCTGATCACGGTCGCGGCGGATGCGGTCGCCGAATATTCGGGCCCGCCGCGCGAAGCGCGCGAAATCGCCGACGGTTTTCCGATGGCAAACATGCCGGGAGATGGCGGCGTGATCACGTCGCAGCGCATCCCGGCGGATCCCGCGACCGTACCGCTCGGGCTCGCCGACTTCGTCGCGGCGGTCGGAAACGGCGTCACCGATCTGGCGACGTTCCGGCGGCTCGCGGAAGCCTTGCGCGCGACGCCCGGCGCGAGCCGCGTCATGTGCGATGCCGGCCTGATGCCCCGGCACAGTCAGGTCGGTGCCTCCGGCACCGTTCTGACCGCGACCTGCTATTTCGCCCTCGGCATCTCGGGAGCACCGCAGCACCTTCAGGGTGTCGCCGGGTGCGAACACGTCGTCGCCGTCAATACCGACCTGCATGCGGCCATGATCGAGCGGGCCGGGCTCGCCATCGTTCAGGATGCGCAGCGCGTGATGCCCGCGCTCCTGGCGGCCTTGGCACAGGACAATGGAGGCGCGGCATGAAGGTCGCCGTTCTGCTGTCGTCGGGTCTGCACCCCGTGTCCGGGGCGCCTGTGGTTCCGAAGACAGAGGCCCAGGCCATCCGAATGGGTCAGACGCTCGGGGAAGCCTACGGATTGCATGCGGGCCCGAGTGCCGATGCCGTGTCGGATGCATTGGGGCACGGATTGGCTTTTGTCGAGCATGTCGAGACCCCGCGAGATGCCGACCCGGTGCCGTTTCTGATCGGCCGCCTGTCCGCCGCGCCGCCGGATGTCGTGCTGACCGGGCGCAGGAGCCAGGGCGGCGAAGAAACCGGCCTCGTGCCTTATGTGCTGGCGAGAGCGCTGTCCATGACGCTCGTCTCCGACGTCGTGTCAGTGAGTTCGGGCGCCACTCCCGGCACGCTCACGGTCGATCAAAGCCTCGGCCGTGGTGCCCTGCGCCGCCTCGTCGTACGTCTTCCCGCTGTTCTCACCGTGCATCACGATGCCCCCCCGGCCTTGGCCTTTGCCTTCGGCCGTGCGCGTCGCGGACGCATCCAGACGATCGAGGCGAAGCCGGTTCCCTTCCTTGCTCATGCGCCGCAGCAGCCGTTGGAGGAAAGGCCTTATCGGAGGCGTCCGAAGATCCTGAAAGGCGCCCCCTCCGGGGGGAGTGCCGGGGACCGACTCAAAGCCGCCACGGGAAATGCGGGGCAGTCCGGTGGCAGGGTCCTGATCGATCCTGACCCCGCCGAGGCGGCGCGCGAGATCATCGCCTTTCTGCGTCAGATCGGTGTCTTGGCGCCTCCTGCGAAGGATCGCGCTCCGCCTTGAACGGCTGAACGCAAGAGACGAGACCATCACCGGCGCTGCGCCCCAACACTAAAGACGTCAACAGACATGCCCTACGATTCCGACGCCCTTCTCGCGACGATCCGCACCGGCGGCATCCAGGCAGATCTCCACGAGCATCCGCCGGTATTGACCGTGGAAGAAATGATGGAGGTCTGCGGCGACATCAAAGGGGCTCACACGAAGAACCTATTTCTGCGCGATGGCAAGAAGAACTATTTTCTGGTCACGCTTCCCCACGACGCCCGTCTCGACTTGAAGGCCCTTCGTCCAGTTCTGGGCGCGAAGGGCGGTTTATCCTTCGCTAGCGACGAGGCTCTTCGCGAGAAGCTCCACGTCATCAGCGGCGCGGTCTCTCCGCTCGCGGCCATGAACGACGCAGCGGGTATCGTGACCGTTTTCATCGAATCATCGCTCCTCGCCGAGGAGAGGATCAACGTTCATCCTCTGACGAGCGACAGGACACTCTCGATCAGGCCCGGTGATCTCGTCGACATCTTGACCGCCCACGGGCACGCCCCTCACGCCTTCGTGCTTTCGGTTTCGGAAGCCGTCACCGAGCCAGCCGATTTCTAGAGCAGGATCCGTTCATGGTGGAACAGATCCTGCTCCAGGTTTTTGATTGTGCCGTATTTTCTGCGACGAACCGGGATCCACTTCGTCGGAAAATGCTCTAGAGCAGGATCCGTTCAGCCTAGGTTGGACCCAACTCCCGAACATGTAAGACACCCCAGCAGGACTGATCGGCTCTCGGTCAGCGCCCGGAATTGTCAGAAAGGATACCCAGCATGAGCGAACGCATCATCCTTCGCGCCGGCGAAGCCCTCGTGGCGGGCGGTCCGCCCAACACCGCCTCCGAGCCCGAAGTCATCATCGGCGAGTTGGACGGGCCGGTCGGCACCGCCATCGCCACCCTCACGGGGGATCAGGTGGTCGGCCACTCGCGCGTCTTCGCCCTCCTGAATACCGACATCATGGTGCGCCCGGTGACGCTGTGTGTCTCCAAGGTCAGCGTCACGGAGTCGAAATACACCTCGATCCTGATGGGCACGGTGCAGTTCGCCATCGCCAACGGCGTGCTGGATGCGGTGCGGGCGGGCTACCTGCCGAAGGACCGGGTCAACGATCTCGGCATCATCTGCTCGGTCTGGCTGAGCCCCGGCGTGATCGAGGCGGAGACCGTCGACCACAAGGCGCTGTTCGAGATCCAGCGCAAGGGCATGACCGAGGCGATCCGCAAGGCCATGACCAACGAGCCGTCGATCGACTGGCTTTTGGAGAACCAGAACAAAATTATCCACAAATATTACCAGATGGGCCTTGATGGAAAGATTTAGAGCTGCCTTACGGTCATGGTCCTCATGATGGCCGTTGCAACGTCGGCGTGGGAGCCGGTCCTGAAGGCCCGGCTCCCACGCTGCCGTGTAATCGATCAGCTGTAGATGGGGAAGCGGCCGGTGAGGGCGTGGACCTCCTGCAGCACCTTCGCCTCGGCGGCGGCGTCGCCCGCCTCGCCCGCGCGGGCCAGCCCATCGAGCACCGCCACGATCAGCTCGCCCACCTTCTTGAACTCGGCGACCCCGAAGCCGCGGGAGGTCGCCGCCGGCGTGCCGAGGCGGATGCCCGAGGTCACGGTCGGCTTCTGCGGGTCGAACGGCACGCCGTTCTTGTTGCAGGTGATGCCGGCCCGCGACAGCGCCGCCTCGGCGGCCTTGCCGGTCAGGCTCTTGGGCCGCAGATCGACCAGCATCAGGTGGTTGTCGGTGCCGCCCGTGGTGATGGCAAAGCCGCCCGCGCTGATGGTGGCGGCCAGCGCCTTGGCGTTCTCGACCACCTGCTTGGTGTAGAGCTTGAACTCGGGCGTCAGCGCCTCGCCGAAGGCCACCGCCTTGGCGGCGATGACGTGCATCAGCGGGCCGCCCTGCAGGCCCGGGAACACCGCCGAGTTGATCTTCTTGGCCAGCGCCTCGTCGTTGGTCAGCACCATGCCGCCGCGCGGCCCGCGCAGGGTCTTGTGCGTCGTGGTGGTGACCACATGCGCATGCGGGAACGGCGAGGGATGCACCCCGCCCGCCACCAGGCCGGCGAAATGCGCCATGTCGACGAAGAACACCGCCCCGACGCTGTCGGCGATCGCGCGGAACTGCGCGAAGTCCCAGTGGCGCGGGTAGCCCGAGCCGCCGGCGATGATCAGCTTCGGCTTGTGCTCCGCGGCGAGCCGGGCGACCTGCTCCATGTCGATGCGCTGGTCCTCGCGGCGCACCGTGTAGGAGACCGGCTTGAACCACTTGCCCGACACGTTCGGGGGCGCGCCATGGGTCAGGTGGCCGCCCGCGGCGAGGTCGAGGCCGAGGAAGGTGTCGCCCGGCTGCATCGTCGCCATGAACACGGCCTGGTTGGCCTGGGAGCCGGAATTCGGCTGCACGTTGGCGAACTCGCAAGCAAACAGGCGCTTGGCGCGCTCGATGGCGAGATTCTCGGCGATGTCGACGAACTGGCAGCCGCCATAGTAGCGGCGGCCCGGATAGCCCTCCGCATACTTGTTGGTGAGCACCGAGCCCTGCGCCTGCAGCACCGCCCGCGACACGATGTTCTCGGAGGCGATCAGCTCGATCTCGTGCTGCTGGCGGCCGAGCTCCTGATCAACCGCGCGGGCGAGCTCCGGATCGACCTCCGCCAGCGAGGCCGAGAAGAAGGAGTTGGACAGGGATGTCTTGGCGGAGCCCGCGCTCATGGTGACCTCGACTGTTGGAGAGTTTCGTCCCGAGGACGGTTGGTTGAGTGGGTCGCGTCCCGTCGACCGGGTTCTACAAGCTCCTGATGTGACGCGCTCCCTAACGCCGAACTGGCCTCCACTTCGGTGGGGAGTGCTCTAGAAGTAGTAGCCGATGTTCACGATGAACGCAGCTTTCCACTTGTTGTCGCCCCCCTTCGCGAGGCCATTTAAAAACTGCCCCGCTCCGACATAGGGGTCATTTCGGCCGAAGACGCCTTCCGAATAGATCACCAAGTTCGGATCAGCCTTCAATGTCCAAGCGGCTCCCAGGATATAGCGCTCGGAATTCTTGAAATTCGACCGATCCTTGAAGTAGGCGCTGTAGTTCAGGTAAGGCACGACATTGAAGGGGCCGATGTCCTCGGGAATCTTGTAGCTCACTTCCCCCGAGATGAAATTTCCGTGCGTTGCCATGTTGTAGGAAGCATCGTAGCCTCCGATCGTGATGAGGTCGTTCCTGATGGGATTCTTCGGATCGATGTCCTGCCGGACGTAGATCGCCTTGAACCCCCACGGCCCATAGGTGGCGTTTAAATGCAGACCTTCGAGCTGCTTCGAGCCTGTCTGACGCGTGTCGAAGTTGTAGATGTCAGAATGCCAGATCGAAGCGCCGAGAGCCAGGGAAGCCAGATCGTTCTTTACGAAGAAATATTCCACCCTGCCGACGAACATGTTCTCCTCGGCGTTGCGCGAACCGAAGGGGACATAGCTGTCGGCTTTTACGATGTTTGTTGAATAGCGGGCGCTGTCACGGCTGATGCCGAATGCGCTCGGACTGGCGCTCGGATAGAAGCCGAATTGGTAGTTGAAATCCGGCTCGACATGCGCGTACTTGACGCCTAAATTATAGATTTCCTCGATTCCCATTGTAAAGCCAAGAGATTCGAGAAAGCTTGACCCGAAATAGGGCGTCAGCCCGAAAGGAACCTGATTGAGGCCAAAGGTGATGCTATCGGCGGGAGTCAGCTTGTAGCCTATATAGGCCCACATCGGGAAATTGACTTCGCCCGGATAGCCTCTGTAGCCGTTCCGGGGGCCGTAGATGAAGCTGCCCCCATAGAACCGATATTGAGCAGCACCAAAGATGGTGTCCGAATCGTAGGCCGCTTTGAGGGCGAGCGTGTCGAAGGAGAAATGCTCCGCGGTCTTGGGGAAGCCGCTCAGGCTGACAGAGTTGAACCGCACGTCGTAACGGGCTCGGATAGCGCCCCCGAAGGTAAACTTGCCCGGCAACCCCGGCGCGGCCTCTGTTGGTGGTGTCGGTTCGGGCACGGTCACCGGCTCCTCCCGATTCACCTGGCTGGGCTCGGCGTTGATCTCCTGCGTGCCCTGGTCCTGCGCACAGGCAGGAGAATTGAACAGCAGTCCCCCTGCGGCGCAGACCACAAGGGCGGCCGCCAATTCCCTAGCGTTCATGTTGCTGCTCCTCGCACCCTTGCGCGTTTTTTGTCTTTGGGCTGCCGCCGCGCCAAATCCGGCCGATTAGGCCGGTGGCGGGACGATCTCCTCCTCTGCCGATGAATGCGGCAGGACGGCCTTAAGGAGCGGCCGTCCGATCTTCAGCCTCTACTTCAGCCAGCTGTCGACTGTCGCGCGATTTTCTGCGATCCACTTCGCGGCCGTCTCGGACGGCTTCGCACCCTTCTCTTCGTTCTCTGCCATCACGGTTTCTTCGTCCTTGATGGTCAGCTTGAACTTCTGGAGTATCCTGTAGACCTCGGGCATGTCATCCTTGAGCCCTTTGCGGGCCAGGGTGTTCACGGTCTCTTCCTGACCGAACGCCCCCTTGGGATCGGCGAGGTATTTCAGATCGTAGCGCGCGAACATCCAGTGCGGCGTCCATGCGGTGACGACGATGTTCTTCTTTTGTCTTATCGAATCTTTGAGCGCGCTCGTCATCGTGGCATCGCTGCCGTCAACGAGCTTGACCGGAAGCTTGTATGCCTTGATCGCCTCTTCAGAGCTTCTCATGACGCCGGCACCGGGATCGATCCCGATGACCTTGCCATCGACTTCGGATGCCTTCGACTTCAGATCCTCGATCGAATTCAGATCGGAATAGGCCGGGACCACCCAGCCGATCTTCGCACCCGTCACATTGGGGCCGATGAGATCGACGCGGTTCTTGAGTTTCGCATAGTAGGCGCCCTGCGTGGTCGGAAGCCAAGCTGCAACGCTTACATCCGCATCGCCGTTCGCCACTGACTGCCACATGGCCGCAGCGGCGAGTGGGATCGTCTTCACCTGGTAGCCCTTCTCCTCAAGAACGAGCTTGAGAATGTTGGTGGCAACCACGGCATCGGCCCACTCTACGTAGGCAATCCTGACCTGTTTGTCTGCCGCTTCGGCAGATCCCTGAACCAGGGTCAGGCAGAGGAGAGTCCCGAGCACCTTTGCACGCATCGGTCGAACCTTCATTTCATCGAAAGAGGACGGGTACGACTTGCACTGCCCTTGCGTTTGCCCGTCCAGTCGGATCAGGCATGGCTCGCAAGTCTTTGTGTTCTCCCGCATCTTGGCGCCGGATCGGCATCTGCCTGGGCGGGAAGCTCTCTAGAGCCGCCGACCTGATTGCATCAGGTCGGCGGCTCTGAGTTCTTGATTTTTCGCGCTCCCTGACGCCGAACCGGCATCCACTTCGGCAGGGAACGCTCCTACGCCGTGCCGTGGGGACGTGCTCGGGCCGCGAGGGCCTGGGTCACCCGGTCCAGGATGACCGCAACGATCACGATCCCGATCCCTGCTTCGAAACCTGCACCGGCTTCGAGCCGTTGGATCGACTGCCAGACCTCCCGGCCGAGACCACCTGCCCCGATCATCGCCGCGATGACGACCATGGAGAGGGCAAGCATCATTGTCTGATTGACGCCGGCCATGATGGTCGGGAGCGCCAGCGGAAGCTGAACTTTGAACAACTTCTGAGCCGCCGAGCCGCCGAAGGCATCGGACGCCTCGACCAGTTCGGTGGGCACGCCCCGTATGCCGAGAGCCGTGAGCCGGATCACGGGCGGTACGGAGAAGACGATCGTCGCGAAACACGCCGACACGGCGCCCAGCCCGAAAAAGGGAAGAGCGGGGATCAGATAGACGAAGCTCGGCAGCGTCTGCATCATGTCGAGCAGCGGCGAGAACAGCCGCCAAGCGCGTCGGCTGAGCGCACAGCAGATTCCCACCGGGATGCCGATCACCAGAGCCACGACAGTTGCGAGCGTCACCAGGACGAGCGTCTCGACGGTCGACTGCCAAAGCCGCAGGTTCCAGAGAAACAGGAGGCCCGCCAGTGTCAGCACCCCGATCTTCCGGCCTCCGATACGGTAGGAGACCAGCGTGGCGATGCCGATGCAGATCCAGGGCGGGAGCGATACGAGCGCGGTCGTGAAGCTGTCGATCCAGTCGGAGATGTTGCGGCTGACGGCCCGGGTCAGCCAGCTCCCATGGTCTGTGAGCCAGCCGAGAACATCATCGCTGATCGCATCGAGGGGGAATTTGGGGACGTTCCACTCCATTGATCCGCTCCTGCCGGGTTCGGGCATGTCACAGGGCCCGTGTGACGAATTCCATGGGCGGCGCCAGGTCTGGACGCCAATGCCCGCACGATGTCGCGGCTCGCCACGCGTCCGATCAGGCGCCCGTCGCGCGCGACGACAGCCACGGCCCCTTCGACTGCCACCTGCTCCAAAATCGTTTCCAGGCGAGCGTCCGCCTCCACGGCGCCGACCCCGAGGTCGAGCAGGGAGGAGACGGTCTCCGTGGAGCGGGCTGCGCCGAGTTTGTTCGCGAAGACACGGCCGACGAACCGGCCGTCGTCGTCGGCGACGAGCCACGCATCGTCGGCCGTGGCTGCGGTCGCCGCTCTGGCCTCTGCGACCGTCTGCGTGGAAGCAAGAACGACGCTCGAACGGTCGGCAACCTGTTCCGCTTTGAATACAGCGGCGACGTCGATATGCTCGACGAACCGCTCAACATACTCGTTCGCGGGGCGAGCGACGATCTCCTCGGGCTGCCCGATCTGGACCACCTCGCCGTCCTTCATCAGGACGATGCGGCCGCCGAGCGATATGGCTTCGTCGAGATCATGAGAAACGAAGACGATCGTCTTCCTCAGCTTCCGCTGGAGTTCCCGCAACTCAGCCTGCATGTCGCGCCGGATGAGAGGGTCGAGAGCGCTAAAGGCTTCGTCCATCAGGAGAATGTCCGCATCGGCGGCCAGCGCCCTCGCAAGTCCTGCGCGCTGCTGCATCCCGCCGGAGAGCTCATGCGGATACTTGCTGTCCCAGCCCTTCAGGCCGACGAGCTCAATGGCTTGCATCGCCCGCTCGATGCGCTGCCTGGCCGGAACTCGTCTGATCTCGAGGCCGAAGCCGACGTTTCCGAGGATCGTCCGGTTCGGAAGGAGCGCAAAGTGCTGGAACACCATGCCGAACTTCTTCTGGCGGAATGCCAGAAGCTCCTTGCGGCTGAGCTTGGTGACGTCTACGTCGTCCACGACGATCTGTCCGCAGCTCGGCTCGACCAGTCTGTTCATGCAGCGCAACAGAGTCGACTTTCCCGACCCCGAAAGACCCATCAGGACAAGAATTTCTCCTTCGGTGATATCGAACGAGATGTCGCGCAGGCCGACGACAGCGTTGCATGTCGCAGCAATTTCGTTCTTACCTTTTCCTTTTGCGATGAGGTCGAGAGCCTCGGCGCAGTTCGCCCCAAATATCTTGCTGACGCCCACGAGAGACAGTCGGCCCATGCGTACACTCCCTATCGATTCGGCGCCTTGCGGGAAGACTTTCCGCCTTCAGCAATCCGACAGGTTTTTATCTAGGACTATCAAAAAGTAGCGAGTGGCCGCCGGCCGGCTTGTCCCATTGCGACAGTTTTTTGGTAGGCGCCGACACGTGTGGAAGTTTAGTACCGAAAACTCGTGCTGCAGCGCAAAATTGCCTGCATTTTCAGCACCAATGCAAATGGATTTTGCAAAATATGTCCCATTGCCGCCCAGGAGGGTCAGCCCATAGCAGCTCTCCAGGAGCTATCGGCAAAACGGAAGCTTAGCTTGGGTCGGTTCTCCGCCCATTCACGTCTGGAACCTGTGCGGCAGAGTGGCGCGCCGTGCTTGGCTTATGGCCTCTGCTTTGAAGAGGGCTGACATGACCATCCTGGACAGCACGCACGGCCTGCCAGCGCCGCAGACGCTCGGCCCGCCCGAGGAGCGGGACTTCATCGTGCGGGCCGACCGCCGCAGGATGTCGTTCACCGGCACGGGGATCGCGGAGGAACTCCTCTCGCCGAACCTGAGCGGTCCGCTGGAGGTGCTGCTCTGCACGATCGCCCCCGGCTCCGACGGCGACTTCTACAGCCACGACGGTATGGAGGCGGGCTTGGCGCTCGCCGCCACGCTCGACCTGTGGATCGGGGAGAAGATGTTCCGCCTCGCGGTCAGCGACAGCTTCTCCTTACAGCAGCACGGGGCGGCATCGCTGCGCCAATCCGGGCGAGGTCGAGACCAAGGTCGTCTGGATCATCACGCCGCCGCACGACTGACCCGGCGGGCGGCGCGCGCGGCCGAGCACGGCCCGTCCGGACTGGCCGCGCGCGCGAGCTCAGGCCGCGCGCGCGAGGGCGTCCCCGAGCATCGACGCCATGGCGTCGATCTGCGCGCGCTCGGTGATGAGGGGCGGCGAGAGGGCGATGACGTCCCCGGTGACCCGGATCAGCAGGCCCTTCTCGAAGCAGTCGACGAACACCGCGTGGGCGCGCGACCCCGGCGCCCCGGCCCGCGGCGCGAGTTCGATTCCCGCGACGAGCCCGATCGTGCGGATGTCGATCACGTGGGGGGCGCCGCGCAGGACGTGCATCGCCTCGTGCCAATGATCCTGCAGCGCCGCCGCCCGGGTGAGCAGGCCCTCCTCCTCGTACACATCGAGCGTCGCAAGGCCCGCCGCGCAGGCGACCGGATGGCCGGAATAGGTGTAGCCGTGGAAGAGCTCGATCGCGTTCTCCGGCCCGGTCATCAGCGCGTCGTGCACGGCGCGGCTGGCGAAGACGGCGCCCATCGGGATCGTGCCATTGGTCAGGCCCTTGGCCGTCGTCACGAGGTCCGGCGTCACGCCGAAGAAGTCGGTGGCGAAGGGCGCCCCGAGGCGGCCGAAGCCCGTGATCACCTCGTCGAAGATGAGCAGGATGCCGTGCCGCGTCGCGATCTCGCGCAGGCGCTCCAGATAGCCCTTCGGCGGCACGAGGACGCCCGTGGAGCCCGCCACCGGCTCGACGATCACCGCGGCGATCGTCTCGGCCCCGTGCAGGGCCACGAGCCGCTCGAGGTCGTCCGCGAGGTCCGCCCCGTGCTCGGGCTGCCCTTTCACGAAGGCGTTGCGGGCGAGGTCGTGCGTGTGCCGGAGATGGTCGGTGCCCGGCAGGAGCGGGAAGGCGCGGCGGTTGTTGACGAGGCCGCCGACCGAGATGCCGCCGAAGCCGACGCCGTGATAGCCGCGCTCGCGGCCGATCAGGCGCGTGCGCGTCCCCTGCCCGATGGCGCGCTGGTACGCGAGGGCGATCTTGAGCGCCGTGTCGACGGATTCCGAGCCCGAGCCGGTGAAGAACACGCGGTCGAGGCCGCCCGGCGCGATAGCGCCCAGCCGCTCGGCGAACGCGAAGGCGATCGGGTGGCCCATCTGGAAGGAGGGCGCGTAGTCGAGGGTTGCGAGCTGGTGCTCCACCGCCGCGGCGATGCGTCGGCGCCCATGCCCCGCGTTGACGCACCACAGGCCTGCCGTGCCGTCGAGAACGCGGCGGCCATCCTCGCTCGTGTAGTGCATACCCTCTGCTGCAACCAGCAGGCGCGGGGCCGCCTTGAACTGACGGTTGGCCGTGAAGGGCATCCAGTAGGCGTCGAGGCTCGGTCGGTTGGCTCGGGTCTGGGCAGGCATGGCGGCGGTCTCCGTGTCGTGGTGCGGACCACCCGCAGACACCCTGTTCCGAGAGCCCCAACAAGTCCTTTTCTTTGTCGGCATAACCCTTTGACATTGCTTGTGCACGCGCGGCAATGTTGCGAGAACCGCAACAACCTGAACGGGAACCGCATGACGAACGACGGTGTGGGAGCGCGGCTGCGCTACGTGCGGCTCCGGCACGGCCTGTCGCAGCGCGCGCTCGCCAAGAAGGCCGGGGTCGTGAATTCGACGATCTCGCTGATCGAGTCCGGCAAGGCCAATCCCTCGGTCGGGGCGCTCAAGCGCATCCTCGACGCGGTGCCAATCGGCTTGGCGGAGTTCTTCTCTCTCACGCCGGACCGGTCCGAGAAGGCGTTCTATGCCAGCGAGGAACTGGTCGAGATCGGGAAGGGGCGCATCTCCTACCGCCAGGTCGGCGATGCCCTGTTCGGTCGTGCGCTGCAGCTGCTCAAGGAGCGCTACGAGCCGGGCGCGGATACCGGGCGCATCCCGCTCGCCCATGACGGCGAGGAGGGCGGCATCGTGCTGTCGGGGCGGCTCGAAGTGACGGTCGACGACGAGCGACGCATCCTTGGGCCCGGGGACGCGTATTACTTCTCAAGCCGCCGCCCCCACCGCTTCCGGTGCATCGGCCCACTACCATGCGAGGTCGTTAGTGCCTGCACTCCGCCCAGCTTCTAATTGAAGCCGATCTCAACCCTCGCAACTCGACGGCAAATGAATGTTTGATCGCGATATAGGTTTTCGATCGAGCGTCAACGCGACTTTTTAATACCTAATGACTAACATAGAAATTAAGTTCTTCGGCATTTGCTTGAGACGACATTGACCCGTCTTTCTCATAGTGACCGACGAAGAATCAAAATACGCAGAAGATGATCGATAATCCAGAATTGAGTTGTTATACCAACGGTCCTTGAAAAGGACCGCTGGTTCCGGTCTCGCATTGTCGCCAAGCCTCGTCTCAAAGCCTTTGGCTTGGTGTCGACACTTCGAGATGGGTCAACGGCCCGATGCGTGAGCATGCGCGTCAGCATCTCGGGCCGTCGGTGTCAGTTCGCCACCGGCCGGGTTCACCCTGACGGATGAAACCGTGGCTGAATGAGCACTCCCGTTCATGGCACCCAACTCCGGCCCTCATGCTGAAGTGCGGGGCGGCTGCCACCCACGTCGGTTTCTATTCAGGTCTTGCAGTCACGCGCTCCCTTGCGCCTAACCGGCATCCACTTCGGCGGGGAGCGCTCCAGGCGGCCGCTAATTTCGGTAGTCGGGCTCCTGGCGATCCAAGGTCCTGCGAAGACTTTGAAGATGGAGCTTGGCGGATTCCGCGTCTCCAGCCCTCATCTGCCGCGCCGTGGCTTCGGCAATCTCCTTCGAGACAGGGACAATCCGCCGACCCGTCGACAGCGCAAGGCATTGTACTTCGCACGCCCGCTCAAGGTAATAGAGGTCGTCCCAGGCCTCGGCAATAGTGGGAGCCAGTACCATCACGCCGTGATGCTTCATGAAGACGATGTCGGCATCGCCAATCGCGGCCGCGATGCGGTCGCCCTCCCGTTCGTCGAGTGCGAGGCCGTTGTAGTCCCCATCGACGATCGTACGGCCGTAGAATTTCAGAGCCGTTTGGCCCGCGAAGACGAGCGGATCGCCTTCGACCATCGTGAGCGCCGTCGCGTAAGGCATGTGCGTGTGGAAAGCGACGCGAGCGCGCGGCACGTTCTTGTGTAGCCGGGCGTGGATGTAGAAGGCCGTCGCCTCCGGCTCGCCCTCGCCCTGCACGACATTGCCGTGGAAATCGCAGATCAGGAGCTTCGAGGCCGTCACCTCGCGGAAGGCATAGCCATAGGGGTTTACCAGAAACAGGTCGTCGTGCCCCGGCACCATGGCGGAGAAGTGGTTGCAGATGCCCTCGTGCATGCCGAGCCGGTCCGCGAAGCGGAAGCAGGCGGCGAGGTCGATGCGTGCCTGCATCACCTCGTCACTGTCGAGCGCGGGACGGTTCAGGCGATCGGCCGGAACCGAAGCGACAGGAGCAGGGTCTCGGTTGAGAGAATGGGCCATGGTTGCCTGCGGGGTTCGGCTCGGGATTCAGGGCTTGGTCTCCTCCGGCGCCTCGGCCGGAGGAGATGAGGGTGCCTGCGGCGTCCAGCTGCCCTTTGGGGCGCCGTTCGTCAGGTATGACAACACCATGTCGACAATGTGTGCCTTCCGATGCACGAGGTTCTGGGGCGCCTTGAGATCCCGCTCGAAGAGGAGCGAGAGCGTGAAGCGGTTCGACAGATAGAAATAGCCGAGCGCCGACATGGAGATGTACAGCTCGACCGTATCGACGTTCGGCCTGAACACACCCTGCCGCACTCCCTCGTCGAGGATCGAACGGATCGTGTCAGAGAGGCGGTTGTAGAGCGCCCGTATGATGGGCGACTTGGAGATGTGCTTGCCGCGATGCAGGTTCTCCGTGTTCAGCATCACGATGATGTCGGGCTCGTCGATGAAGACCTGGAAGGTGCTCTCGCAGAGCCGCCGCATCGCCTCGACGGGATCAAGGCCGGCGAGCGGGACGTCGCCCTGGCGCCGACGCAGCGTCTCGTATGTCCGCTCCAGGACGCGGATGTAGAGATCCTCCTTGGAACCGAAATGGTGATAGAGGAGGTTCTTGCTGATCTTTGCCCGGTCGATGATGGCATCGACGCGCGCACCGTCATACCCCTTGCGGGCGAATTCCGCCTGGGCTGCCAGGAGGATGCGCTCCTGAGTCTGGATCGAATCGCGCTTGCGCGGCTGCTCTTTCACGTCGTGCTTGGGCTCTGTCGGCGGGACCGCGAACATCGTGGACCTCACGCCGCTTTAGCCTGGGGCCGCGGGGAAACGAAAGGCGCGCAGCGCTCGACGGCAATCCGCGTCGTCTCCGCGCCGTCGCGCAGCCACCAATCGAGTTTCGAGAAGATCTCAATCTCGAACGGGCCATCGTAGCCGATCCGATCGAGCACCGCCCGGTAGCCGGCGATGTCGATGACGCCGTCGCCCACCATGCCACGGTCCTGATAGACGTCCCGCGTCGGGACGAGCCAGTCGCAGAGGTGGAAGGTCAGGATACGGTCCGGTCCGGCCTTCTCCAAGCCTGCGATGAAGTTCGGATCCCACCAGCAATGATAGACGTCGGCCACGATACCGGCCCCGGTGCCCAGCAGCTCGCAGAGATCGAGGCAATGCGCGAAGGTCGAAAGGCACGAGCGGTCCGCCGCGTACATGGGATGCAGCGGCTCCAGCCCGAGCGCCACGCCGACCGAGCGTGCATAGGGCAGAAGCTCGGCCAGCGCCTCCGCCACGCGGCGGCGCGCGGCTGCGAGGTCGCGCTCGCCCGTGGCGAGGCCTCCCGGAACAACGACGAGGGTCTTCGCGCCGATCTCCGCCGCCATGTCGAGCCGGCGACGGTTCTCCGCGAGAGCGGCCCGGTAGGCGGTGGAGTCGGCGAGGTTCACCCAGGCCGTCGTGCACAGGCAGGGCACGAAGAGCCCTGCCTCACGGATCAGCCGCGCGGCGGCCGCGGTGCCGGCATCGTCCACGTACTGGACCCAGGCCCCGATGCCTCGCACACCGGCTCTGGCATAGCCGTCGACGGCCTGCGCGAGCGTCCAGTCGCGGGTCGTGATCTGGTTGATGGCGAAGCGGGAGAGATCCGGACGAGACGTGCTCACGCGGCGCTCCTCGTACCTGTGCCGCGCAGGCGTGCCGTCGCGACGTCATCGACGGCCCCCTCTCGGATGACGACGCCGAAGCCCTCGCGCGCGAAGCGCTCGGTCACCTTTCCATCGATCACGTCCTCCAGAACCCGGGCCGGATCCCGCGCGTGGGGATTGCCGTAGCCGCCGCCGCCGGCCTGTTCGTGGCGGATGACGTCGCCCTTCCGGACCGTACGGGTGATCTTGCTCGGCAGTACCTCGGCGGTCCCCGTCTCAGCTTTCGTGAGGATGTTGCGCGAGGCCAGGCCAGGTTCCCCGCCGAAGAGGCCGTAGGGCCTGGTCGTGTAACGGTCCGTGCGGAGCTGCATGACCGCCTCATCGGCGAGGAGGCGGTATTGCCGGACGACGCCGATGCCGCCGCGGTTCCGGCCGGCTCCGCCCGAATCTGGGCGAAGCGCATATTCCTCGATCATGAGCGGATAGGTCGCCTCCATGATCTCGACCGGCATGTTGGACATGTTCTGCGAGGGATTGGTGATCGCGTCGATTCCATCCTTGCCGGCGCGGGCACCGAGCGCCCCGTTGATCATATCGACGACGATGAAAGGCTCCCGCGTCTCCTTGTCATAGCCGCCGAGGCAGACGACCGAGTTGCCGCCCTCGCCCGCCGCCGAGACGCGGTCGGGCACGATCTGGGCCAGCGCTCCGAGCACGGTGTCCACGACGCGGTAGCCGGTGAGCGCCCGCGCCGCGACGGGAGCCGGGAAGTCGGGGTTGAGGAGCGAGCCCTTGGGTGCGCGGATGTCGATGCAGCGATACAGGCCTGCATTGTTCGGCACATCCGCATCCAGGGTGCAGCGAACAGCGAGATAGGTCGCCGACTTCACGAAGGAGAGCGTTGAGTTGATGGCCCCCCGCACCTGCGGCGAGGACCCGGCGAAGTCGACGATCAGACCATCGCCCTCGACCGTGACGGCGACCCTGATCGGGATGGGCGCCTCGTCGAACCCATCGCCATCGATGTAGTCCGTGAAGCGGTAGGTTCCATCGGGCCAAGCTGCGAAAGCCCTGCGGGAGAGTCGCTCACCATAATCGAGAAATTCTTCGAGAAAGCCCTCGAGTTGTGCGATCCCGTACTTGTCGACGAGGCGCAGCAATTCGCGCTCACCCAGCGCGCAGGTCGCGAGCTGCGCGTCGAGATCGCCGATCACAAGGTCGGGCAAGCGGACGTTCTTCGCGATGATGTTGAACAGCGTCTTATTGCGGACACCCTTGTCGAGGAGCTTCAGCGGCGGGATGCGCAAGCCCTCTTGGAAGATCTCGGTCGAGTCGCTCGCGTTCGAGCCCGGCACCCTGCCGCCGACGTCGCAATGGTGGCAGATCACGACCGAGAAGCCCACGTGGCGTGGTCCGGCGAAGATCGGCTTGAACATGAAGATGTCCGGCAGGTGCATGCCGCCATCATAGGGATCATTGAAAATGATGACGTCGCCGGGATGAAGATCGTCTCCGTAGTGGCGCATGAGCGCCTCCATGGCGTCCGGCACCGCGCCGAGATGCAGCGCGACCGTCTTCGCCTGGGCCAGGATGCGTCCTTTCGCGTCGCACATGGTGGTCGAGTAGTCGAGCACGTCGCGCACGATGGGCGAGCGGGCGGTCCGCATGACCGTGTAGGCCATGTCATCGACGATGGATTCGAGGGCGCTCTTCAACACCGCGAAGGTGATCGGATCGATTCGCTTGCTCATGACAGGCTTCCCTCGGCGAGCGTGATGAGAAGGTTCCCGTGCGGATCCGTGACGGCGGACGCATCCGGCGGAACGAGGACGGTCGAGTCCGCCCCCTGGAGGATGGCCGGCCCCTCGACGCGGCCCCGCAGGGTGGCACGGTCGTAGATCGGCGTGTCGATCCAGCCGCGCTCCGGCCCGAAATAGACCTCGCGGCGCTCGCTCGGGCCGGGAGCGGCTTCGACGCTCTCCTGCTTGTGCCGGAAGTCGAGCTTGCCCGGCCGCAGGCCCCGCCCGATCAGGCGCAGGCTAACCGTCTCAATGATGTCGTCAGAGGCGTAGCTGTAGATGGCGCCATAGGCAGCGAGGAAGGCCACGCGCAGGCTCGCCGCATCGGCTGCCTCACCGAAGGGCACGGCGAGCGACATCTCCTGGCCGCGGAAGCGCATGTCGAGTTCGGGCTGGAGGGAGATGTCCTCGTCCGCGACCCCTTCTCGGAGAAGCCGCTCGCGCGCCTCGGCGGCAAGCTCGTCGACGATCCGGCGCGCGCCTTCGAGGTCGATGCCGTCCAGGCGGCCGGGAAGTGGGCGGATCAGGTAGTGCTCGACGTCGCCGGCAAGCATGCCCATGGCCGTGAAGACCCCCGGCGAGGCCGGCACGAGAACGCGCGGCATCGACAGGAGCCGGGCGATGTCGACGGCGTGGACCGGGCCGGAGCCGCCGATCGCCACGAGCGTGAAGTCGCGCGGATCGACCCCGCGCTCGACCGTGACTGCCCGGATGGCGCGGGCCATGTTGGCGTTCACAACCTCGCGCACGCCGTAGGCCGCCGTTGCGGCATCCAGGCCGAAGGGCTCGGCGAGGTCGCGCGCAATGGCAGCCTCCGCCATTTCGCGCGAGAGTTTCCGAGAGCCGCCCGCGAGGGTATCCGGCAGATAGCCGAGATAGAGGTTCGCGTCGGTGACGGTCGGCTTGTCGCCGCCGATCCCGTAACATGCGGGGCCCGGGTCGGCGCCAGCCGAGACCGGCCCGACCTTCATGAGCCCGCCCTCATCGACATGCGCGATCGAGCCCGCGCCGCTACCGACCTCCGCGACGTCCACGGTCGGCACGCTCATCATGTAGCCGCCCGCCTTGATGAAACGGCTCGGCGTCGAGATGCCGGCCCGGAATTCGTATTCCGACACCCGCATCAGATGACCTCCCTGGATGAGGGAGGCTGAGGCGGTGGTTCCGCCCATGTCGAAGACGACGAGATCGCCTTCCCCGAGCGCCTCGCCCAGGCGGCCTCCGCCGACGACGCCCGCCGCGCGGCCTGACGAGATGAAGAAGACGGGCTTCGCCCGGGCCATCCCCGACGAGGCGAGCGCGCCGTTGGAGTTGCAGACGAGGAGGGGCGCCGAGACGCCGATCGAGCTGAGACCCCGCTCGAGCCGCGTCAGATAGGCCTCCAGCACCGGCCGCACATAGGCGTTCACGACCGTCGTCGAGGTGCGCTCGTACTCCTTGGCCTCGGGCAGGACCGAGACAGAGGTCGTCACCTGCAACTCGGGCACATGCTCGGCGAGCAGCGCCTCAGCCCGGCGCTCATGCTCCGGATTGCGGTAGGAACTCAGGAAGCAGATCGCAACAGACTTGATCCCCTCCGCTGCGAGTGCGCGACCCGCCTCGATCAGTTCCGCCTCGTCGAGCGGCGTGTGGATCGCACCCGAGGCCGTGATGCGCTCCGCAACCTCGCGGCGATGGCGCCGCGGCACGAGCGGCCGCGGCTTCTCCCATTGCAGGTCGAACATGCCTGGCGTCCGCAAACGCCCGATCTCGAGCACGTCCCTGAAGCCGCGGGTTGTGATGAGGCCGGTCGGAGCACCAACCTTTTGCAGCAGCGTGTTCGATCCGACCGTAGTCCCATGCACGACTTCGCCGACCTCGGAGGCCGGGATGCCCGCTTGGTCGAGGATCTCGCGCACGCCAGTGAGCACGGCCTCCTCTGGCGCCGCAGGCGTCGAGGAAACCTTGCGCTGGAAGGTCCGCCCTGCCGCATCCGTGAGCACGAGATCCGTGAAGGTGCCCCCGATATCGACGCCGATCCGGGCGGTGCCGCTCGCTCCAGCCATGAGGCCTCTCCTCTCTATTGGACTAGGTGGTTAGTCCTGCAAATGACCGGAGTCAAGCTTAGCTGCAGCGATCTGCGAGGCAGGAAGAGGCGCAAGATTGGGCTTGCGCCGTTAGTTGGACCGGTTAGTCTACAAGGAGTGAGCCGGGAGGGAACGATGGAGCGAACCACTCAATGGGCCCGCGCCCTGCGCGGGATGGGGGTCGGTCTTGCGGTGCTGGCGATCTCGGCCTTGCCCGCGCTGGCCCAGGAGAAGGTCAGCGTCCGGCTCGATTTCTCGCCCTGGGGCGTGCATGCCGCCATGCACCTCGCCAAAGAGAAGGGCTGGTTCAAGGAGGCCGGGCTCGACGTCGACGTCCAGGACGGACGCGGCTCAGGCAATACCCTTCAACTCGTCAATGCCGGCCAGGTCGATGTGGGCCAGATCCAGCTCGGCCTCCTGCCGCAGGCACGCGAGAACGGCGCCCAGGTGAAGGGCATCGCCGGGTGGGGGCGCCGCACCGATCTCGCAGTGCTGGTCGACAAGGACTCGCCGATCAAGAAGGTCTCTGACTTTGCTGGCAAGACGTTGGTGGTCTTCGCCGCGAGTCCCTGGGCCCCCTACATCGACTATTGGCTCAAGCAGGGCGGCCTCGACCGTACCAAGACCACAATCATGTTCGTCGACCCGGCGGCGCTATGGGGCACCTACACCGCCAAGCGCGCGGACGGCCTGATGTCGACCGAGCCCTCGGCGCTCCCGATCGCCGCGGCGGCGCGGCCCTCCAAGGCGATCCTGGCCGAAGATGCCGGCGTCGCCTATCCGAGCTACGGGCTGGTCGCGACGGAAAAGACGATCGCGGCCAAGAGGGAGGCTTTGGCCAAGCTCGTCGCCGTGCAGGCCAAGGCCTGGGCCTACCTCCGCGACGGCAAGATCGAGGAGGGCGTCGACGCCATCGTCAAGCAGCGGCCCGACGCCAAGCTCGATCGCACAGCGCTCGCCGAGCAGATCCGGCTCACGATTGCCTTTTTCGACACGCCGGCCACCCAAGGCAAGCCCATCGGCTGGCAGGCGGACAGCGACTGGAACGCGGCTCTCAAAGGCCTGGAGGCGGCCGGGGCCGTGAAGCCGGGATGGAAGACATCGGACTACTACACCAACGACTTGATCAAATAGGGGAACTCGCATGAGGACGACCCTCGCCATGAAGACGATCGAACCAGCAACCGCCTTCAGGGTCGGTGGCCTTTCCTCGGCTGGCGAGGCGCCCGCTTACATCTCCATCGAGAACGTTGGCAAAGCCTACGGTTCGCGCCACGGCGCGGTGAAGGCCCTCTCCGGGATTGATCTCCAGGTCCGTGAGGGTGAGTTTCTCTCGATCCTCGGACCCAGCGGATGTGGCAAGAGCACGCTGCTCAAATGCATCGGCGGTCTTGAGAACATCACCACCGGATCACTCAAGATCCGCGGCCAGCCGCTCTCCGGCCCGCCAGCGAAGGCTGGCATGGTATTCCAACGCGACGTGCTTCTGGACTGGCGCACGATCCTTGACAACGTGCTCATCACGGCCGAATTCCTCGGGCTGAGGCGCGAGGATTTGAAACCGCGCGCCATGCAACTCCTCAAGCGCTTCGGGCTTTCGGGATTCGAGAACCGCCATCCCTGGGAGCTGTCGGGCGGGATGCGCCAGCGCGCCTCGATCTGCCGAGCGCTCCTCTGCGATCCCGAGCTTCTCCTCATGGATGAGCCTTTTGGGGCTCTCGACGCCATGACGCGCGACGACCTCAATCTTGAGCTTGCCCGCATCTGGCAGGACACCAGGAAGACGGTGGTCTTCGTCACGCACGGAATCTCGGAAGCGATCTTCCTTTCCGACCGCGTCGTCATGATGGACCGCAATCCCGGCCGCATCGCCGAAGTGCTCGAGATCGACCTGCCGCGCCCGCGCAGCCTCGCCGTGCGCGAGACTCCCGAATTCGGACGCTACGTGGCTCATGTCCGCCACCTCTTCGCCGGCCTCGGCATCCTCAAGGAGGGCTGAACCATGCGCTCCACTCTGCATGAGATCGCGTCGGTCCTAGGCATCATCGCGGTGGCGTTCGCCTTATGGGAGTTCGGTGTGTGGCTGATCAAGCCGCCGCCGATCATCCTGCCGGCGCCAAGCGTCATCATGTCGGAATTTCTGCAGACACCGACCTATTTTCTTCGGCAGACTGCCTTCACGCTCTACACAACCTTGGCTGGCTTCGGACTCGCTGCGCTCCTCGGTCTTGTTCTCGCGATAGGGATTGTGCATTCGCGCCTGCTGGAGAAGACCGTCTACACGCTTCTCGTCGCGCTCAACAGCGTGCCGAAGGTGGCGCTCGCGCCACTCTTTGTCATCTGGATGGGAACCGGCATCGAGCCGAAGATCGGCATCGCGCTGATGCTCGCTCTCTTTTCCGTCGTGATCGACGCTGTGCTCGGCCTTCGCTCGGTTGATCCCGACATGCTAAACCTTGCGAGGATCAGCCGAGCGAGTCAGCTCGCGATCCTTGCCAAGATCAGGCTGCCGAACGCGCTGCCGAGCATTTTCGCTGGCCTTAAGGTCGCGATCTCTTTCGCACTGGTCGGCGCCATTGTCGGGGAATTCGTGGCCGGCTCCGAGGGGCTCGGCTTCGCGATCCTGACCGCTCAAGGGCAATTCGATACACCTCGCGTCTTTGTTTGCCTGATCCTGCTCGGAATTCTCGGCACCATACTCTTCTACGTCGTGGAAGGGGCCGAACGACTGTCCCTGCCCTGGCACGTCTCTCAACGAGGTCACATGCCGGGGCATTGAGCGTGTCCCAATCCACCATTGCATTTGACACATGCGGAGAATCCACAGGCAGGGTGAGGTGCACAATTCTGGGGCGTGACTTGCATTTCCCCGGTTGAGAGATTCATCTTGTCATCGAAAAGCCAACAGGAATTTCAGGGCCTTGCGGGTGCATTATGCCGGCCTGATTGCGCACGGTTCTATTCTCCGCAGCCTCCAGCGCAACCCGAGCCGGTTCGATGACGCGCTCCGGGACGCCGGCCCTGGGGTCACGGCGGACGACATCATGGAATTTGATCTCGATGGTAACCCGGT
The DNA here is from genome assembly GCF_000022085.1 of Methylobacterium nodulans ORS 2060. Taxonomy (NCBI): domain Bacteria; kingdom Pseudomonadati; phylum Pseudomonadota; class Alphaproteobacteria; order Hyphomicrobiales; family Methylobacteriaceae; genus Methylobacterium; species Methylobacterium nodulans. Next base: position 3,540,864 of record NC_011894.1, read on the forward strand.
CGACCCGAGGAGCCGGCCGGTCTTCCTGGCGCGCTTCATCCACGCCGAGATCTACCGGGTGCGGCCCGACCTGCACTCCGTCATCCACAGCCACTCGCCGTCCGTGATCCCCTTCGGGATCGCGCAGACGCCGCTTCCGCGCGATCTACCGCATCGCAGCCCTGCCCGCCCCGGTTGGGTCGGCTCACGGCTCTCAGGCCTTGATGTGACGCGCTCCCTTGTGCCGAACCGGCCTCCACGCCGGCGGGGAGCGCTCTAGTCTTTCCGGTCCTTGGCGACCAAGGGGCAGCCGCCGGCATCGAGTGGGCGAAAGGCCCGCTCGCCCGGGATCGTCTGCACGAGCTTGAGCAGATCCCACTCGCCCTTCGACTCGGCCGGCGATTTGACCTGCATGAGGTACATGTCGTGAACCATGCGACCGTCCTCGCGCAGCCTGCCGTTCCGGGCAAAGAAGTCGTTGACCGGCATCTCCCGCATCTTCGCGACGACGGCCTTCGCCTCGTCGGTTCCTGCCGCCTGCACGGCCTTGAGGTAGTGCATGATGCTCGAGTACACGCCGGCCTGGAACTGGGTCGGCATGCGCTTGTGGCGGTCAAAGAAGCGCTTCGCGAAGGCTCGGGTCTCGTCGTCCCGGTCCCAGTAGAACGAGGTCGTCAGCAGCATGCCCTGGGCGATGGGAAGCCCGATCGCCCGCAGGTCGACGACGTCGATGAGCAGGCCCACGAGCTTCTGGCCCTGCACCTGGATGCCGAACTCGCCGGCCTGCTTGGCCGCCGTGGCGGTGTCGCCGACGGGATCGGCCAGTGCGATCACCTTCGCCTGCGAGGCCTGCGCCTGCAGCAGGGGCGAGGAGAAGTCGGCCATGCCCATAGGATGCCGCACGGTGCCCGAGACCTTGCCGCCGTTCCGCGTCACGGCCTGGCTCGTGTCGCGTTCGAGGGCATGGCCGAAGGCGTAGTCGGCCGTGATGAAGTACCACGTATCCGCGCCTTGGCTGACGAGGGGACCGGCCGTCCCATTGGCCAGGGAGTAGGTGTCGTAGGTCCAGTGGATCGCCGTGGGCGAGCAGGCCGGTCCGGACAGGTCGGACGAGCCTGCCGAGGAGTTCAGGAAGATGCGGTCGCGCTCCCGCGTGAGCGTCTGGACCGCGAGCGCAACCGACGAGGTCGGGACGTCGGCGACGACGTCGACCTGCTGTCGCTCCAGCCATTGCCGGACGATGTTCGAACCCACATCGGGTTTGTTCTGGTGATCGGCCGAGACGACCTCGATGGGCTGGTCCAGCACCTTTCCGCCGAAATCCTCGACAGCCATGCGGGCCGCCACCACCGATCCCGGTCCCGTGCTGTCGGATTGGCCGGCGCTCATATCGGAGAGCACGCCGATCTTGACCACGTTGTCGGAGATCTGGGCCTGGACTGCACTCGACCCCAGCATCAGAGCCATCAGGGCACAGAAGCGTGACCGCGCCTTCATTGCGTCTACTTCCCCTTTTGCGGACCATGGTCTTGCTTCGGCGGCCGGCCCATCGGTGCGGGCCGCGCAGGGCATCAGCGGGCCGGGCGCACGCCGCCATAGGTCGATAGATGCGCGCCCGCGAGCCACCCGGCATCCACCGGCAGGTTGATGCCGGTGATCGCCGAGGCGTCGTCCGACAGGAGGAAGGCGACCCCGCGTCCCACCTCTTCCGCCGCGACGAGGCGTCCGAGCGCGGCCGCCTCCGTCAGCAGTCGCGGGTCGCGCTGGCCACGGTCGATGGCGGCCTGCAGCGGCGGGGTCGCGACGTAGCCCGGCGAGACGGCGTTCACCCGCACGCCCGAGCGGCCCCATTCGGCCGCGAGGCAGGCCGCCATGTGGACGGCCGCCGCCTTCGACGGCGCGTAGGCATGGAGCGGGGCCGTCCGGGAGGCGGTGACCGAGCCCGTGATGACGATGGCGCCCCGGCCGCGCCCGGCCATGCGGGTCCCGGCCTTCAGGCACGACACGTAGACCCCGCGCAGGTTCACCGCGATGATGCGGTCGAACTCGGACAGGGGCAGGTCCTCCGGCCGGCCGCCCGGCTGGATCAGCCCGGCATTGGCCACCAGCGCGTCCACGGGGCCGAGCCGCGCCTCGATATCGGCGAGCGCCGCCTCGGTCGCCGCCTCGTCCACCACGTCGAAGGGGACCGCCTCGGCCCCGATCGTCCCGGCCGCCTCCAGGCAGCGTGCCGCGTCGATGTCGGAGATGACGACGCGCCATCCCCGCGCGGCCAGCACGCCCGCGGTCGCGCGCCCGATCCCGCTCGCGCCGCCGGTCACCAGGGCGACCCGGCCGCGTCCTTCGTCCCGTTCCATCATCGACTCCTGCAAAGAACCGCCCCCGCACGGGGACCGGCGCGCTACACGGCGAGGAAGCGCTGCGTGATCGCGGCGTTGCTGCGCAGCTCCGCCATCGGGGCGCAGTAGACGACCTGCCCCTTGTCCACGACGGTCGCGTGGGTCGCGACGTCGAGGCAGAAATGCATGTTCTGCTCGGCGAGCAGGATGGTGACGCCCATACCGCGCATGGTGCGGATCAGCCCGCCGATCGCCTGCACGATGATCGGCGCCAAGCCCTCGCTCGGCTCGTCGAGGAGCAGGATATCCGGGTTGCCCATCAGGGCCCGGGCGATGGTGAGCATCTGCTGCTCGCCGCCCGAGAGGCGGCCGGCCATGCGGGTGCGCATCCCCGCGAGCAGCGGGAAGACCTCGTAGATGCGCGTCAGCGTCCAGTGGGCCTCGCCGCGCGGGCCGCGCTTGGCGCCGACGATCAGGTTGTCCTCGACCGTGTGCTCCGGGAAGATCTGCCGGTCCTCGGGCACGTAGCCGATCCCGGCCCGCGCGATGCGGTAGGGCGCCTTGCCGGAGACCGGCACCCCCGCCAGCCGGATCTCCCCACGCCGCGGCGGCGCGAGGCCGGCGATGGCCTTGAAGGTCGTGCTCTTGCCCGCCCCGTTGCGGCCGAGCAGCGCCATGGTCTGGCCCCGCTCGACCGAGAGGTCGAGACCGAACAGGATCTGACTCGCGCCATAGAAGACGTCGGCGCCGCGCACTTCGAGCATCGGTGCGGCCATGGCTCAAGCCTCCCCGACCGTCTCGGAGAGCCGGTGATCGACGCCCAGATAGGCATCGATCACGTCCCTGTTGCGCCGGATCTCGTCCGGCGTGCCCTGGGCCAGGACGGCGCCGTACTTCAGGACGTGGATCGTCTGCGCGATCTTGAAAACGATGTCCATGTCGTGCTCGATGAAGATCATCGTCATGCCGGTGACCTCCCAGAGCCGGTGGACCTTGCCGATCATCCGCCAGCGCTCCTCCGGCCCCATGCCGGCGGTGGGCTCGTCGAGGAGCAGCACCTTCGGCTCCATGGCGAGGGCGAACCCGATATCGAGGAGCTTCTGGTCGCCATGCGACAGGTTGGCGGAGACGACCTCCGCCCTCTGCGAGAGCCCGAGCAGGTCCATGATCTCGTCGGCCCGGCGCACCGCGCCCGCCAGGGGGAAGCGCGTCAGCACCTGCCAGGAGCGGCGCCGATGGGCCGTGACGGCGGCGGCAAGCGCCTCCCGCACGGTGAGGCTCGGGAAGAGCGAGGCGACCTGGAAGGCGCGGGCCATGCCGCGCCGCACCACCTCCAGGCTGGAGAGCCCGACGAGATCCTCACCGTCGAACAGCACCCGCCCCTCGTCGGGGCGGATATGGCCGGAGATCAGGTTGAAGAAGGTGGTCTTGCCTGCCCCGTTCGGCCCGATGATCGCGGTGAGCGAGCCCGCCGGGAAGTCGATCGACACGTCGCGCGTGGCGCGCACGCCGCCGAAGGACTTGGAGAGATTCTCGACGCGGAGCATCACACCGTCCTGCCTTTGGCGAGGTCGTCCGCCGTCGCGGCGACGGCGGGGCTCGAAGCGGGGGGAGGCGACGCCGCGGGGCGCGGTGCGCGGCGCTGGCGCAGCGTGTCGTACAGGGTGTCGGCGATCCCGCGACGCAGCCCCAGCACGATCAGCAGGATCACGGTCCCGAGCACGAGGCCGTGATACTCCGTGTAGATCGTCACGTAGTGGTTCAGGGTCTGGAGCAGCAGCGTGCCGACGAGCGGCCCGAGGAACAGCTTGGTGCCGCCGAGCATGATCATGAAGATCGCTTCGCCCGACGTGGTCCAGAAGGCGAATTCCGGATAGGCGCCCGAGACGAACAGCGCCAGGATGAGGCCGCCGACGCTCGCCATTGCGCCCGCGAAGACGAAGATCCCGAGCTTCGCCGCCGCCACGTTCACGCCGAGGAAATTCGCCCGGGCCGGGTTGTCGCGGATCATCCGGAGCGTGTAGCCGAAGGGGGATTGCGACACCTGCCGCATTGCCAGCACGCAGAGCACGAACAAAACCGCGCAGGCCCCGTAGAGCACCCGCGCGTCGTTCAGGTCGATGCCGAGGAAGGGCGGCCGCGGGATGCCCCCGCGCAGCCCCTGGTCGCCGCCGGTCAGGCTCACCCAGGTCACGATGATGCTGTGAATGAACATCTGAAAGGCGAGCGTGATGAAGGCGAAGTAGATCTCTTTCAGCCGCACGCAGATCGCCCCGATCACGAGCGCGAGAAGCGCCGTGCCGCCGATCGCCGCGAGCGCCGCCAGCGGGACCGAGACCCGGCCCGACTGCATCAGCAGGCCGAACGCGTAGGCGCCGGAGGCGAAGTAGGCAGCGTGCCCGAACGACACGAGACCGGTCAGCCCGACGAGCAGGTTGAGAGACATCGCCAGCAGGCCGTAAGCGAAGAAGTAGATCAGGAAGTCGCGCAGGGCCGGCTGCGGAAACAGCGCCGGCAGGGCGAGCAGCACCCCGAGCGAGACGAGGGCGACGGCGAGGTCGCGGATCAGACCGGCGCGCATGTCAGGCGGCCTCCCGGCCGAGCAGGCCGCTCGGCTTGACGATGAGCACCAGCGCCATCATGGCGAACATCATCCCGTCCACGAAGAGCGGGAAGCCGATCGCCCCGAAGGCACGGGTGAAGCCGATCAGCAGCGCCGCGATGAAGGCGCCGGCGATCGAGCCCATGCCCCCGATCACCGTGACGATGAAGCTCTCGATCAGGATCGACAGGCCCATCCCGGGCGTCAGGGTGCGGATCGGCGCCGCAAGCGCCCCGGCCATCCCCGCGAGCAGGCTGCCGAGCCCGAAGACGCCCGCGTAGAGCAGCGTGGTGTTGATCCCGAGCGCACCGACCATCTGCGGGTTGATCGCGAGCGCGCGTACGATCTTGCCGAGGCGCGTGCGGTTGATGCCGAGCCAGAGGACGAGGCCCGCCGCGAAGGCCACGGCGACCATGAACAGGTAATAGCCCGGCACGAAGCCGCCCGCGACCTCGACGGGCGGCAGCGCAAAGGCGTCGGGCATTCCCATCAGGCGGTACTCGCCGCCGTACAGGAGCTTCACCCCGTCGTCGAGGATCAGGATCATGGCGTAGCAGACGAGGAGCTGCATCAGGATGTCCCGCCCGTAGACGCGGCTCATGATCAGGCGCTCGAACAGCACCCCGAACAGCCCGACGCCCACGGCCCCCGCCACCATCGCGGCCGCGAAGCTGCCGCTGAGCGCATAGGCCGTGAAGGCGAAGTAGGCGCCCAGCATGTAGAAGGCGCCGTGCGTGAAGTTGATGATCCCGAGCACCCCGAAGATCAGCGACAGGCCCGAGGTGACGAGGAACAGCAGCATGCCGACGATCAGGCCGGTCGAGACCTGGGTGACGGCGCAGGCGGCCGAGGAGAGGCAGGCAGCGAGGGCCTCGAGGTTCAAGGCGGATCTCCCGGGGGTGTCAGAGATCGGGGCGGCGGGGCTGCCGGCCCCGCCGCATCGACGCGCGGCTCAGGCGTAGCCCTTGCCCTTCTTCCACTGCGTCTCGAGCTCGACGATCCTGGCCCAGTCGACGGGCGAGAAATCCTCGACGAAGGGCGCCTTCGGCACGGTCCGGCCCCAGGCGACGGGGTAGCCGATAATGGTGTGGTCGCTGTCGCGCATGGTGATCGCGTCGTCCACCGCGAAGGGCGAGGCAAGCTTCATCCCCTTCAGCTCGGCCGCGAGCGCCGTCCCTTCGGTGCGCCCGCCCGTGCGCTTCAGCGCCTCGGCGATGAAGCTGCAGGCGAGGGAGCACTGCCAGGCCCAGTTGGTGGGATCGTGGCCAGCGATCTTGGCGAAACCGTCCGCGAAGGCGGTGTTCGCCGGCTTCATCGGGTAGTTGCGGTTGTAACGGTAGGCGGTGTTGAGGCCCGGGGGCAGCTGCTTGATCGCGGTCAGGACCGGCGGGTCGCCCAGGCCGCCCGAGAAGAACCCGATGTTGCCGAACAGCCGGTAGAGGTTGCCCTGCTCCACGAAGGCCACGAGGTCGCCGCCCCACAGCGCCGAATAGATCGCCTGCGGCTTCACCTGCAGGATCTTGGTGATGCTCTCCGTGTAGTCGGGGGCGAACAGCTTCGGCCAGACTTGGTCCACCGCCTCGATCGAGGGCTCGAAGTGCTTCGCGAATTCGAGGAACTCGGCAGTGTTGTCGCGGCCATAGGCGTAGTCGGGCGAGCACGTCATCCAGCGCTTCAGCCCCTTTTCCTTGGCGATGCGGGCCGCGTAGGTGCCGCCCGCCACCGCGTCGTGGATGCCCTGGCGGGCGCTGCGGAACGCGGTCTTCACGTGCAGCTTCGGATCGGCGGTGAGCGAGGAGGTTTCCGAGCAGGTGTGCAGGCACAGGACCGGCAGGTCGCGGATCACCTCGTGCACCGCGAAGGCGCCCGAGGACGCCTCGCCGTCGATGATGATCTCGCAGCCGTCGTTGTTGATGAGGTCGCGGGTCACCTTGGCGGCCTCGTCCGGCCGACCCTTGGAATCGCGCTCGATCAGCTCGAGGGTGCGCCCGTTGATGCCGCCGGCATCGTTGATCTGCCGGAAGGCGAGCTGCACCGCCGCCCGGCTCGACGTCCCGAGGATGGCGACGCGGCCCGACAGGATCGTCGGCATGCCAACGCGGATCGCCTTCGCCTGCGCGCCCGCGATGTGCGGGAACCCGGTGATCGCGGCTCCGGCCGCGAGGCCGCCCAATACCTGCCGCCGCGCGATGCCGCGTCCGGCGTCGTTCTTCGTGCCCATCTGGTTCCGTCCCTAGTCTTTTGACCCCAATCGTGCCGCCTGAGGTTTGTGGTTGTTATGCTGGTATTTCTTATTGTTCGGCCTATCGATCCTCCGGCACGTCCTGGTTCGAGTCAACGTAGACCCGGGCGGACGGTCACGGAACCGGCTCACCCGCCGCGCTCCGCCACGCCTCGCGCAGCATGGCGCCGACGAAATCGAGGACGGGCGCGGTGGCACCGATGGCGCGGCCCATGGTCAGGATCCCGTGCATCTGGTCGCCGAGATGCAGGGCCGTGACCGGTACGCCCTCGCGGTCGAGGCGCTTGGCATAGGCGAGGCCCTCATCGCAGAGCGGATCGTGGGCGCAGGTGAGCACCAGGGCGGGCGGCGCACCGGCGAACCTCGGCGCCCGAATCGGCGAGGCGCGCCAGTCCATCCGGTCGGCGGCATCGGGCGCGTAGTGGTCGATGAAGTAGCGCATGGTCGCGGCGGTGATCGGCACGCCATCGGTGACGCGTGCGTAGCTCTCCCCGGCCATGGCGAGGTCGATCACCGGATAGAGCAGCATCTGGAAGACGCTGCGCGGCAAGCTGCCGTCGCGGCCCATCAGGGCGAGGACGGCCGCGAGGTTGCCGCCCGCGCTGTCGCCGCCGACGGCGAGGCGGGCGGGATCGATGCGCAGGACCTCGGCCTCGGCGGCCACGTGGGCCAAGGCGGCGGCGGCGTCGCGGATCGCGGCCGGAAAGGGGTGCTCCGGGGCGCGACGGTAATCGACCGCGATCACGCAGGCCCGCGCCGCATTGGCGAGCCTGCGGCAGATCCCGTCGTGGGAGTCAAGGTCGCCGAGCACCCAGCCGCCCCCGTGCAGGTAGAGCAGGCAGGGCAGCGCTGCGTCGGATTCCGTGCCGATGCCGCGGTAGAGCCGCAGCTGGACCGGACCGGCCTCGCCGGGCGCCGCGAGATCGCGCAGCTCCGCCACCGGGTCGGGTGGCGGCTGGAGTGCCGCGCGCCCGGCGCTGTAGGCCGCGCGAGCCTCCTCCGGCGCCAGCGCCTCGAAGGGCGGGCGGCCCGCCTCCCGGATCGCCCGCACAAGGGCCACGACGTCCGGATGCATCGCCGCCATCACTCCCCCTCCCCTCACCGTTCCAGGTCCCGTCTGTCGATCACGGTCCGGGAGCGGACCCGCGCGCAGGCTCCGCGTCTTCAGCGCAGCGCGAATCCCTCGTAGCCCTGGCTCGCGACCTGCTCGCAGATGGTGCGGTAGCGGGCCATGCCGCCCGCATAGGGCATGAAGACCCGCGGCTTGCCGGGCACGTTGGCGCCGAGATACCAGGAGCTGCTCGCCATCGGCAGCAGCGTGGCCTGCGCCGCCTCGTTGACATGCGCGACCCAGGCGTCGGTCGCCTCGGGCATCGCCTCGATCCGCTTCAGCCCCGCATCGCGCAGATGCGCGATGCATTGTGCGATCCATTCCGCGTGCTGCTCGATGGCGACCGGCATGTTGGTCAGCACCGAGGGGCTGCCCGGGCCCGTGATGGTGAACAGGTTCGGGAAGCCCGGCGTCTGCAGGCCCAGATAGCTGCGCGGGCCCGCTTCCCAGACCTCCTTCAGCGGCCGTCCGCCGCTGCCCCGGATGTCGAGAGCGAGGAGTGGGCCGGTGAGCGCGTCGAAGCCCGTGGCGAAGACGATGATGTCGAGCGGATAGGTCGCGTCGCGGGTGCGCACGCCCTCGGGCGTGATCGCCTCGATCGGCGCCGCCTTGAGATCGACCAGCAGGACGTTGTCGCGGTTGAACGTCTCGAAGTAGTTGGTGTCGATCGGCGGGCGCTTGGTGGCGAAGAGATGGTCGGTGGGGGTCAGCTTCGCGGCCACCTCCGGGTCCTTGACGATGCTGCGGATCTTGGCGCGGATGAACTCGGAGGCCGTCTCGTTGGCGTCCTTGTCGAGAAGGATGTCCCGGAACGCCGCGCGAAAGCGCAGGCCGCCCCGCTCCCAGGCCGCCTCGTAGATGGCCTCGCGCTCCTGCGGCGAGACGTCGAGGGCGGAGCGCTCCGAGACGTCGAAGGGATGGCCGTTGGTCGACTCGCGGGCCTTGCGGCGGAGCGCCTCGGAATTCGCCCTGACCCAGGCCCGGAATTCCGCGTCCATCGGGCCGTTGCGGGCCGGCACGCTGTAATTGGCGGTGCGCTGGAAAACCGTGAGATGCGCCGCCTGCTCGGCGATCACCGGGGCCGCCTGGATGCCCGTCGAGCCGGTGCCGATCAGCCCGACCCGCTTGCCCGCGAAATCGACGCCCTCGTGCGGCCAGCGGCCGGTGTGGTACCACTCGCCCGCGAAGTCCTCGAGGCCCGGGATGGCCGGGACGTTGGCGGTCGAGAGGCAGCCGACGGCGGTGATCAGGAACTGCGCCTCGAACCGCTCACCGTTCTGCGTGGCGATCGTCCAGCGGTTCGCCGCATCATCGAAGGCCGCCCCGGTGACGCGGGTGCGCAGCTGGATGTCGCGGCGAAGCTGGAAGCGCTCGGCCACGTGGCCGAGATAGCGCCGGATCTCGCCGTGCTCGGGGTAGCGTTCGGTCCACTCCCATTCCTCCTCCAGCTCGCGCGAGAACGAATAGGAATAGTAGTAGCTCTCCGAATCGCAGCGCGCCCCCGGATAGCGGTTCCAATACCAAGTGCCGCCGATGTCGTCGGCCGCCTCGAGCACCCGCACCGACATCCCGAGCCGGTCGCGCAGCAGGTGGAGCTGATACAGGCCCGAGAAGCCGGCGCCGACGATGATCGCGTCGTACCGCCGAACGGGTTCGGCCTCGATGGTCTCCGCGCGCGGATTCCCCATGGCGTCACGCCTCCCTGTCCGGACTCGATCGATCCGTGATGGATCTCGGTCCGCTTTGTTCGCCTCTGAGGCCCTCTCGTCTGATCGGATCTGGCTGCGACCGCTCGGCAGAGCGTCGGATCACGCCATTCAAGGGGCCGTCGACTTGGTTCGCGGACTTGGTTCCTAGCGAAACCTTGGCGCCCCGCGATGACGAAGGCTAACCCGTTGCCCGGGCCGCTTCCATATCCGACACTGCGAAGCACATGTGAACGGAATTCATAGGTCGGGTCGTGGATCGCTTCGGAGAGATGCTCGTCTTCGTGCGGGCCGTGGAGGATGGCGGGTTCTCCGCGGCCGGGCGCAGCCTGACGATGACGCCCTCGGCGGTGAGCAAGCTCATCGGGCGCCTGGAGAACCGGCTCGGCGTGACGCTGTTTCACCGCGCCTCGCGCACCGTCACGCTCACCGCCGAGGGGGAGGCCTTCTACACCTCGGCCCTGCGGGCGATCGAGGCGATCGAGGAGGCGGAAGCCTCCGTGTTCGGCGGACGGGCGGCGAAAGGCACGCTGCGCATCCGCTCGATGCCGACCTTCGCGACGCATCAGCTCGCGCCGCTGGTGCCGGCCTTCCGCCGCCTGCACCCGGCCCTGCGGCTCGACTTCGTGCTCAGCATGGAGCCGGGCAACCTGCTCGACGGAGGCGTCGACGTGGCGATCCATGTCGGCGAACTCGCCGATTCCTCGCTCGTCGCGCGCCGCTTCTCCAGCACGCGCTGGATCATCTGTGCGGCGCCGGCCTATCTGGCGGCGCGCGGCATCCCGACGAGCCTCGCGGACCTTGCCGCGCACGAGTGCCTGAACTTTCCCACGACCGCGCCCTGGAGCATCTGGAGCGTCCGCGACGGGCCCGGGACGCTGCGGCGGCTCAAGCCGGCCGGCAGCGTTGCCGCGAACCAGGGCCAGATGCTGCTCGCCATGGCGCGGGCGGGCGCCGGCATCGTGCGGCTGGCCGAGTTCCATATCGTCGGGGACCTGCGATCGGGCCGCCTCGTCGAGCTTCTTCCGGAGCACCACAGCGGGGCCGAGGACCCGATCTACGCGCTCTACAGCAGCCGGCGGTACCTCAGCCAGCGGATCCGGGTCTTCCTGGAGTTCCTGGACGCCTCGTTCTCGCAGGGTCCGCCGGCTTGGCGGCGAACGGATGCCGAGCGCGTCGCTCCGGCGGCGCGGGAAGGACAACGCGTGACCCATCCCGGCTCTCCCGGACATGCCGGCGCCCGCTGACCGGCCTGGGGCGGACGGTGTCCGCGCGTGATCCGCGGCGCCCGGCCGGATCGAATGCTGCCGCGACGATCGAAACGCCGCTGGCTTATTGGCAAGCCGAGCGCTTCATCTCGTTCTCGAGCCAGCCGACCAAGCATTTCAGGTCCGTCCGGGACTGCAGATGCTCGGCGATCCACAGCTCCAGGCGATGCGGGCCGGGCGTGAAGCCGAACGGCGCCACGAGATGTCCGGCTCGGATCTCGCTCTCGACGAGGAGACGAGGGGCCAGCGCGAGCCCCAGCCCACAGGCCGCGGCCTGGATGACGAGATAGAAATGGCCGTAGCTCTCGTGCGGGACGACGCCGAGATTGCGGCGGCCGATCGCCTCCGCCCACTCGATCCAGGCATTCGGCCGCGTAGCCGTCGCCAGGATCCGGGCCCGTGCCAAGTCATCGGGACTCTCCAGGCCGAGGCGGGACGCGTAGTCCGGATGGCAGACCGGGCCGATCTCCTCGATGATCAGTCGTTTCGCCCGGGCCGTCGCCGGCGGGCGGTACATGCTGTTGCGGATCGCCACGCTGATTTCGTCGCGGATGAAGTCGACCTCGCCGAAGCTGATGTTGAGGCGCAGCTCGATATTCGGATTATTCTGCTTGAAGGTTTCGAGCCGCGGGATCAGCCAGTACATCATGATGGTGGCTGAGCACGACAGGGTCAGCGGCCCGGGCTGAACGCGCGAGACCGCAAGGTGGATCTGGTCGAAAGCCTCGCCGAGGCTGGCTGCGAGCTGCGCGCCCTCCTGGGTCAGCGCCACGGCGCGCGGGAGTCGCTCCAGCAGAGGCAGGCCGAACTGCACTTCGAGCGCCTTGATATGACGGCTCACGGCGCCATGCGTGACGCCGAGCTCAGTCGCGGCCGCGCTCATGCTGCCGAGGCGAGCGGTGACCTCGAAGGCCCGCAGGGCGTTCAGCGGCAGGCGGGACAGCGGCATGGCGAAGCCTCCCCGACGATCGGCGCGGAGCGCGCGGGCGCGGTGCTGTGAGTTTTAATCACGTATCGCTGCGTCGATGTCGAGTTTCCGGGCGCGGCCCGTCGTGTAATCTGACCCGGAACCAGAACGGTCAGGGTAGGAAACCGGCGAGGGCTCGAGAGTGCGGCGGCTCGGGAAGCCTCCGCCCCCATTCCCGCTCCCATCCTCGGTGACGCGGCTTCGCGGGCGCGGAGGCGTTCCGTTGCGGCCCCCGCGACGCGGCGGGCGGCTGCGCCCTGACCTCGGATCCGGTCCCTCGACGGCCCGGACGAACCGAACAGGGAGGAACGCGATGTCCGCGATGGCTTCGGCGCGTGAGCCGAGCTTGTCCGTGGCCGCACCGACGCGCGCCGCAGCTGGCTTGCCGCTCTCGACCGCGGCATCGGGCTCCCGGTCGCAGGGCCGGCGGCTCCTCCGGTCGCGGTCGAGAGCATCGTGCCGGACTCGCTCCTCGAAGGCATCCCGGCGATCGTGCTGTTCGGCCCGCCCTTCGGGGTCGGCGACAGTGCCGCCCGCGCCATCGGCCGGATCCATCCGGATGCCGGCATGCGGCCGATCGTCGGTTCCATCGCCGCCCTCGTGATCGGCCTCGCGATCACGGTCCCCTGGATCTCGACCGGCTTCCTCTGATCTCGCCGCCCCGCCACCCAAGACCGCCCGGGAGGCCAATATCATGTCACGCCTGACGCGCCGCACGATGATCCTGGCCGGGGCAGCCGGCCTTGCCGCCCCTTTCGTCGCCCGGGCGGCCGAGCCGGACTTCCGGCTCAAGTTCGGCAACATCGTCTCGGGCGATCATCCGCTCAACCTCGCCATGGGCCGGGTCCGCGACCGCGTCGCCCAGGAAACGGACGGCAAGGTGACGATCGAGCTGTTCCCCAAGAACCAGCTCGGCTCGGATGCCGACATGCTGAGTCAGCTGCGCTCCGGCGCGCTCGAACTCTTCGCCCAGACCGGGGTGCTGATGTCGACGCTGGTGCCGGTCGCCTCGATCAGCGGCATCGGCTTCGCCTTTCCGAGCTACGACAAGGTCTGGGAGGCGCTCGACGGCCCCCTCGGCCAGCACATCCGGAAGGCCTTCGAGAAGGCGAACCTCGTCTGCATGGAGAGGTCGTACAATCACGGCTTTCGCCAGACGACCTCATCCACGAAGCCGATCCGCACGCCGGACGACCTCAACGGCTTCAGGATCCGCGTGCCCCCGTCCCCGCTCTGGACCTCGATGTTCAAGTCGTTCGGGGCCGCTCCCGTCTCGATTCCCTGGGCCGAGACCTACTCGGCGATGCAGACCAGGATCGCGGACGGGCTGGAGCAGCCCCTGATCGGTCTCCTCGTCGACAAGATGTACGAGGTGCAGAAGTACTGCTCGCTCACCAACCACATGTGGGACGGGTTCTGGGTGCTGGCCAATCGCCGCTTCTGGGACCGCATGCCGCCGAACCTGCGCGACATCGTTCAGCGCAACATCGACCAGGAAGCTCTGGTCCAGCGCAAGGATGTCGAGCAGATGAATGCGACGCTGCAGTCCAAGCTGCAGTCGCTCGGCCTCCAGTTCTTCGAGGTCAACAACGCCGACTTCCGGCAGCGGCTGGTCTCCTCCGGCTTCTACCAGGACTGGCAGAAGCGCTACGGCGACGAGGCCTGGGCGCTGCTCGAATCGACCACCGGCAAGCTCGGCTGAGCTTGCCTCCTTCCCGCGACATCATTCGGACATCCCTCATGCGCCTGCAGGATAAGGTTGCGATCGTCTTCGGGGCCGGCTCGGTCGGCCCCGGCTGGGGCAACGGCAAGGCGACGGCGACGCTGTTCGCCCGCAACGGGGCCGAGGTCGTCTGCGTCGACATCAACCGGGAGGCCGCCGAGGAGACGGCGGGGATCATCGCCCGCGAGGGCGGCCGAGGCGCGGCCGCCGCCTGCGACGTGACCGATTCCGCGGGCGTCAAGGCGGTCGTCGACGAAGCCATCGACCGGCACGGCCGCATCGACATCCTGCACAACAATGTCGGCTACGCGACGATGGGCGGTCCGATCGAGCTCGACGAGGCCGCCTGGCACCGGACGATCGATCTCAACGTCACGAGCTGCTTTCTCACCTGCAAGCACGTGCTGCCGCACATGCTCGCACGGCGCGCGGGCGCGATCGTCAACGTCTCCTCAATCGCGGCGGTGCGCTACACCGGCTACCCCTACGCCGCCTACTACGCGGCCAAGGCGGCGGTGAACAACTTCACCATGGGCCTCGCGCTGCAATATGCGCGCGACGGTATCCGGGTGAACGCGATCATGCCCGGGCTGATGAACACGCCGCTGATCTTCCAGCAGATCTCCGGCCAATATGCCGATGCCGAGGAGATGGTGAGGGCCCGCGATGCCGCCTGCCCCACCGGCCGGATGGGCACCGCCTGGGACATCGCCAAGGCGGCCCTGTTCCTCGCCTCCGACGACGCCGCCTACATCACCGGCGTGAGCCTGCCCGTCGACGGCGGCCTCTCGTGCCGGGCCGCGTGACCGCCATGGACCTGCACCAGACCCTTCCCGCCCCGCTGCGCATCGAGGCCGACTACCTGCTCGAGACCGTGATCGACCCGCGCCGGGCGGCCGAGATCATGGCGGGCGAGCAGTCGAGCGGCACCTTCGTGCCGGTCCCGGGCGAGACGCCGGAGCTGAAGGAGCGCTCGGCGGCCCGCATCGAGCGCCTCGACCTCCTCGACGATGCGGTGGACGCGCCCTCGCTGCCCTCCGCCGGCACCGCGCCGTCCGCCCGGCCGCGGCGGGCTCGCGTCACCCTGTCCTGGCCCCTCGACAATCTGGGGCCGTCGCTCCCCAACCTCCTCGCGACGGTGGCGGGCAACCTGTTCGAGCTGAAGCCCGTCACCGGGCTTCGCCTCCTCGACATCCGCCTGCCTGCCGCCTTCGCGCAGGCCTATCCGGGCCCGCGCTTCGGGATCGCCGGCACGCGGCGGCTCGCCGGCGTCGAGGGGAGGCCCCTGATCGGGACGATCGTCAAGCCGAGCGTCGGCTTCGGCCCCGCGGAGACCGCCGCCCTCGTCGCCACCCTGTGCGCGGGCGGGATCGACTTCATCAAGGATGACGAGCTGCAGGCGGACGGGCCGCACTGCCCCTTCGATGCGCGGGTGCGCGCCGTGATGCGCGTCGTCAACGCGCATGCGGACCGCACCGGCAAGAAGGTGATGGTCGCCTTCAACCTCACCGGCGACCTCGACCAGATGCGCCGCCGGCACGACCTCCTGGTCGCGGAGGGCGCGACCTGCCTGATGGCGAGCCTGAACTCGGTCGGGCTCGTCGGGATGATCGAGCTCGGCCGCTTCAGCGCGCTGCCGATCCACGCCCACCGCAACGGCTGGGGCTATCTCTCGCGCCACCCGCTGCTCGGCTGGTCCTACGTCGCATGGCAGAAGATCTGGCGGCTCGCCGGCGCCGACCACATGCATGTCAACGGGCTCGCCAACAAGTTCGCGGAGGACGATGCGAGCGTGGTCGCCTCGGCGCGCACCTGCCTCACGCCGCTCTTTCCCGACAAGCCGTGCCTTGCCATGCCGGTCTTCTCCTCCGGCCAGTCGGTGCGGCAGGCGCCCGGTACCTATCAGGCGCTCGGCTCCACCGACCTGATCGTCACCGCGGGCGGGGGCATCATGGCCCATCCGGGCGGGCCGGCGGCGGGCGTCGCGGCCCTGCGGGAGGCCTGGGAGGCGGCCGTCGCCGGCATCCCGCTCGACGCCTATGCGCGCGAGCGCCCCAACCTCCAGAGCGCGCTCGGAGCGGCCGCGTGACCGCCCCGCGCCCCCTGCGGGACGGGCCCCTCGTCGGCTTCTACGGCGACGACCTCACCGGTTCCTCGGCCGCCATGGAGGTGCTGGCCTTCGCCGGGCTCGAGACCGTGCTGTTCCTCCAGCCCCCCTCGCCCGAGCGGCTCGGCGCCTTCGCCTCCGCCCGGGCGGTCGGCATCGCCGGCATGGCGCGCTCGCAGCCGCCGGACTGGATGGACCGCCACCTGCCGCCCGTGTTCCGGCTCCTCGCCGCGCTCGGGGCGCCGGTCTGCCACTACAACGTCTGCTCGACCTTCGATTCGGCGCCGCATGTGGGCTCGATCGGGCGCGCGGCGGAGATCGGCGCCGCCGTCCTCAATCCCACCTGGATCCCGATGGTCGTCGCCGATCCCGGGATGGGCCGCTACCAGAGCTTCGGCAACCTCTTCGCCATGGCGGGCGAGATCGGGCACCGCCTCGACCGCCATCCGACCATGGCGCGCCATCCCATCACGCCGATGAACGAGGCGGATCTCCGGCGCCACCTCGCCCGCCAGACCGCCCTGCCGATCGGCCTCGTCGACTTCGTGGCGATGAAGCGGGGCGAGGCGGAGGCGCGGCTCGCCCGCGAGCGCGAGGCGGGTGCCCGCATCGTTTCCCTCGACATGCTCGACCGCGAGACCCTGGTCGAGGCCGGGCGGCTGATCTGGGAGCGGGGCGGCGCCCCCGTCTTCGGGATCGGCTCGCAAGGGTTCGAGGCGGCCCTCGTCGCCTATTGGCGCGCGGCCGGGCTCCTCCCCGCGGCACCCACCCCGGCCCGCCCGCCCGCGGTCGCGCGGATCGCCTGCGTGTCGGGCTCGGTTTCGCCCGGCACTGCGGCCCAGATCGCCTTCGCGCTCGATCACGGCTTTGCGGGCATCCGGCTCGACGCGACGCGCGCGGTCGATGCGGCCGAATGGGAGCGCGAGACCGGGCGCGCGGCCGAGCAGGCGCTCGCCGAACTCGGGCAGGGCCGCGACCCGCTCGTCTTCACGGCCTTCGGACCCGACGACCCCGCCGTGGCGGCCCTGCGCAGGGCCGTGCGCAACGCGGGCGAGACGCCCGAGGCCGTCAACGACCGCATCGGCGCCGGGCTCGGCGCGATCCTGCACCGGGTCGTGCGGGAGGCGCGGCTCACCCGCGCGGTGATCGCGGGCGGCGACACCTCCGGCCGGGCCGCCGCCATGCTCGGCATCGACGCGCTCACGGCGCTTGCCCCCATGGCACCGGGCTCGCCGCTCTGCCGGGCCCACGGCGCGGACGGCGCGCCCGAGGGGCTGGAGGTGGCACTCAAGGGCGGCCAGGTCGGCCGCCCCGACTTCTTCCAGGCGGTCAAGCGCGGCGCCTGAGGCTCTGAAACGGGACGGACAGCACGATGAACCAAAGACTTGCCGGCAAGGTGGCCCTCGTCACGGGCAGCGCGCGCGGCATCGGGCTCGCGATAGCCCGGGCCTTCGCGCGCGAGGGGGCGTCGGTGGTGATCGCCGACGTGAACGAAGCAAGCGCCGAGGAGGCCGCGTCCGGCCTCCTCCGGGAGGGCGGGCGCGCCATGGCGGTCGCGGTCGACGTCGCCGACCCCACCTCCATCGCCGGCATGATGGAGGCGATCCTCCGCCGCCACGGGCGCCTCGACATCCTCGTCAACAATGCCGGGGTCGGGGGCAACACGCCCTTCCTGGAGACGAGCCTCGCCGACTGGAACCGCATCATCGGCATCAATCTCACGGGCGCCTTCCTGGTCGCGCAGGCCTGCGCGCGGGAGATGGTGCGGGTCGGCGGCGGCAAGATCGTCAACATCGCCTCGCTCTCCGGACAGCGGGGCGGCAACGGGCGGGCCGCCTACGGAGCGGCCAAGGCGGGGCTCGAACTCCTCACCAAGGTGATGGCCGTCGAACTCGCCGAGCACAACATCAACGTCAACAACATCGCCCCGGGCGCGATCGAAACCGAGATGGCGAAGTTCGCGCACGACGAGGCCACGCGCGCCGCCTACAACTACCTGATCCCCATGACCCGCTACGGCACGCCCGAGGAGATCGCGGACGCGGCGGTGTTCCTCTGCTCCGACGAGAGCCGCTACGTCCACGGCCACACGCTCAACGTCGACGGCGGCTTCCGGGCTGCGGGCCTGATGTTCAAGCGCGCCGCGCCCCCAGCCGCCTGAGCGGCCGTCCAACACCATAACCAGAACACGATCCGCAGGAGGAAACCATGACGATCATCCTGTCGCGGCGGCGCTTCGCGACCTTGGGCGCCACGGCGGTCATCGGGGCGGCGCTCCCCTTACGCTACGCGCGCGCCGCCGAGTTCACCTTCAAGTGGGGCACGAACGTCCCGGAGACGCACCCGCTCAACGTCCATGCCCGCAAGGCCGCCGCCGCGCTCCAGGAGGCCACCGGCGGCAGGGTCGAGCTGCAGCTCTTTCCCAACAACCAGCTCGGGGGCGACTCCGACATGTTCTCGCAGCTGCGCTCCGGCGCGCTCGAATGCTTCACGCTGTCCGGCGTCAACGTGCTCTCGACGCTCATTCCCGCGGCGGCGATCTCCGGGGTGGGCTTCGCCTTCAAGGATTATCCGACCCTGTGGAGGGCCCTCGACGGCCGGCTCGGCGAGCACCTGCGGGGCCAGATCGGCAAGGCCGGCCTCGTCGTCATGGAGAAGATCTGGGACAACGGCTTCCGGCAGATCACGACCAGCACGCGGCCGGTGGTCACGCCCGCCGACCTCAAGGGCATGAAGATCCGCGTCCCGGTCAGCGCGCTCTGGACCTCCCTGTTCAAGTCGCTCGGCGCCTCGCCGACCGGCATCAACTTCGCCGAGGTGTATTCCGCCCTGCAGACCAAGATCGTGGATGGGCAGGAGAACCCGCCGGCGATCATCTCGGCGGCGAAGCTCTACGAGGTGCAGAAGTACTGCTCGCTCACCAACCACATGTGGGACGGCTGGTGGTTCCTGATGAACCGCCGCGCGTGGGGCCAGCTCCCGCCCGACCTGCAGGAGACGTTCGCGCGCGTCGTCAATGCGGCGGCGCTCGCCGAACGCCAGGAGGTGGCGCGGCAGAACGACAGCCTGAAGACAGACCTCGCCGCCAAGGGACTGATCTTCAACGAGGTCGATCCCGCCCCCTTCCGGGAGACGCTGACGAAGTCCGGCTTCTACAAGGACTGGAAGGCGAAGTTCGGCCCGGAAGCCTGGGCGATCCTGGAGGACTCGACCGGCGAGCTCGCCTGAGCGCGCCGTGATCGGCAACGAACGAGAAGGACGCCGGATATGCCCGCCATCGCGAGCCGTTTCGCCGATCTCGACGGCGCGACCCTGCATTACCTCGATGCCGGCGAGGGCGACGCGATCGTCCTCGTGCACGGCATCCCGCAGACCTCCTACGAGTGGCGCCACGTGATGCCGCGCCTCGCCGAACGCTACCGGGTGATCGCGCCGGACCTGCGGGGCCTCGGGGATTCCTCCCGGCCGGCGACCGGCTACGACAAGAAGACGCTCGCGGACGACGTCTGGCAGCTCGTGCGCGGCCGTCTCGGAATCGAGCGCTTCTGTCTCGTCGGCCACGACTGGGGCGGGCCGGTGGCCTTCTCGCTCGCCGCCCAGCACCCGGAGGCGGTGCGCCCCTCGCCATCCTCGACGTGGTCATCCCGGGCGACGGCGCCGATTTCTCGCAGGGGGAACGGCGCTGGCATCACGCCTTCTTCCGCACCCTCGACCTGCCGGAGGCGCTCTGTGCCGGGCGCGAGGATCTGGTCGTGCGCTGGCTGTTCGACAATTACGGCCACCGGCCGACCTGCATCCCGGCGGAGGACCAGCGCGAGTACCTGCGCACCTACACGACCTTCGGGGCCTTCCGGGCCATGCTCGCCTTCTACCGTGCCC
Organism: Methylobacterium nodulans ORS 2060; assembly: GCF_000022085.1. Taxonomy (NCBI): domain Bacteria; kingdom Pseudomonadati; phylum Pseudomonadota; class Alphaproteobacteria; order Hyphomicrobiales; family Methylobacteriaceae; genus Methylobacterium; species Methylobacterium nodulans. The sequence goes on from NC_011894.1 coordinate 3,560,787, forward strand.
TGCCGGTGGATGCCGAGGACAACCGGGCGGTCCTCGCCCGCAACGGCAAGCTCCGGATGCCGGTGCTGGCGCTCGGCGGCGAGAAGAGCTTCGGGCGCGGGATGGAATGCATCGAGTCCCTGCGGCGCGTCGCCGAGGACGTGCGGGGCGGCGTCGTGAAGGATTGCGGGCACTGGATCCCGGAGGAGCAGCCGGAGGTGCTGTGCGACGAACTCCTCCGCTTCTTCGGCAAGGAGGCCGGCTGACGGGGCGGCCTCACGCCCGGACGGGGCCGGGCGCCGGACAGGCCCGCCGGATCTCCGCCGCCGTCGCGGGCCGGCCGCCCGCAGCTTCGACGAGTTGAACCATCTCCTCGACCAGGGCGGGGTTTCCGATCTCGGTGCCGAAAGGGGCGTCCTCGAGCCCGACCCGCACGTGCCCGCCCCGCGCGACCGCATGGGGGACGAGCGGTCTGACATCGACCCCGAGCCCCGCCACCATCCACGGGCTGCCGGCCGTCGTGCGCTCCAGAAGCTCGAGATAGGCATCGAGGGCGTAAGCAGCCGGCGGGAACCCGAAGGTGAAGCGGTCCGAGAACATGAAGCGGTAGAGCGGAGGCGGGCATCCCGGCACGGCGCGCGCCAGAGCGGCGCCGAGCCTCAGGAAGCCCGGCTCGTAGACGGCGTAGCTCGGCACGAAGCCGTGCTGCGCCGCGAGCGTCAGCCCCCGCAGCACGTGCTCGCCCGGATTGAGGTAGACCGAGCCCGGCTCGGCCCGCGCCGCCTCGTCGAAGGTCGCGAGGTTGATGGAGCCCGGATCGACCACCGCCCATTCGAGGAGGCCGCGCCGGCCGAGGCTCTCGATGGCAGCGAAGCGCATCTCCACGGCGCCGGGCCGGAAGGCATCCGCGGATTGGACGAACGGGATGGTGGGATAGACGATCACGTCCTCCACGCCGCGGATTCCCTCGATGATCGCCGCATAGGTGTCAGGGTCGTCGATCTGACGTCCCGTGGCAGGATCATAGGCGTGCACGTGAATGATCGCGGCCCCCGCCCGCGCGCAGGCGATGCCATCCGCCACGATCTCGTCCACCGCGAGCGGCATGCGCGGCTGACGTGCCCGTGTCCAGGGCCCGTTCAGCGCGGCCTCGATCCAGACCTGCATGGCGCTCCTCCCGTTCCGCAGCGACGAATGCCACAGGATCCGATCCCGACGGCCCGAGATGCTGCCGCATCAGGCCGCCACCCCCTCTCGAAGGGTCGATGCCAAGCCAGAGGCTGTGCGACCGAAACCGGAACCAACGGTCACCAGCACCTGCATGCGTTTCAGCTGCGCACCGAGACAAGATAGACTGAGCGTGACCGGGTGGCAGCATCCCGTCTGGATTATGCGTCCGCGGTTGCGGAGGCCATCGTCCGCCGGCTCGGCTTGAGAGCGAGCAGCCCTGCCCGGCATGACGCTTGGGCCCGCGCTCGTCACAGCGTCGCGCATCGCTCCTCGTGCGGCGCAGCCGATCAGATCTCACGCCGCCCGAATGGATCCGCTTCAGGCGGACGAGCAGTCATTACCGACGCACTGATGGAGTTCGCCGCCCCGCAGCAGCCGCTGCGCGATGTCGGCGGTCTGAAACGCTGCGCGCTCAGTCGGCGAATGAGCCGCAAGGTAACGCGCCACGGCAACCAGGATGTGCCGGCCCGGATCGGTGTTGCCCCATTCCCCGAACTGCCGCACACCCGCCTCCAGCATCTGGTAGGCATGGAAGCCCGCGTCCTCACGCAGCAGCCCTTGCGCGAGGGTCGCGATCAGCGCCTCCGGCGGGTGGCCGAGCGTGAGGTGGCGCGCGACCAACCGGCCTACCCTGTCGACCTGCCGATGGTGGTCGAACGTCTCCAGCAATGCCGCGCGGATCTCCCCGATGGTGTCGGGCAACTCGTCCAGCCGGTCGCCGTCCTCTCCGGGCAGCCGCGCTGGCGGCACGTTGAGGTAGCGGGCGAGGTAGACGGCCATGGCCCCGTGAAGCACCCCGCGCGCCGCCACGATCCCGCCGTCCTGCGCGGCAGCGTCGGCCCCCAGTCGCTTCAGCGCCTGGTGAATGGCGTTGGCGTAGGTGAAGACGTGCAGGACCGTCTCCCAGTCGGCATGCTCGTTCGAGGTGCCGAAATGCGCCACGCGGAGGGCTGCCGCATAGGCCAGGGAACGGCCGAGATCGGCCGGTGACGCGCCTGCGAGGATCGCCGCCTCGAGTGCCTCGAGAATGGCCCTCGCATCGTCACCTAGCAGGGCGGCGGAGAGCTCCGCATGATCGGACCAGGGCTCGGAGCGGCGGGCACGGGTGAACAGGTCGGGCAGGTCCGCAGCGGTTTTCTCGCACAGGGTGACGAGGTCGACCGGATGGCGCCAAGTGGTCGATTCGTCTGCTCCTCGCGCCGCCACCATCTGGCCGACCACGCTCGGCAGCACGGCCGACGCGTGCTCCCAGCCGATCAGATCCAGGCACTCGCAGGCCTTGTTGACGAAGTCGAGCGCGTGTCCGCTGCCCGCGAAGGCGCGATCGGTCGCCGCCGCGAACAGCAGGCTCGCGAGCGCCGCCGGCGGAGCGTCGCTGGCAATGGCGGTGAGCAGGGTGCGTTCGGCGGCCTCGCGGTGGCGCACGCCGCTCCAGTGCCGCAGCCACCGCTGCAGGGTGGCGAGGTCGGGTCGGCTCGCGAGCGGCACGCTCTCGCGGCGCGGCGCCTCACCGTCGCAATCCGCGGCGACCCGTCGGGCCCCGTGGAACAAGGCCAGGTAGGTCTCTTCCTCCGGCAGGAGCGGCAGCAGGTTGCCGAGGGCGACGAGGATGGTCGCGCCCACCCCCCAGCCATCGCGGTTGCCCACCGCAAACAGCGCGGCCTGCCGCAGGATCTCGCGCGGGGGCACCTCGGCGACGAGTTGCCCCCGGACGGCCTTGGCGATGACCAGCCCGAGGTTGTGGCGCAAGCCGTCGTCGAGCCGGCGACGCCAGTGTTGCGCCGGATCCCCGTGGCCGAAGGAGGGCCTGATCCAGACCTCGCCGTCGCGCAGCTCGACCGGACAGGTCGGCACGTCATCGGCCCACAGGTCGAACGTGCAGCCGCTCGCGAGATCGAAGTCGGCATGATGCCAATGACAGGTCAGGATGCCGTCCGCGACGCTGCCCCGGTCGAGAGGGAAGCCCATATGCGGGCAGCGATTGTCGAGCGCGAACACGCGTCCGCCGTCGTAGATCACCAGGATCGGCGAATGCCGGCCATGCACCACGAGCCGCCCCTTGGCCTTCAGCTCGGCGAGGCTGCCCGCATGCACAAAGTCCGATGACGGCACATCCATCGGCGTCGTCCTCGACCTCAGTATAGCGCAATTCGGCGGCGCAGGCGGTTTCCCTGACACTCGAGAGCGCGTGCCACCCCGAAAACCCGCGCGACTCCGATTCACCCGAGAGCGTGCAGGAGAGGCGTCGCGGGCAGCGAGGGCCTGCACAGCAGCGTCTCTCAGCTCACGAGCCGGATCGGGCCCCGCTCGGTGCGGGGTGCAGCACCGGTCATGATCGGTCGCGCCGATGACTGCAGTACCCTCAAGGGTCCCTGGAGCCCGGAAGAGAGGCCCGGCCTCAAGGATCTGTTCAACCGCCTGCTCCTCGTGCTTCCCGGGTCACGGTTGAGACGCACGTCGCGCGGCACGACTTCCTGTACCGACGCGAGGGCGTCGCCCATATCGACGTGCGGCACGCTGATCCGGCCGACATCCCGAGGGCATGCCGGCAGGTCTTCCGGAGCGTGCTCGACGGGTGGATCCCCATGAGCACGGGGCCCCTTGTCCTAGAGCCGTGCTTGTTTCGGTTGAGACGGCCACGTCTCCCAAGTCTTGCAGTCACGCTCTCCCTTGCGCCGAACCGGCCTCCACTTCGGCGGGGAGCGCTCTCGCGCGACCACCGGTCTCGGACATGATCGCCTTCATCGACGAGCACCGTCACCAGGCGTGAGGACCTCCACGTCGTTCTCAACACGGTCCCCCAGCGCCCTCGCCTGCCTCAAAAGGACTAGGAAATTTCACCCCAAATACCCCCAATTTTCCACCTTCTGGCTGTTTATTACAGTTCAGAAACATGGGCATTCTCAGAGTAAATTCGATTTGGCTCGCCTCGACATGCACGATGCTCTCTCCATATCCGAATTTTCTTTCCCGTCAGCGGCCATTATCCCGGGGAACTGGCGCGCCGAGATCACCCACGATCTTGCGTATTTGGAGGAGCCATGGACCGATCTCGAAGCACGTGCCGATGGAACTCTCTTCCAAAGCCATGCGTGGTGCCGGTCATGGATTGAAGCCAATCGTCATGCCGGCTGCCGTGTAGATTTACACGTCTTGAGCATCTGGAGCAGCGGCCGTCTCGTGCTGCTTTGGCCGTTGGTTCGGCGTCGCCTCGGTCCTTATGTCGTCCTACAAACTCTGGGCGATCCGGCCACGCAATACAGCGACGCGTTGGTCGAGCGGTGCGCAAATCGCGAGCCATGGATTGAAGCGGCCTGGAATGCTCTGACGTCCCTCGCCGGCATCGATGCCGTCCTGCTCAGGGGGGTGCGCGCCGATGCGGCCGTCGCGCCTGTGCTGGCCGCCCGGTGCGGCCACTTCGTCACGCGACGGGAGGAAGCGCCCTTCTGCGATTTCCGGCCAGATGCGCGGGGCGGCCCGGTCCGACGCCGGTCCGGGCGAACGCTCAACACGCTCCGGCGTCATCGACGCGACCTCGCCGAGCATGGCGCCGTCGTCTTCGAGATCATCGGCGACCCGGCGGGGCGCGTTGCGGCCATGCGCGAGGCATTGCGGCTCAAGCAGGCATGGCTCAGCCGCACGAACCGGATCAGCGCAGGCTATGCTCATCCTGCGAACCAATTCTTCCTCGAGACGCTCGCCACGGACCCGGACTTCTTCGCCGCCCGCATCACCGTCGGCGGTGAGACGGCTGCCGTGGAGGCCGGCATCGTCAGGAACGGCATCTACGCGTCGCTGGTCCAGAGCTACGACAGCCGCTTTGCCGAGCACGGGCCCGGCCGTCTGCTGTTCTGGCACATGGTCGAGCATGCCGCCGAGATCGGCATCGAGGTGCTCGACTTTCTCGCACCGTCGTATCCCCACAAGCGCGAATGGGCGAACGACGCGATGCCGGTCAGCGACTACGCAATCCCGCTGCGGATCTGGGGCCGGGGCGTCGTCACATACATCAAGCACATCCGGCCGCGCGCGAAAACGTGCGTAGAGCGGCTGCGCAGGTTGCGGCGCTCTCCTTGATTTCATGCGCGAGGCCGGCCCAGGCGATCGAATCGCCGCCGACCAACCGCGAAAAGAACACGACCAGTCATGCTGGCAACGTCAAGAATTATCTCAAGTTGAACTTGACGAGCCGAGCATCCGATGATTAGCCGAACCCAGCAACTTGGATGCGCGGCGCAGCTCGACTGCGCATCCGGACCTTTGCTTGCAGCTTCTGCGCTGCGCGCAGAAGGTCTGAGATGCCGCCAGTCTTCGTGGGCGTAGCCAACATGCAGTGCCGGCGACCGGGCGCACCTCTCTATTGGGACGTATCTTTCTGCGTTTCTGGCCACGATGTGACTGGCCGGCTCGTCGTTCCCGTTCCGCATGGCGTCCTCTGCGGCGAGAACATCCTGAAAGTTGCACGGAATCGCCTCCTGTTCGCAGGATCCCTTGCTGATGCGACGGCTGCGTATGCCCTGACGGACGAGCAGGTTCTCAAACTGAGAAAAGATTTTCAGCCAGATCCGCTCCTGCGGTGACGCGCTCCCGCCGACCCAATCGGGAGGGCGCAGAGGATGGATCCAGGTCGCCTCCGCGCGCTCCGGACACCGCGAGGCCGGTGCGCACTCCTAAGGCCAAGCCTGCTCAATCCCCCGCTCCGGCCCCCTCTCACAAGCCCGCACGGCCCACCGTTCCGCGTCATCTTCCCCATCGCCGTCTCGCCGAAATACGGAGTTGATCCGGCCGGCGCGCTCGTTGGAGCATTCTGATAAACTGGAGCCCTCAGCAGGCTTGCGTTGGCGTGCCAACCCTTCGCCTGCTTAGGGTTTCGACATGTCGCAGGTTCTTGCCGGAAAACCGCAGGGCACCTGTCCGAAACCGGCCTAGATTGAGGAGGCGAGCATGACCCGTGTCATCCCCTGCGGCGTCGCCGCGCTGGTTCTGTCCCTCGCGCTTGGTATTGCGGGTGCCGCGGATGCTGCGGGCGAGAAGCAGACCTTCAGGGCCACCCTGAACGGGACGAGCGAGGTGCCACCCAACCAGACCAAGGGCACGGGCGAGATCACGGCCACCTATGATCCGGCGACCAGGATGCTCACCTGGAAAGGCAACTACAGCGGGCTCACCGGTCCTGTCACGGCCGCGCACTTTCACGGCCCGGCCGAGCCGGGCCAGAACGCGGGCGTGCTCATCCCGGTGACGGCGACCACGAGCCCGTTCGAAGGCTCGACGCCTCTGGACGACGCGAAGGCGGCGGATCTGACGGCAGGCAAGCTCTACCTCAACATCCACACACGCGAACACCCGCAAGGTGAGATCCGCGGGCAGGTCGAAAGGGCGCCCTGAATCCCGGATTGCAATTCGAGCACATTGCAATTCGAGCACTTGGAGCGCGTCGCGGCGGCGGCCGAGATGCGGGCTCGTCCACGCGCAGCAGACCGGCCACAGCATCGATCCCGCTTTGGCTCGTCGTGACGACCTCCCATGGCCGCCCGCCGGGCTGGACGATGCGCGAGGTCCTGAAGGCAATCTTCTCCGTCCTGCGCGGCGGCATCGCATGGCGCCTGACCCCCGAGGACCTACGGCCGCGCTCAACCACCTGCGGCTCCTTCAGCCGCCGGCGGGATGAGAGGCTGACTGCCCGGATCAACCACCGCCTCGTCATGGCCGACTGCAACCGCGTCGGCCGGGACGCCTCGCCCACGGCGGCCATGCTCGACAGTCAAAGCATCGACGCCAGCCAGCGCTCGCTCAAGGCCGCGCGCCCGGCTCGCCGGCGCGACGAGTTCGGTCGCCGGGGATGTCTACGACCGGAGGTCGATCAGGCTGGCGGGCCTCTGTCGCACCCGCTGCCGCGTCAGCAGCATCCGGCTCGGCCCAATGCATGCCGCTGCCGCTCTTCCACTCTCATTGTGTTTTCTGGCGAGGGTCGTCCTTCGGGTTCACGTAAGTGAGACCCCAGGGCCCATCGGTCGTGATTTGCAACACCGTCTCTTCGTCCGTGTAGGCGAAGTGGGGCCTGCCCGGCGCAAACTCGAAGAAACTACCGGCGGGCATGTCCTGTGCCTTGCTCTTATCTGCCTCCGACCCCATCCCCAGCTTGAAGTTGCCCGAGATGACAGTGACCACCTCGTTCACCGGGTGTGTATGGGGCGGCACTTGGTATCCGGCCGGGAGTTTGATACGCATGACGAAGAACCCCTGACGCGTGGGATCGCCATGGAGGACAGAGGATTCCGCGCCCTTTGGTAAGATGGGTGGCGCCGGTGACCACTTGATGTCCTTCGGCGTGATCATCTTGTGATCATCTGCGGCGACCACGGGCGAGAAGAATCCAACCGTTGCAAGCGCCAAGGCTGCCATCGGAATTGTCCGTTTCATAACGAACCTCCCTTCGCGGATACTGCCGGGCGTCGGAATACTAGCGCAATCGCTGTTTCGATTAAACACGATGCTGCTGTCGCTCTCCCATACCCGGGAGCTCGTCGAGCGACGCCGTGATCTCGTCCGCTCTGCGGCCGGTGAGCTTCGGCCCGGTCTCGCCGTCCCCGCCGCCGGCCCGGTTCCAGCGCTCCACGGCGGCCCCGAACCGGAACGGCGACGGGCGCCGGACCGCATCCGGCGCCATGCCCATCACGGCACCGGAGCCGTGGGAGCCTCGGAAATCGAGGCAGTGATCGGCAGGGCAGAAGCGGATCGTCTCGCGCAGGGCGATCTCCATCCGGTCCCACGCCTGGCTGAGGCTGGACCCGCGGCGGATCATGCCCACGACATCTCCTGCCGGGAAGCCCGCCGAGAAGCCCGCCATGTGCGGCAGCGAGGAACCCGTGGTCGCCGAAGCCACCGATGCCGGTTTCACCGAATCTCAGCCATCCGCGGCTCTGGCCGCGTAGCCTTCAAATCGGTGTCTCACAAACCGCGGGCGGTACAATGCCGGCCAAAGGGCATCACCAACGGAGATCACGGGCGGGATCGGCCCAACAGCGCCGAGCCATCATCGCCAGCCCATAGGACGGTCGGAATACCCCGGAAGATCAGCGGCGGATGGTTCCGCGGCCGGCAATAGTGTCGATCAAAAAATGGAGCGCACGATGCCGCTACGCACCGATGATTGCTGGCATTACGAAGGCGATGCCGCCACGCGCGAGAAGCGGGTCTACCGCGATGAAGCGCTGATCGGCAGAGTTCGGCGCTGGCACATGGTGGAGCCGGACGGCCGATACTGCGCATGGTTCGCGACTGAGCAATGGCAGGGCGGCAGGTTTCACTCCGTCGGCGAACTGCAGGCCACCTTCGACGAAGCTCTCATCTGCCTCGTCTCGTGCCTCGTCCCGATGGCAGGGCCAGCACCGAAACCTTGGCAATAGGATCCGGTCCCTCCGCGCCTTGCGGAGAAGGAACCGGGCCTTTCTCGGTCGGCAAGCCGTTCTTCGACACGATTCCCAGCTGTAACAGCCAACGATACGGATGGCATGGCATGACTCGGCACCTGGTTTTGTCGGCGGCCTTTGCATCACTGCTGGCCTCGGGCGCGTCTGCAGAGATCGTCATCGAGCAATCGATGATTACCAATGGGGAGCTCCGCGTCGTCGGCAGATTAACCCCTGCTCGCCAAACAAAGCTGATACTCGATGACAGCTATCAATCAACCGCCGAGAAAGACGGACGCTTCACATTCCGGCTCGTCTATCATCCTGCAAATTGCTTGGTGACCGTGAAAGCGGACACCGAAAGCCGTCAGGCCGTCGTCGGCTTCTGCGGACAGCGAGGCCCCGAGGGACGAGAGGGCATCGCAGGCAAATCGGCCCAGGTTCTTCCAGCAGCTGCCCATTCGGAAAAGGCCGTGATCGGGCCGAGGGGACCGCAAGGGGTTGCAGGGCCGCAAGGGCCGGAAGGACCGCAAGGTGTCAGGGGCGAGAAGGGCGAGCCCGGAAGCATTGGGCCGGCCGGTCCCCCTGGGCCGAAGGGAGAGCGGGGTGAGAGCGGCCCTCCCGGTCCTGCCGGCCCCCCGGGCCCCGAAGGGAAGATTGCGGCCGCCGCGTCGATCCTCCGCGTGCAGGTGGAGGAGTGCAGCGCCGGCGGGCGATGCGTCGCAACCTGTGCTCGGGACGAGTTTGCCGTGAATGGTACATGCAGTGGTGGCGAAAGGCCGGCCATGGATGAGAGCAGCATCTACTGCTTCGCGTTGGGCACGACGCCAACGCCGCTGAAGGCCCGCGCGATCTGCGCCAAACACTAGAGCCGTGCCCGACCGGTCGGCGGCTCTCAAGCCTTGATGTGACGCGCTCCCTTGCGCCGAACCGGTGTCCACTTCGGCGGGGAGCGCTCCCGCTCGCATGGTCGCGAGCCCCACGGCCGGCACAGCCTCATCGGCGCGCCGGCGGCGCGACCCGAGCGCCTTTCCTTCAGGCCGACCATCCGGCGCGACAATGCGTCAGGGCGCAGCCTGATGCGACCGACAGAAATGAGCCCGCACAGCAGGGCTGGCGGGCTCAGTCGTTGGGGCTTCAAGATGAATGAAGCCCCGCACTGTCAGCACATTGGCTGCGGCAGGGCATTAACTTTCGTTTAATACCAACGGGCATTTCCAATGACCGGTGGTTCCGCTCTCGGATTTTCGCCAAGCCGGAGGCTCGACGAGGAGGCTTGGCGAGAATTGGAGACCGGAACCAACAACGGTCATTTTCAAGGCCCGTTGGCAAGGCCCGTTGGGATGAGGCTCCGCCGGTCCCGACGTCCGGCCTCAGGAACCTCGGCATTGCTCCGGCTGCTCAGAACGGTCGCGCGCTCGCACAGGCGCGGTCATCTCTCCGGCAGGCCAGCCATTCTCAGCCCTTCGACGATCCTCTGGTACTCGGCAAGGAATTGTGGATTGTCGGAAAATCCGGCATTCGCCCATTTTTCGACAGTGTAGTTCGGCATCAGCTTGAGAAGCTCGGCAACCGCATTATGGGCTTCTGCTGCCTGCCCGGTCCAGGCATAACCCGCAGCCAGATCGACATAGGACAGCCAGAGTGGAGCCACCGCGTTGGACTTGAGGCACCACGGGATCGCTTCGCTGTAGCGGGCCATGTGCGTATATGCGTGGCACATGTGAAAGAGCCAAAGGTTCAACGCCGGGTCGTGCGGGCTCAGGAGAAGAGCTTTCTCGATGGGGACGAGCGCGTCGGTCGATCGTCCGAGCAGGATTTTGGCGTGCCCAAGCGCCTCATAGGCGAGAGCCAGGTTTCGGTCGTTCGCGATCGCCGTCTCCAACTCGGGAATGGCCAGATCAGGTTTTTTCCTTGCTTTCAGAATGTCGCCTCTGACGAAATGTGCCATCGCGTGATCAGGCATGTCCGAGAGGACCTGCGCGATGGCGGCCTCCGCTGCAGCCAAGTCCTTCTCTGGCGTCTCGCTCCAGCGGAGCCAAGCCAGATAGGTCAGGGATCGCGCTTTGCCGACCAGGGCCGAGACGAGGCGCGGATCATGCTGAAGGGCTTCGTCGAACAGCCTGAGCGCCTCACGGAGATGCGCCGGATTGCGAGGGCGATTGAGAGCCGCCCAGCCCCGCATGGCGAGGTCGCCCGCATCCGGATCGTTCGGCCGTTCGCGCAGGGAGCGCAGGCTCTCAGCCTGGGTCAGCTGCACGTCGAGCGAGCGGGCAAGGCGCGCCACGAACTCTGCCTGCAGCTCGCCGAGCTTGCTCCGGTCCCCCTCCAGTCGGTCGGCCCAGATCTGCGCCCCCGTATCGGCAGAGATCAGTTTGGCATTCAGCAGAACCCGCTCCTCGACCCGCCGTACGCTGCCTTCCAGGACGTAGCGCACGCCCAGGTCGCGGCCGACCTGCCGCACATCGGTCGGCTTGCCCTTGTACGTGAAGGCGGTGTTCCGGGCGATGACGAAGCTGCCGTCCAGGTGCGAGAGATCCGTCGTCAGGTCTTCCGTGATCCCGTCTGCGAAATATTCCTGCTCCGGATCATGGTTGAGATTGGCGAAGGGCAGGACAACGAGGGAGAGCGGCGGGGCGTTTGCGCTGCTGGCCGCCGGGATCGCGCCCGGCTGGCCCGGTGCGGGCGCCCGCAAGGCCGACCAGGACCACCAGCCGATTCCGCCTGCCAGGAGCAGCACGGCGGCACAGGCTGCCAGCGCAGCAGGCTTGCGCGGATGCGAGCGAGAGGGAAACGGCTCCTCTGCAGCCTCATCGCTGATGCAGAGCGAGCCGATCGCGGAGGCCGACAGCGCAAAGACGCCGATGGGCCGTGCGATGTTCTTCAACTCCCGCTTGCCGAGATCCTCGAACCGATACGGCAGCTTGTCCCGAACCTGATCGTGGACCGGACGGGAGATGCACAAGCCGCCCGGCTCGGCCAGGGGCTCAAGGCGAGCGGCCACGTTGACGCCGTCGCCGTACACATCCCCGTCCGGTTCTTCCACGACATCGCCGAGGTTGATGCCGACGCGCAGCCGGAACTGCTGATCCGGCGCACGGCCAGCCTCGCGGATCAGCATGGCGCGTTGGATCCGGACCGCGCATGCGACGGCGCGCAGGGGGCTCGGGAACGCGGCAAGGAGCCCGTCGCCCATCGCCTTGACGATCCGCCCGCGAGCCGCCGCGATGCTGGGGTCGATGACCTCCCGGCGCAGGGCCTTCAGGCGACGGAGGGTGCCGGCCTCGTCGGCCCCCATCAGCCGGCTATAGCCCACGATGTCGGCGACCATGATGGCCGCCAGATGGCGTTCTGCGGTTGCTCTGTTCACGCCTCCGCTCTGAACGGCCATCGGCAACCGCCTCCGCCATTTAATCTTCCTGCACTTATAACATGTCCAAGTTTAACATGTCCAAGTTGGGCAGCAGAGCGGGCCACCGGGACATCAGCAGCTGCGCGACCGAGTTCAGATTTCCGCCTGCCGGTCAGACACCCTCATGCAGAACATTGGTTTGGGAGGGCGACTTACGCGCGGCGCGGTCGCGTCGGGGTTCGGGCCCGGCCGGGCCAATGCCAGATGCGGCGCTGGAAACCCAGCTATCCGTCCTGAGCGCGGAGGTCGCGCAAGCTCGCGCACGCCTGGCGGAGGTCGTGACGCGCTCCGACATGCTGCACGACCTCCAGCGGTCCGGCACCCTCGAGCTTGCGATCGGTGGAGGGCGGCTTGGAGGAGGTGCGCGAGGTCTTGTCCGGGCGCTGCAGCCGCAGCACCAGCTCGATCATCTCCTCCTTGCTCAAGCGTTCAAGCTCGCGGCGGCCCATCCCACGAGGGAATCAGCGAAATCGGCGCCCGGCAAGAGGCATGGCTCCAAGGCACGGGCGCCCGGCGCGCGTCAGCGCGCGGCCAAGCACACCCCGTGGGTAATTACATGGCACCATTGCGCATCCGGACGAGTTCGTCGGCAGGCGCAGCGATTGACACCCGGTCGATCCTGCCATCGGAGGAGCTGCTGTTGGACAGACACGACGGACCCCAGGTGACGCAGCGATGGCATTCCATACGCTGCTATCTGCTGCTGTGCCTGATCCTCGCTCCTGCGGCGGCAGCGACCGAGCCCACCAGGAATCTGCTCTGGGTCACTCTGCAGACTTGCATCCTGACCAAGAGGATGACAGGACGCGCGCTCCCCTGCTTGGCCGTGGATCTCGGCGACAAGGATCGCCCTGGCACGGCCGTGCTGCGCGCGCCGGGTCAGGCAACACACGTCGTCGTCATGCCAACCGAGCGGGTGGTCGGGCTGGAGGATCCGCAGCTGCAGCAGCGACCTGGGACAGCGTACTGGCAGGCTGCCCTCGCGGCCCGTCACTACGTGACCGAGGCGCTGGGCGGGCGCCTGACTGCGTATGATGTCGGCTTGGCGGTCAACTCGATCGGTGGACGCAGCCAGGACCAGTTGCACATCCACCTCGATTGCGTACAGCCGAGTGTGCAGGCCGCTCTGCAGCACTATGCAAGCACCATCGGCAGCACCTGGGCCGCAATGCCGATCGCGCTGCAGGGCAGCCGCTTCTTTGCCCTGCGGGTCGGGGCGGATCAGATGCGCGACCTCAACCCGTTTGCCGCGTTGGGGCATTTGCCCGGGCGCCGGACCGAATTGCGCGACACGAGCCTTGCGATGATCAGTGTATCCGGGGAGAGCGGCACGAGAGACTTTGTCCTCCTCGCTTACCGTGATCCGGAGGCGCATGCGGAGAAGCTGCTCGATCATGCATGCACAGCCCTCGCAAAGGCAGCCGCGAAATGAGCCCTTGATGTTGACTCGCTCTCGTGGGGCAACATCACGCTCGCGGCGACGGCTGGCGCGGAAGGGACCGGATACCAGAGATGCCGGACGGCTACGCCATCGCCGCCGAATAGCTGAGCGCCAGGAGGGGCGACGGCCTCAGGCAGGCGTCTGAAGCCGTCCCGGCCGAGCTGCTCGGGTGCCGGAAGCGCTCAGCCGATCTCGATCACGAGCTTGCCGAAGGGACCGCGATCGAGATGGTCGAGCGCCTTCGGCAACTCCTCCAGGGTGTAGCGCTGGCCGATGACCGGCTTCAGGCCCGTCGCGTCGACGGCCGCGACGAGGTCCTCCAGCGCCCGGCGGTGTCCGACGCTGACGCCTTGGACCACCGGCGACTTGCGCAGGAGATGGGGCGCCGGGCCGGACACCTCGTAACCCTCGAGAACGCCGATCACCGAGATGCGGCCATGGACGGCGACGGCCTCCAGCGAGCGGGCGAGATGCGCCCCCCCGACGATCTCCAGGATGTGGTCGATGCCGCGATCCCCGGTCAGCCGATAGACGGCCTCCACCCAATCCCCGGCCGTCCGGTCGATCGCCTGGTCGGCGCCGAGCGCCCGCACGCGGTCCAGCTTGTCCGTCTTGCCGGAGGTGACGAACACCTCGGCGCCGTGGAGCTTCGCGATCTGCAACCCGAACAGGGCGACGCCGCCCGTGCCCTGGACCAGCACGGTCTCGCCAGCCTTCAGGCGCCCGCGCTCGACGAGGGCGAACCAAGCCGTGAGACCAGCGCAGGGAAGCGTGCTCGCTGCGGCCAGGTCGAGGCTCTGCGGTGCGGCGACGAACCAGCCTTCCGGGAACGAGACGTACTCGGCGAGGACGCCGGGATAGGCGCCGCCGAGCGTGCGGAACGGCGGCGTTCGGGCACTGCCGGGCGGACGGCCCTCGACCCAGTCCGGGCTGAAGGTCGAGATCACGCGGTCCCCCATCTTGAACCGGCTGACGCCCTCGCCGAGCGCCATCACGGTTCCGGCCAGGTCGGAGGCTGGCGTGAACGGATGGTCGAGCGCCAGCCCCATGCCGTTCTCGATCACCAGCTTGTCGCGATAATTCAGCGATACCGCCGCGACCCTCACGAGCACCTCGCCGGCGCGCGGCTCCGGTACGGGAACATCCACCAGCCGCAGCTGCTCGCGGCCCACCGCCGTCATCTCCCAACGCTTCATGCCGAGTCTCCCTCTCCGGATGCTTCGAGACGGCACGGTCGTAGCGTTGCGCGACACGCGTCGGTGACGATAGTTCGGCGCCGGATCGGTTCCTCGCGGGCGACAATGATGCATCACGGTGACCTGCTGGTGGATCTGCCCGCCTTCGTCGCGGCCGTGGAGGCGGGGAGCTTCGCCAGCGCGGCGGCGAAGCTGAACCTGTCGCGCTCGGCGGTCGGCAAGGCGGTCACGCGGCTCGAAGGGCGGCTCGGCACCCGGCTCTTCCATCGCACGACCCGGTCGCTCGCCCTCACCGAGGATGGCCAGGCGTTCTTCGAGTCCTGCCGGCGCGCCCTGGGCGATCTGCAGGCGGCCCGGGCGATGCTGGAGTCGGGCCGCCGGGACGTGGCCGGGCGCCTGCGCGTCTCGGTCCCCGTCCTGTTCGGGCGTCGCTGCATCGCGCCGGTGCTGGTCCAGCTCGTGGAGGCTCATCCGCGGCTCGAGCTCGATCTCAACTTCAACGACCGGCTGGTGGACGTCGTGGAGGACGGGTTCGACCTCGTTGTCCGCAACGGCCCCCTGAGGGACTGGCCCGGGCTCATGGCGCGCCGCATCGCGCGCCAGCACATGCGGGTCTGCGCCTCGCCGGCCTATCTCGCAGCTCACGGCATTCCCCACGCGCTGACCGACCTCGCCCGCCATCGGGCCGTTCTCTACGGCCGTCCCGGACGGGTCCGCTCCTGGCTCTTTCCTCAGCCGGGTGCCGCACCGGCCGAGGTCACACCGCCGAGCCGGATGCGGTTCGACGATCTCGGTGCGATCCTCGACGCAGCGGTGGACGGGCTCGGTCTCGCGTGGCTGCCCTGCTGGCTGATCGGAGCCGATGTCAGGGCGGGCCGGCTCGCAACGGTCCTCGACCACCTGCCGTCACACGTCTTCGACAGCCATGCCCTCTGGCCGCAGACCTCCCATCTGCCGGTGCGGGTCCGGCTTGCCATTGATGCGCTCGCAGCCAGCCTGCCCCAGGCAACGACGCTGCCGTCGGATTGCCGGGTCTAGAGCCGCTCCCGATCAGGTTGAAGCGTAAGCATCATCCTCGTATCCAGCAGCTGTGAAGTAGTTGCGGCACTCAGCCGGCGAGAAGCATTTGAAGGCTTGGTGGATCGCCGCCCAGAGTTCACTGACACTGCGGGCCGCCGCCCTGCGCAACAGCGCTTTCAGCTTGGCGAAGGCCTGCTCAATCGGGTTGAACTCAGGTGAGTACGGAGGAAGATAAAGCAGCCGGGCCCCGGTTGCCGCGATCGCCTCGCGCACGCCGGCCACCTTGTGAGCGCCCAGATTGTCCAGGATCACGGTGTCGCCGGGTCTCAGGGTGGGGACCAGGGTGTCGGTCACGTAGGCGCGGAAGCGTTCGCCCGTCACAGGGCCGTCCAGCAGAGCGATCGCGTCAGGCCCGCTCGTGCGCAGCCCGGCAATCACAGTGGTGGTTTTCCAGTGCCCTGCGGGTGCCGCGAGGCGGCAACGCTCGCCGCGCGGGGCCCAGCCGTAGCGGCGGACCATGCTGGTGGTGGCGGCGGTCTCATCCAGGAACACCAGTCGCTCCGGATCCAGCTCAAGCTGGCCGGCAAACCACGCCTCACGAGCCGCCTTTACATCCTCCCGCTCCTGCTCAGCTGCGTACGTCGCCCTTTTTTCCGCGTGATGCGGTGCCGGGCGAAGAAGCGCGACAGGCTACTGCGGCTGACCGGAACGCCTTGCTCCTGGAGCGTCTCGCAGAGCTCATGCAGGAAGCTCTGCGGGTGGGCTTGGTAGGTCTGCAGGATGAGCTCGGCATGAGCCTCGATGCGCTGCGAGCGCTGGTCGCCGCCCATGGGCTTGGGCGTGACATCTCCCTGGCCCTCCTGCTGCCTGGACCAGCGGCTGACGCTGGCCACGCTGACCCCGAAGCGCGCGGCGGCCTGATGGCAGGAGGCGCCTTCTGCAACGGCCGAGACGACGCGCTGGCGCAGGTCGACAGACAAAGCTGAGGGCATGGGCCACCTCCGTTGAGCCGCCCCCCCGGGGACCGGCCAACGCGTTGCCATCACCACGGTTTCAACCCGCTCGGACCCCGCTCTAGAGCGCTCCCCGCCGAAGTGGAGGCCGGTTCGGCGTCAGCGAGCGTGTCACATCAAAGGCTTGAGAGCCATGCCCGACCCAACGGGGTCGGGCATGGCTCTCAGCGTGCCGCACAGGCCGAGCAGCAGCGGCGCCAAGCTGAAGCGGCCCGACAGATGCAGAACCAGGTGCCCGGATCGGAGCCGAAGCCGGCATCCAAGCGGCCCGAGAAGTCCGCACGGCCCTACATGCCGGCATGCCCGACACCCCGGCCGCCGGCGAGCAGTACAAGCTCAGGTTCCCGATCCAAGCCATGCTATTCTGACTGCGGCGATCTCATCCCGGCGGGAGGCGACCATGAGTGGTGAACCCGAAACTGTTGCGACGCGCCTGTGGCGCGACCGGGTACAGGCTCGGGAGCAAGAGCGGAACGAGGCGCTGGCGCGCGCCCGGATCGCCGAGGAAAAGGTGGCGCTGCTCAATGCCGAGAACGAGCGCCTGGCCGGCGAGGTCGCCCGCCTGCGGGCCCTCCTGGCGCCGGATGAGAGCCGGGCTCGCGCCGAGACAGAGGAGCAGATGGAAGCCCTCCGGCTGGCGCTATTGCCGATGCTGACCCCTCTGGGGCGAGAACGGACAAGAGCCTGAACCCGCCCTCTCCTGTTTTATGATCCGATCTCGCCCGAACGGATCACGGGCGGGGAAGGTCTCGCCGGAGGTCCGCCGGGACATCCTGGCGCATGACGCGCGGATCCACGCTGAGAGCGGCTGGGGCATGAGCGGATCCGGGCCGCCGCGGGCGCACTACCAGGTGGTCGGGCGGGACGTACCGTGGCCGGACAAGGAGGCCTGAGGCGAAAAAGGCCCGGCTGCGGGGGCAGCCGGGCGTGGAGCGACCTCGAAGAAGAGAGCGCAGGAGAGCACAATGTCCCCGGCAACGAAACAGTCTGCTGCGCGTTAAGAACCCCACCGCGGCGGGGGCGGGCTCGGTACGGGAGAGGTTGCGGACCGCTCACGGATGGGATCAACGTCGGCGCGGCCGTCGCAGGACACGCGTGGGCAAATCGGATCGCGACCGACTCGGCCATGAGCGAGGACGCGCGGCGCCATGCAGTACGAACCGCGAACCTGCTGGCGAGGGCAGCATGAAGAATCACACACCAAAGCTGACAGCCTTCACCGTAGCGGTCGGTTCGGGTGACGGTGCCGAGCTGCGGGTCTACGCAGTGCTCGCGGAGGGTGGCCCTCAAGCCCTGGAAGTCGTCATCTCCACGGTTGCAGATGGGTCCACTGTTGAGCTGTGCGGTCACCTCTCCGACAATCTCGCGTCTCGTCTGAAGCTCAGTCCCGGAGAGGTCAGGCCGCTCTGATCGTGACCGGCCCCGTCCGTGCCGATGCTGTCTCGGTGAAGGGGCCGGACCGGCTCGCTCACCTCAAGGCCAAGCCGCTTCGCGGCGGCGCGTGTCCCGCGCCAGCGTGACGGGCTTCCGCCGCGGCCATCCACCGATCCACCGGCCGAGGGCGCACGCGCTCGCCAGCACACCGCGTCCGGGGACGTCGCCGCGACATCGCCTCACCGGAGGCGCTGGCAGCCCTCGCTGCCCCACATTGCCGCCAGGGGCAAGGTCACGGCCTGATGCCAGTACCAGGCTCCCATCAGGATAGGCCAGACCAGAGGCCGAAGCGAAGCGTGGACCATCAGGGTGAGATCGGACGCGACCTCCTGACCCGGCGCTCTGGCCTCCACAACCGGCGGTCTCTGATGCTTCAGCAGCACATCGTTGAACGCCTCGGCCATCAGATCACGGAGCGGCGTCCCGAGATCCTGCGCCAGCCGGCTCATCTCCGACCAGCCGGCTCGGTTCAGATGAAGCTGCGCAGCGTCCGGCTCGGGCAAGGGCTCCTGAGGCTCTGCAACAAGGCTGCCGGCATTCGCGTCGATCACGTGACCCTGGTGGAGGTCTGTTGCGGAGACTCCCACGATCGGCTGCTGCTTTGAGCCCTCCTGTGGTGAGAGGCTCATCAACGATGGGCGCATCGGCTTTGCCATAGGGATGGAGCCTCAAGCATGACGGGGAAGAGAGCGGGCGAGTTCAGACACCGTTGACCACATCGCAGCAATCTCCGCTGTTGCGCGCCCATGCGGGTCGTACTCGTCGACGGACTGGCCGGTGATGAGGGCGTGCGACAGGCTTGCACGCTGGGACACCTGTCCAGGCAGAACAGGCGCCCCCATGCTGGCCAGGACGGCCCGGGTTTCCGCGACGGCGCTCGTCTGCCGCTCGCCGCGCGTGGTTGGTGGAGCGGCGTTGATGATGCAGGCCATGGGTGCCTTGAGGCTGCGGGCCATCGCGAGTGTCGCGCCTACCGCATCAAGATCGAATGGGCCGGGCCGCACGGGGATCAGGGTCAGAGTTGCTCGGCTCATGAGAGTCGAGATCAGGGAGGTATTGTGAGGCGGGCTGTCAATCACAGCCCAGGCGACGCCCTCTCGCCGGGCCGTGCTGAGAACCTCCGGCACAGCCTGAGCACTGGCACGGGTGAGGCAGGGTGTTTCGGCTGTGCGCCGTCCGTGCCACATGGACAGCGAACCCTGCGGGTCGGTATCGACGAGGAGCGTCTTGCCGTCACGATCAGCGAGGGCGCTCAAGTGCACGGCGAGTGTGCTCTTGCCAGCCCCGCCCTTCTGAGCTGCGATCAGGATCACATGCACAGCCGTTCTCCTCAGGAGCGCTGAGTCTTCATGGATTCAAGGCTGTGGCGCTATCGCGAGCATGCTGCACAAGCGGCTCTGTGCGACCACCTCCGAACTGGCAGGAAGAGCAAAGCGAGAGCGAGACGCCGCTTAGCCTCCGGCAGCAATGGACAGGGCGCTCGCTATGGCTTTGCCGCCCATTGCCTTCAGTATTCATTATAGATGCCGATGCTTAACGACGAGTTAAAGCTATCGCCAAATGCAATATGCGGGCAGGATTCCTAGAAGAGCCATCGAGCCATTCATGCGCATTGGCAAGGCGAATGCCGCAGTGCAACATGAAGCTGAGGTTTCTACCGTCGGCTGGGGCGGCCTGCGGCCATTTCGACGCTCACTTGGTCGTTGAAAGTGCGAAGGGCGCCTGCCCCGCTGGTCGGCTCCTGGCACGTGAAAGCCACTCCCGTGACAACGCCGCCGAGATGGATTCACCCATCCCCGCTCGTTGTGATGGAAGCCGCAGGGGCAAAGATCACGATGGGTTCCTTGCGTCCGGCGAGAGGTTCGTGGCCGATCTCCCGCCACGAGGCATGATCCGATGAGCCTTCGACGGCAGCCCCAGAGGCTAGGATCATCTCGCCATATCGCTTCGTTGCTTGCTCGAGACGCGAGGCGACGTTCACCGCATCGCCCAACACCGTGAACTCCATCCGCTCCTCGTCGCCGACGATGCCGCAGAACACCTCGCCGACATGGATCCCGATCCCGATCCGCACGGTATGAGGCAGTTCGCGTGTGGCGTTCCAAGCCTCGACGATCCGGACGAGGTCATGCGCGAAGGCAAGAGCGCGAGCTGCGTCGTCACCGCCCTCATCCGGCACCCCGAACAGGATCAGCGCTCCGTCGCCGATGAATTTGTCGACGAATCCGCGATGCGTGCGCACGCAGCCCAGGATCCGAGTCCTGAAGGCGGTGAAAAATTGCGACAGGCGCTCCGGATCCATGCCTTCGGCCATGCCCGTCGAGTCGCGGATATCGACAAAGACGATGACGGCCCTCTGACGGCGCCCGCGGCGGAGATCGGCGTCGCCCGCCGCCACCCGGGGCGCGATTTCGGCCGGAAGAAAGCGCGAGAGGCTGGCTCGTCCGACGGCGTCCTTGACTGCGGAGGACAGGAGCCGTCGCGAGCGGATGATTCCGAAGGCCGTGGCTGCTCCGGCCAGGAGGATCAGCTCGAGCCGCATCACATTGATCGGCATCGAAAATAGCCGGCGCCAAGCCGGGACCCCGGTGCCGGCGGTATCCAGGACCAGGCGATGATCGAGCCCGATGGCGATCGCAATGAGGCCGAGCGCCAGGAGAGCGATGGCAGAAAGCTGAACCCTGACGTCGTAGCGCAAGGCGCCGACCGCCAGAACCAGAGGCACCGCCCAGACGATAGGAGCGGAGGGCAGGGCGTTGCCGGGCAACTCGCGCTCGCCAATGGCCAGAAATGCGATGACGAGCACGAGCCCGACATCCAGCACCATGAACAGGTAGGCGAAACCATGATGCCAGCGCTGCGGTTCGGCGAGAACGATGCTGGCCGCGCCAATAAGCAGGAATCCAAGTGAGGCAATCCAGGCATTGCGCTCGAACGAATCGAGAGACACGTCCACCAAGTGGCGCAGTACGTGATCGGCGGCGATCACCGTCACAAAGATGCAAATACCGATCGCCACGCGCAGCCACCCGATCAGTCGCTCCGCCGCAACCTCATGGCGGCTCATCAGTGCAGCGACGAGATTGCCTTCCAGGGGGCGACTAGGGATGCTGATAAAAGGCTCTGCCTCTTGCGGCGTATCATCCGCGCGCAGATCTGGCCGCATGACGGCCTCCTGGCTCCTCGGCTCGGCAGGGCGGGCCATTGCCGGATTAGAGCATGGCCGCCCCCCTGCGGCTAGCCGGTGCATGAGCACCGTTGCTTCGCCCTCCTCCACCGTCTTCGCATGGAGCCGCGGGCCCGCCTGATCGCCTGGGCGATTCGCGCACCACCCGGGACGGTCAAGCCGGATCGGCAGCCGAGCATGCGGTGCGCCGGCTATCAGGTGTGAATCACGGGGATGACTCGCCAGAACCGCGGACAGAACAGCGCAGTCGCGTGCGGCAAGCCACCGGGCAGCGCGACCTCCTCCACCTCAGCGCGCATACTTCGCCCAAACGGAACGGCAGTGGAGGCGGCAATGCAATTCCTCGTCGAGCAGGATGAGCCCGGCCAATGGCGATGGCGGCTGATCGGTCGCAAGGGTGAAACGTTGATGTTGTCTGACGAGATCTACGATACCAAGCCGGAGGCTGCCGACGCGGCCTGCTTGCACGCGCACTTGATCGAGGCTGCCTCACGCCGGATGGTGGCGCCCGTTTCGCCGCCGAAGCGTGCACCGCGGCTGGTCCCCCGTCGCCCGATCTTCACTCCGCACTGATCCCGCAGCGGGGGGTCAGCTCCGCTCCGGCATCGCGGGGCAGCACGAGGGCATGAGCGCTGCCCTCGCCTCGGTCGCGCGGCGTCAGCGCACCGGCTCCCACCGCTTCCACCTGCACGTCGTGATGCCGCCGGCGGTGATGACGGTGTGCTGCGCGAAACCGCCGGCCGTCCGGCACCGGACCTCATTCGGGAGGATGTCCGGCACGGCGCGCTGACGGTGCATCGGAACGAGGAGGCGGGCCGCGTCGTTCTGCCGCTCATGATCGGGCTGTTCTGCTTGGCGGCCCTCGATGCCGTGATCCCGAACGAGACCGGAGCCTCGTCGCGGTCGCCACGGCCTTGCCGTTCCGGGTTCGCACTCCGCTCCGTTTGTTCGCACAAGGGGCAGGTTTCACCCTGACCCCGAAGTCGATCGGATTGTCCGCTTAGCGAAAGCCGAAGGCTTGGATCCCCTGGGAACCCGCCAATCCTGGGTGCCGTTGAACCGAAAACTGGAGGAGACGAGCTATGGCAGAGATGGATACGTCATCGGCTCCGAGCCACCCGCTCATCGAGAGTGATCATATCGAGGGCACCGCTGTCTACGCCGTGGATGGGAAGCGGATCGGAACCATCAAGCGTCTCGTGATCGAAAAGATCAGCGGCCATGTCGTTTATGCCGTCACCACGTTCGGTGGTTTCCTGGGCTTGGGTTCCGAGACCCATACGATCCCGTGGGAACTGCTGCATTACGAGCCGACGCTCGGCGGCTACAAAACGAACATCACGGAGGAGCAGCTGCGCAAAGCACCCGAATTCTCCCGTGGCGACGAGTCTCTCCTGTCTGGGCACGAGAGGAAGCAACTCGTCGACTTCTATGGAGGATACCCCTTGTAAGATCGCCCCGCGCTCGGTCCTCTGATGACGTGAGACTCACGCCCGAGGTGATTCGCGCCCGGGCGACCAAGCTGTCTACGGGAACGGCGCGGGCATCGGGATCCTCGTGACGATCGCCGCGTATTGCTGCCTGGGCCGGTGCCGACCGCGGCAACGCGCTCGGCACCGGCCGTGATCTTGGTCATCTCCACTGCGACGCTGGCCTCCCCCGTGCCCGCGAGGCGCTCGCACGCGAGAATGCACCCGAGGCGCAGCGGCGATCAGGATCCTGGCCGACAATGAGACCGGCGAGCTGGAGAACGTCGCGATCCTCGGGCGATGCGCCGCGGCCGATCGTCTTGTTGGTGCCGCCCGCCAGCAGGCCCTCCAGCACCTCTGCAATAACCCCTTTTGCCTGATGCGGCCCTATTGCTTGTCGGCATGGTCAAGAAGAGATCGCATCGCATCGAACTCCTTGCCGAAGTTAGCCCAATCCCCGCGTTTCAAATGCTCTACAGCTCGCACGTAGTGGCCACGAAGGAGCTCCCGAATGCCGCCACCAGCCAATTGTGCCGCCGTCGCTTCCGGTGATGGAGCGCCAGCCCGCTGCCGGAACAGGACTGCCAATGCATCCGCAAGCGTCTCCTCCATCACGACCTGCTCGCCATAGGCCGCGATCACCCGCTTGAGCTCAGGTATTTGTCCCTCCTCCGCGCGCAGGTAGAGAGGAGACACGTAGAGGAGTGAATTCTCAATCGGAATCACATGCACGTTGCCCCGGATGACCCGTGACCCACGCTGATTCCAAAGTGTGATCTGTTGCGAAATGGCCGTGTTCTGGTTGATTCGCGCCTCGATCTGAAACGGCCCGAACACCAGTTTGTCCTTCGGAAACTCGTACACGATCAATTCGCCATAATGGGCCGGGTCGCAGCGGGCAGCGATCCAGGCGATCATATTGTCCCGCCGAATCGGGACCATCGGAGCCATGAGAATGAACTCTGCCTCCGCCTCGCCGGGCAAGCGAATAATCATGTAGTAAGGAGCCATTGTTCCCCCGTTGCCGTCCAGCTGACGCGGCAACTCCCAAACGTCCTCCCGATTATAGAACACCTCCGGAGTGCCCATGTGGTACGTGCGGTAAACCTGAACCTGAGCGATGAACAGATCCTGCGGATATCTTAGATGTCGCTGCAGGTCAGCCGGCATGCGTGACAGCGGCGTGAACAGTTCCGGGAAAATACGGCCATACGTTCTAGCAATTGGATCCGAGGGAGCAGCCAAGTAGAACTTGATCGATCCGTCATATCCGTCAATGACAACCTTCGCCGCGTTGCGGATGTAGTCGAGCTCGCCCCTGGAGACCGTCTGGGCATACGGGAAATAGTTGCTCGTCGTATAAGCATCTTGGATCCAGACTATGCGCCCATCCGTGATGACTGGATATGGATTGCCGTCCAGGCGAAGGAACGGCGCAATGGTGTGCACGCGCTCCTTGACAGCGCGGCGGAACAGAAGGCGGCTCTCCTGCGTGATATAGTCGGTGAGCACAACGCTTGGGTCCTTGAAGTACCAGGCGAACAGCATCCGCCACGCAGTGCTGCCGATGGGTATGCCCCGGGCTCCACCATACCTGGCGAAGACGTTTGCATTGCCTTTAGGATAATCGAACTCGGGAACACTGCTATTGACAATCACATAGGGCGAATTCACTTCTCCAAAATAGATGCGTGGCTCGCTGATCGGTGGCCCGCCGTCCGCGACTGGCGGAATATCCCTGAGGTAGAAAAGCGGCAGACCTTCGGCACTCTTGCGGTTGACGGGGCTCATTACGACGCCGCTTCCATGGGTGAACAAGATATGGCGGTTGACCCAAGTCTGCGCGCTGGAGGGTAATCGGGACGTATCGATCTCGCGAGCTGCCAATGTCACCTGTCGGTAAATCCCGCTCAGCCAGTAGCGGTCCACATCGGCGGTATGAAACCTGTAGTAGGTTCTGATCTCTTGAAGCTGCCGGTAGGTGTCGATCAATGGCCCACCGTCCCACAGCCGGATATTATCGATGGTGGGCTGATTGGCCTCCAGAAGCATCGGGGTGAGACCCTGCTCGGCTGCAAACGGCCGTACGGCAACGTTCTGAAGCCCATATGCTGCGCGCGTCAGGTTGATGCTTCTCTGGATGTACGGTCGTTCGAGGTCCAGTTCATTGGGTTTCACCACCAGGCTTTGGAACACGGTGGGAACCACTTCGCCAAAGACAAGGGAGCCCCCGAAGACCAGTACGACGGCCGCGACGGGGAGCCTGCGGCTGCAGATCCGCACATTCGCGAAGGACAACATGGCTCCGATCAGCGCGAGGGCGACAAGAACCGAAATCAAGGGCAATGTAACGTTAACATCGGTATAGCCCGCCCCCACGAGAATGTCGTTATTGGAATAGAGCAGAAGGTAACGGTCCAGAGCGTAGGACCCAGCCTTTACCGTCAGAAGCGCGCCCAGCAGCGCCGAACCGTGGGCAATGGCCGCCCGGGAAACGACGGTGCGCGGGCCCAGTTGGACGCTTCCGAGTGCCGCATAGACGGCAAGTGCAGTGGCTGCGCTGAGAATGATAAGAGTGAGCGCCCAATCCTTAAGTGTGACATAGGCCGGCAGCGAAAAGAGAAAGAAGCCAAGATCTGCTCCGAACACAGGATCGGCATCTCCATATGGCACCTGGTACAGGAACCGCAGGAAGAGATCCCACTGGCTCGCTTGGTACAAGGCGACGAGAAGGCTCGCAAAAGAGGCCGCCGCAGCCAGGATCAAACGGAGGTATGGCGGGCCAGGGTCTGCTCCGCTGGATATCCGAAGTCGAGCGACATCGCTGCCGAGGACCAGCGCTCCAGACTGTGCCCGCATTCCGAGCCGGAATGCTAGCCATTCATTCACCCAAAGGGCAGCGATGCTCATCGAGAACACGCCCAGGAACACGGCTGCCTTTGTGGCCAGGGCCATCTGGAATACACTCAGGTAGCCAAGATCGGAAAACCACGCCCAATCGATTATAACATCGGCCGCAATGCTCAGGACCAGCAAACAGAAGATGGCGGAGATGGCGGTCGCCACGATGCGTACCATGGTCGTCATGCGCCTCTGTCAGGTGCGCTCTCGTCCCACAGCCACGAAAGGCTTGCACAGCGGGAGCGTTATCTTCGCTCAACCCAAAAGACAGCCCATCTCGAAAGATATTACAACTTTGCGGTTTCTTTGGCTATGGCCCGCTCTCGATCCTTGATGACGTTGCCCCCACGGGAGTGGTCCGCCCTGAAGCATGGTTTTGAGCCAACGGAGGGCGGACCTGATGGGAACCAACAAGCACGAGCCTGCGGCGGTCGTGGCCAGGCTGCGCCAGTGGACGTGCTGGTCTGAGCTGAGGCCCAGCGTGCCTGATCGCTTACCCCTCGTCGGCGGGTCGCACCGCGCAACCGGGGCACCGGCGTTGGAGCCGCCGGGGCTGACGCGCGCGACGCGGGAACGAAGAAGCCCGCCGCGGCGGGGCCGGGCGGGCTCGATGCCATCCGGATGTCGTGGTTGTCGGCTGCGTGGGGCGGCTGGTGCAGGTCGCCCGCAAACCTGCTAACGCGTGCCTCGTAGGACCGCCCAGATCTGTGAGGCTGGACCTGACCTGACCGGCTGGTCGCAGGCGGAGCCGACCTGCGCCCGAGTTTGCTTCAAGCCCGAACAGCCCTTTACCTTCCATTGCAGTCTTTTGCCATCTGCTGCCAGGATGGTGTCCACCGCCCGCGCGATCTGAGCCTTGGCGCTGTAGTGGATCATGTGACCAAGACCCGGCAATAGAGTCAGCATGCTCCCTGCCACCTCTTCGTGAAGGCGGCAGGATTGCCCGGCAGGGTCTACGATCGCGTCTGCGTCTCCGCTGAGGATCGCCAGCGGCACCCGCAACCCACGGTAATGCGGTCGGAGCAGGGCCGCCGCCGCGTTCATGCTCGCCGTGTCCTCCGCGCTCGCGCGGGCCTGGGTCGGGTGAATCGAAAGGCCGACGGGGAAGCGGGCCTGGAAGCAGGCCGGGACGGCCTGCGGCCTGAAAACGCGCTGGAACACCTGCGGGGCAAGCAGGTGAACGAGCGCGGGCGGCATCAGTGAGCGGGCCGCGTCCCCGATGCCCGGGACGGCCAGGGGTGTGATCAGCGCAACGTCAGCCCGCCGGACCGCATAGTAATAGCCGGACAGGAGAACGAGGCCCCGCACTGCATCCGGCGCCTGGACCGCGAGGGCCAGCGACACGA
This sequence comes from Methylobacterium nodulans ORS 2060, assembly GCF_000022085.1. NCBI lineage: Bacteria > Pseudomonadati > Pseudomonadota > Alphaproteobacteria > Hyphomicrobiales > Methylobacteriaceae > Methylobacterium > Methylobacterium nodulans. The sequence goes on from NC_011894.1 coordinate 3,587,827, forward strand.
GGGTGCCCCAGGAATGCCCCACGATGATGGGGCGCTCGACGCCGAGGCGCTCCAGCACGCGATGCACGAGCCGTGCTTGGGCCGATGCCGTCCAGATGCGGTGGCGCGGCCGCTCGGTGTGGCCGAAGCCGGGCCGGTCGATGGCGATCACTCGGTAGCGTTTGGCTAAGCGATCGACGAGGCCGGAGATGACGAAATCCTCCGCCATGGTGCCGTTGCCGTGGATCAGGACCACAGGACGGCCCTTGCCGCGTGCGATGTAGTGAACCTGCAGCCCGTCCACCTCGACGAATTGCCCTGCAGGCCTTGTTGCCTCGTCACCCCGCGCTCTCGTGAGCGTCATAGCCCGCCCGGCCTGCCGCGCAGCCTTATGGCTCTGGCGGGCTGCGGCCCCGGTGAGCTTGGCGCCCGATTTCAACAGCTTGGCGACCGCCTCGGTAACGCCGGAGGAGACGCGGCGGGAAGCCCGCTTGGAGGCGCGCCACTTGGCAGTTGAGAGCACGACAGATGATTCTCCGAGCTGCTGCCCTGCTGAGGGCAGACCGTTGCGGCGGAGGCGCAACAGCTGAACGGCACCTATGGCTGGCGGGGCATGTCCAGCGCCCTCAAGGACCCTCCGCGCCCTCCTGCGTGCGAAGCTTCTTCGGTGTCACCGTGACGCTAGGTTGTTCAAATCGGCTAGCAAGCTCCCCCGGTCGGACGGCTCCCTCTCTACAGGGCGAACACGAACTCACGCTCCGACCGTGGCAGCCGAACCGACAACCATTGCACCAATGGCTGCAATGCGAGAGTGCCGAGCCAGATTTATACGGACCAGTTGAACGGCTCAGCAGTTAACGACCCGTGAATGCCGAGCGCAGAACAGGGCTCCTCGGCGCGAGGCCACGCTGCCATGAGCCTGGAGAAGTCGCCCGCCCGTTCGTCTGCGACGACGCGATCAAAGACCTGAGACAGGGCTCAGTGCTCTCGGCTGGCGCGTCCTGCACGGCCTGCTCGCGCTCGATCCGGTCCAGGATCTCGGTCTGGCGGCGGCTCTCCTCGCGGAGGATCCGCACGCCCTCAGACACACCCGGCCGTGTTGGACGTTGCGTTGGACGCAATCGTGCCCTGCGGGCGTTTCGTTGAGGGTCCCGGCTATCTATCTGTAAGCAAAGGGGAAATGTTGAAAACAGCTGGCGGAGAGAGAGGGATTGAAACTGCACTGATAAATAATGACTTTTTGGCGCGATTGCCTCCCCGCCCCACCATCAGCCCCACCAACTGGTTCGCGTTGCGTCATGGACACATGCGCCCGGGATCGGGCCGTGAGGATCGGAGGAGAGTGAGGCTTGGCGGCTCTCGTGCGCCGCCTCGCCCGCGGGTAGCGTCCCGCCATGGCCGACTCACCCGCCCTCGATGCCCCCTCCCCCGCCGTCCTCGAATGGAGCCGCGGGCTCGCCAGCCTGTCGCCGGGCCGGCCGCCATGCCCGGGCTTCCGGCCTGATGAGTAGGTCGAGACGCTCGCGAACTGTCGGAGGTTATGTACCGGTTCGGCGTCGACTACGGACAGGCCTTCCGCAGCCAACGTGCGGGCACAGCGGGCCCATGAAGCCCCGGGGCGCCAGCTCGCCGGCCGATGATAATACCGTCGTGCGGCGCCGCGCCCGCCTATGAGCCTCCCTGCGCCCTCCAGGGCCATCTCAGCGGCTCAACTCGCTTATAATCAAAGCTCACCGGGAACCGGTCTGATTATGAGTGGGCAGACACAGTCAGTGCCGGAATCCGATCTTGAAGCCGATCCAGTGCGACTCCGTCGGGCGAGAGGGTTCTGATATGTAGAGCTTGGCGGAACCGTCGCGAAGGCTACCGAGAAGGTAGATAGGATCAATGAAGTATGTTCTTCGTGATTTAGCATTAGGAACTGAAAGTGAGGTCGAAATCGGCAAAACCGAGTTTGACAGCATAGTATCTGCTACGAAAATGTTTTCGGCTGCAACCGATATCGAAGAATTATATGACTCAGTTATTGAAAATTACTATGAATACGAGCATGAGCTAATCACAATATTGCAACGTAATATGATATTTAAAGGGGAGGAGTTTATTTACTGGAAGTTTTCAGGAATAACCAGTAGGCGTTTGATGAATTTTATGTCTTCCGCACGCTCTTATATCGATCAAGTTCCCCAACATCTTGATACAATATTCGGTAAAATTTCTGATGAAACTCGATCATTCAATGAAGAGAAATCAATACAGTACGACTCGATGCTCGGATACCGTGTGCTTGAAGCGCTTCGTAATTATAGCCAACATCATGGATATCCAATCCATAACGTATCGATTGGTATGAATTGGCACGGAGATCGCAATCCAGCTGTATGGAAGCATTATATTAACCCGACCATATTTGTCCCTGCTCTAGCTCGTGATCCAAAATTCAAGCGCTCTGTACTTAAAGAACTAGAGCAGCTCGGAGAGCATGTTCCAATAAACCCCTTTGTCCGAGAATATATCGAAGGTATAGCTAATATTCACTCTAAAGCAAGGCATTTGTTAGATCCTATGATTCATGGAGCTAGATCTTTGCTCGATATACATGTAAAATCTTTTAAAGATTCGTTGCTAAATGAGGATAGAAGTGATTTGGACTTCATAGTAGCAGAAAAGTACGACAACGAGTCTGGAGCTTCAGAGCAAATATTTTTACCAGAATATGCATTGAAATTTCACGATTATTTTAGAAAAAAGAATAACTCTCATGAAAACATATCGCGACGCTATCTAACAAGCGAGCAGTGTTAGCCATCGATAACATAGGCCGACCGCCTGAAGAAGCACTCTGGACGATCCCGCGGCACAAGCCGGGGCGGTATCGGGGGATTCCGGTGTGGGAGTTCGGGCGGTAGTAGTGACGGTAGCGGCTATCCGTAAAATGCTCCTCAGGCGCCCAATTGTGGCACTGGAATATCAGCTTTTGCAACGTTCCAAATTCCGACAGATTTCCATTCGCCCTCTTCAAAGCACTCGACCCTAAAGGATCCTTCTGAAGAAAACGGAATAGCAAATCCAATTGTCGGTATCACCTGAGTCGTTCGAGGCTTTTCCACTTCCAATTCGGCATCAAATTTTGCAAATTCGTCCCCAGATGGCCCTAACAGTCTGACTTTAAGTTCATATTTCTTATGATCGCCAAATTCTATGACTAGGATCAGCCTAAAACGCAACCCGGCCGGAAACTGAGGCACACCTATATCGGAACCATAAGTTCCTATAATGATGTGCTTGCCAGTAACTTCGGTTCTAACGTCATCGGCCAATAGAGCCGCGCGCACAAATGGGCCTGTGGTGCTCATCGTGCATCCTCTAGAAACTTGAATTTGACGCCGCCAGACAGTTGAATAGATTGCTCATTAGTGCCGCTGATCGCATCATAATCTACATGCCAATCAGTTTTCGACAACATTTTCGCCGAACTGGTCGAAACTGCTTGGTTGGTATCAAGGCTAAATTTAACACCTGTTGGTCTGGCGTCAAAATTAACCTTCCTGCCTTTTAGCTCTTCATACGATATCGGATCGAGAGGAAGGTGATACCCGAGCGCCTCCAAAAAGACAAACAGCGTCTCGAAATCAATAGAGCCGCTGGTGCCGTTCAGGACTCGCGAAACGTATCCCTTGTCCTTGCCCAAAGCTTCGGCAAGGTCCTTCGCTTTCAAGTTATATTCCTCGGCCCGCGCCTTAAAAGCCGATCGAAGCGCAAAAAACATCGCCGTACGCGCCTCTGCTCTGAGGTCGTCCTCATGTTCTTTGCTAATTTCGGTCGGCTTAAACTGTGTCATAGAACGAAGTCCGTCAGTAGGCTTGAGCGAGCGGTGATCAGACGCGAATGATTGGGGAAGAGGGTGTCCCACTCCGATTTAGCCCTCGTCCGTGTAGGCATCCAACCTCGACCTTCTTGTTCAAGAAGACTGCGCGCTTTTTGTGCGATTGCCACAAACTCTCCGGGCCGCAGAAACCCACCCAATATCCTGTGATGCGGATTAAAGACGACTCTGAATGCATACAGTCCCTCAAAGGGCGGCTTGAGAGGTTTGAGCTTTACATCGTCGTCGAAGTCTTCTCCTATCACAAATCTCTTTAGGAACATCCTAACGTCCGATCGATAGTCTCGGTCTCTTTGGTCTATATCCTCTCGGTACAGCACCCAGTCGCGGACCTCTGGTGTCATCCAAAGCCTACGCTTGTACGCCTCGTGCGGGCGACGGTGCGGGTTGTATAGGTAAAGGCGCTTCTCCTCCCTAAGCCCGTCTATATGGGCTTCGGTTGACCTCGAAGTCAACTGGGACCCCCCCGGGAATTGCGAGCGCCACGGCGTGGCGCATCGCGTGTGATCGTAAGGGGTGGAAGACCACACTCTTGCAGTCGGCTCAAACGCTAGGCCCCCACCCCTCCATGCCCGACACCCCCCACCATCGGCGAGCTGTACAAGCTCAAGCACATCACGGACGAGCAGCTCGACGCGGCCGTCCGCGACTACCTGAACGACCCCACGCCCGGCATGCGGCTGATCGCGGAGGGCGTCGCCCTCGACGTCGCCGCGGTCGTGCTGGCCCACCCGTATGTCCGCGACGTGCTCGCACGGGAGAATGCGCCCGAAGCGCAGCGGTGCGTGGCGGTCAGAACTGCGATCCTACTGGACTAAGAATTCCTGCAAAGGGCAGATATACTTTGATCCCCCCTCCCGCATGAGAAGAGGAAGGCTTATCTGTTTGTGGAACGCAAAATATCGGCTCCATGGCTCGTAATATAGTCAGATACACGCTTAACAAGCATATAATCTGGAATGCATCGCAGCTCTTGAAACGATATTTTGTCTATTTTGTCCTGATATCTTTTATCTAGGCTAGTTATAAGTAGCCCATCTTGCTCTATGAACACAGCGACTTTTAACCAAGATTGCTTAGTATCTGCAACGAGCCTGCCGATGCGCTTCAATGTAGAGAGCGCTTCTTCCGCGCAAGGGGGCCTGTAATCATTTAAATCACTCATATGGTCTTGCCTTGCCCGTAGGTTATCCGCGCGATTGATAGCTGAAAAAATCTCTAACTACAACATCATTGGCGATTTCAAATGTGAGGCTCACGCGATGTGCCGCAACCCGCGCCGCGCCTACGATGAGCATGGCGCGGCCTGCGTGCTCGCCCTCGATGCGCGCCTGGAGCCGTGGCGGGGGACGGCGGCGCTAATGGTGGCGGCGCTGGTGACGTAGGAGAGATTTTCTCGCGATCCGCGCATTGACCCGCTTGACCCGCAGCCAAGCGTGTCCTAAATTGCGGACATCGGATGGGGGTTGGCCCCGCCGGAACCGGGTAGGAGACCCGCCATGCCCGCCATGAACGCCCACTGCATGCTGACCGCCATCGCCGCCACCCTCGCCGAGGGCGAGCAGGTCGAGGTCCGTGTCACCTACGCTCGCGGGCGTACTTTCGTCGTCCATTATCGCCTGACGCGCAACAGCATCAGCCAGACCGGTCGCTCTTGGAATGGGCACGGCACTCTGCGCGCCGAATACGCTCGTCGCGTCGTCGCCTCGCGCAAGCTCGCGAAGGCGGCGTGATGGTCGACCTGGTCGCCCGCATCGATGAGGCCGCCGCGAGCGCGGCGGTCATCGGTCACTGGCTCGACGCCGTGCACGTCAGCCTCCCGCTCGGATCGGACACCGCTTGCCTTGGATTGGGCTGGAAGCTACGCGGGGGCGGCTTGGAGCCTCACCGCGCGCCCGCACCGGGTGTAACCATGCGCGGCTATTCCAAGCCCGCCGACACCCTCATCGGTATCCCGCGTCCAGGCGAGCGCGAGGTCATCGCGGCGGCGTGGCGGTTTGGGGCGCCCGACCTCGTCCGCACCGAGCGTCGGCCGCTCCCGCCGAACAGCGACCCGCGCGAGGATAAGTGGGGCCTGACACGCACGTTCGGCGGCTTCGGTGGCCTCTCCAATGCGTTTGGATATCATCCGCTGGAGATCAACGACGGCACGACGGGATGGATGGTGGAGGCCGCCGCGGCGCAAGGCTTCGTGAGCTACCTGTTCCGGCCGGGCCGGGGCTGGATTGCAGGGAGAGAGACCCGCACCGAGGATCCCTCTCTCGACGCGGACGGGCACCGCTGCGCTCCCGTGCCTGCCTGGGCTACCCCGGAACCCTTGGGAATTGCTGACGCCACCGCCGACGGCCATCAGGCGGTATGGACGTTCTCGCGCGGCCACAAGTTCATCAGCCTGGAGCGCTGGCGCGAGCGGTTTGGCGGACAGGATCAGACGTGAACCACCTGCTCAAAGACACGGGAGAGGCGCTGTATGGGCCTCGCTGGCAGACCGACCTCTCTCACGATCTGAAGGTCAGCGACCGCACCATGCGTCGCTGGGCGGCAGAGTCGGCGGACCTGCCGCCCAGCGTCACGGACGACCTCGTGCAGCTGTGCGAGGAGAGGATTGTGCGCCTTCAGTATCTCGTCGAGCGGCTGAAGGCAGCCGCAGCACATCGGGCAACCAGCGAAGGACCTCCCCCCTGACATGGCCCGCGTCGCCGCCATTCTGCGCTGCATTGCCGATATCTGGGGCGACCTCTGGGACGTGCGCGAGGAGCGGCCGACCCCGCACGGCTTCCCGGTCTGCCTTGGCTGGCCGCACGGGATGCCGCGCGGTCAAGGCGCCGGCGGTCCGCGCGTCGTGGTGACGACCGAGCTCGCCCGGCACATGGAGTGGTGGCGCGCCGCCGGCGGCGCTCGCAGCGGCGCGGTGCTGGGCCTGCCGATCGGCGCCTCCACGATCAAGCGCATCCGGCGGCTGCTCGGGCATCACTACATCGCCGACCAGGCCGCATGGTGGGAGGCGCGGGCCGAGGATCTGGCGGACCTCACGATCGAGGCCTTCGCGGCGCGTCACGGCTGCTCGGTCGGCGGCGCCTCGCAGGCGCGGGCTGCCCTCTTCGGTCCATCGCTGCGCCCGGCCGGCTGGTGGCGGGCGCCGGACGTGGCGGCGGTGATCCTGGCGGACCGGCCACGGGCGGATATCGCGGATGACCTCGGCATCTCGGTCGGGACGGTCGGGCGGCTGCGGTGGATGCTGCAGCAGGACCGTCACAGATAGCGCTTGCCCCGACAGTCCCGCAGCTCGTAGCAGCCGACAAGCGCCCGCACCTCCGCGGCCGTGAGGCGGTAGACGACGCGGCTCCCTCGCATCACCGCCGCCGTCCAGGTCTGCGCGCCGCCAACCGGATCGTAGGTCACGTCGATCTGGTCCCCCGCAACCTCGTACCGGCCGTCGTAGGGCAGCGCCCAGGTCCGCACCTCCCCTTTGTGGTCGCACGCCCAGACGGTCTGCAGGGTGGCATCCGCATTGGCCATCGGCTCCCCTCCATCCACGCGAGACTAGCGCGGGCGCCGATGATAGAACAAAATCAGAACATGCAAGCTGCCCAGATGGAGCAGCGCGGAGGCGAGCCATGGCGACGGCGACCACCTACCTGATCCAGACCTTCGAGCTTAAGCGGAAGCGCCTCGTGCCGGGCACTCGCGATGTGGCGCCAACCGGGAGCGGCGCGCTCAAGCGGGCCGAGGCGATTGCGACCCGCAAGCCGGGCGCCGCAGCTCTCCAGATCCGGGCCGACAACGAGACCGGCGAGTTGGAGAGCGTCGTGATCCTCGGCCGCTTCGGCGAGGTGCCGGAGGACTTCGTCGAGATGGTCGCGGGCGGTTGAGGGCCCTGCCCTGCCCACGAGAGTACCTGGCTGACACTTACATCGGAGGCGCCCATGTCCCGCAACGGTATCCGCATCCCACCCGAGCACGTCGAGGCCATCAAGGCCGCCCGGGAGTTGCGCGAGGCCCTGACCAGCAACATGCACAAGCTACCGTACCGCTCGGTCAGCCGCGGCGCCTACAAGGTGCTCATCGAGAACATCGACGAGCTCGGCCTCTTCGTGACCGGCGAGCCCGACTACTTCGTTCGGAAGATGCACTCGTCCGCGGACTTGGGGATGCCCTTACTTAAGGACCGGAAGTGAGTCCCTGTGACCGCCCGTGAGTACCACATGGCGCTCGCGGCGCTCGGCCTCACGCAGACCGCCGCCGCGAAGCTTCTCAGGTGAGGAGGCGATCCGGCTCGCACTGCCGCCGGCCGAGTGAACGGACGGGGCGGGCCAGCCCGCTGCCGGCGCACTATAAGGGGTGGTCGGGCGGGACGTGCGATGGCCCGATGAGAACGCCCGAAAACTAGATTCTGCTATGGACCCGCAGCCTTAAATCGACTTTGGAGGTACTGGATGATATCCGGCCGGTGACTCGGGCCGCGTTGCAGGGCATAGGCTCTGGCGAGCCCTGGCCGCTGAACGCAGCCTCAGCCAGTCCCGCAAAAGCTCCACCACGCTCTTTAGTATCGATCGGCAAAGTGCTCGTGGGCTGCCAAGTTCATAGCATCCTCTTAGAGTGCGATCAGGGCTCGATCAGCTGGCGAGACACGGAACAGAGCTTTGGCCAATCGCGTTTCCAATACGTTCGCTTCAGGAGCTTTCTATGGGGCGGTTCCACCGGCACGGGGTTGAGAGCACGGCGGCCATTGCCGGGCATCCTCTTCATCACATGCTTGTGGTTTTTCCGATCGCCTTCCTTATCGGGGCGTTCGCGACCGACCTGGCCTTCTGGGGCACCAAGAACCCGTTCTGGGCCCAGGCCTCCTATTGGCTATTGATTGCCGGCATCCTCACCGCGCTCGTCGCTGCGCTTCCGGGATTCCTCGACTTCTTCACGATCGACAAAGTGCGCGACCTTTGGATCGCGTGGACCCACATGATCGGTAACCTCATCGTCGTGGTGCTCGCGATCGTTAACGTCTGGCTGCGTTGGACGGATGCAGCCGAAGGCGCCCAGGGCTGGGGCCTCACTTTATCGTTCCTCTCGACCGCCCTGCTCTTCTTCAATGGCTGGCTTGGCGGCGAACTCGCCTACCGCTACGGAATCGGCGCGATCCCGGACGACAGCCCCGAAGTCGAGCAGTTCCATACGCCGGAACCGCATCGTGCCGACCGCAGCACCTTAGGGTAACACCGCGGTCTCATGACGCCGTCCGGGTTGGCTGTTTTGCTCTCTAGTGCTTTGTCAGGCTCCAACTGATGGGTAGAGACTGCGCAGCTTGTCGCGGGCCTGAATGGCAGTGAAATGCCCCGTCACCTTGGCCTGTGCGATACGCTGGTCCAAGCACTGGCGGAGCTATGCGGGAGATTGGGTGACGCGGGAGGCGTGAAGGTGGCGTATCGAGGCGGGTGTCGAGCCTGCCAGAGCCTCTCAGCGAGAGCGATACGCCGTGACAACACCTACCAACATCGTGCCGCCTGCGTCAGCCCGAGGAGAGCTGCGCACGGGCGCCCGCCGCCTGCTCGCCCAGGCATCACTGGCTGTGGAGGTACTTGGAAACTTGGCGTTGTCACGGGAACGCTTTTTACTTACCAGTGGCGGGCTGGCGGGACAGGGCACCCTCCGCACTTTCAACGACTTAGCGGACGCCGAGATCGCCGCGGACGGCGTCAAAACGCGCTTTACTTGCAAGATGTGACAATGCCGCCCGAACGGCGTCCAGATCGATGTTGTCGTATCCGGCACCGTACCAGATCACGCCGCGGAGCTTCGGATATCGATCGAGGAAAACGTCATCGACGCGCTGGCGCCAAACCAGCGCTACCAGAGCGTCGGCATGGGGTTTCTCGGCCAGGGCCGGGCCGAGGATCGCCCGTTCGACGCCGGGGTCACGGATATGTGTCAGTGATGAAAACGCTTGCGGTCGGAAGGCTCTTCATGGGTTCAGGATGGCGTGACGGCGGCCGATATCGAATTCCTGCTCGCTATCTCGGCCAGTGCCGGTGGATATGGGCCGGCCCTCCGGTCGACGACGGGTGAGCGTGGCTGGGATGGATCCCGGCCCACACCCTACCCCCTGCAGGTGTCCGCCAGCGCCGGGAGTTTTGGCAGTGGCCCCTCGTTCAGGAGCGAATTGTGCTCGCCCAGCCGCGGGGGCGGCCGGCGCGCGGCCATGGAGCGGCCGCCTATCGCGAAGCCTGGCATGACGATATGGCCTGCCGCGGGGTGGTGGACCGTCGTCAGCACTCCGCTCTCGGCCAGCAGTGGCAGGCTTGCCACGTCGTCGTAATCCGAGACGGCGGCGCAGATGATGTCGGCTCCTTCGAGCCTCGCGACCCATTCGCCCGTGGGTCGGTGGCGAAACGCGCCGGTCAGCTCCGCCGTCAGCGCGTCGCGATTGGCCATGCGCTCGGACAGCGTGCCGAAGCGTGGGTCATCAGCGAGATCGGGGCGGTCGAGGGCGACGCAGAGTCGGCGCCAGCGCTCCGGCTGATAGGCAGCGACCAGAACATAGCCGTCCGCGGTCTGGTATGCCTCGTTCGGCGTGGCGTAAGGCGCGCCGCTTCCGCACCGCACCGGCAGCTCCCCGGTGGTTAGATAGCTGGACAGCGTCACCTGCTGGAGCATCACCGCGCTCGTGAACATGTTGACATCGAGATGGCCGGGGACCGAGCCGGCAGCGCGCTGGTTGACGGCGGCGAGGATCGCCAGGGCGGCATGGTAGCCCGTCACCATGTCGATGATGGGGGCCTGGACCTTGGAAGGCGGCTCGCCCTCATGGCCGATCACGCTCATGAGGCCAGATACGGCCTGGACGACGCCATCGACGCCGGGCTTGTGGGACCAGGAACCATGCTGGCCGTAGGCCGAGATCGAGCAGTAGATCAACCGCGGGTTGATGGCCCGCGCCGCCTGGAAGCCGATACCGAGCCGGTCCGCAACACCGGGCCGGAAGCTCTCGACGAGGATGTCGGCCGTCGCGATCAGGGCGCGGGCGCGCGCCCGCCCCTCCTCGCACTTCAGATCGAGCGTGACGCTGCGCTTATTCCGGTTGAGCGAGAGGAAGACCGTGCTCTCGCCTTCGATGAAGGGCGGCCCGAGCGTCCGGCCGATATCGCCGGTTGGCGGCTCGATCTTGATGACATCCGCGCCCAGATCCGCGAGAATCATCGTCGATAGGGGCCCGGCGGCGACCTGCGAGAAATCGATGACGCGAAGGCCATCGAGCGTCCGCTCAAGTGGATGGGCGGCAGGAGCCGCGGCCTGGGCAGCAGTCGGGGTCGTAGTCATCGTCCAGAAAACCTCGGTTTGCGTTTCTCTGCAAAGGCGCGGCGGCCCTCCGCACGGTCCTCGGTGTCCTTCATGATGCCGAAGACCATCTCGGTCAGATCCATCAGAGCGGCGCGCGGCAGGACTTCGCATTCGCGAGTCATCCGCTTCGTGGCCATGAGGGAGAGCGGCGCGTTCTCGGCGATCGTCCCGGCGAGCTCCGCGGCCCGCCGGCCGAGTTCTGCCGCCGGCCAGACGTCACTGACGAGGCCGATCCGGAGGGCTTCGGCAGCATCGATGCGGGCACCGGTCAGCAGCATCTTCATGGCATGCGCCGCAGGGATCGTGCGCAGCAGGAGCGGACCGCAGACGCCGGCGACGCTGCCGACCTTGACTTCCGGCAGGGCGAAGCTCGCTGTGTCGGAGGCCACCCTGAGGTCGCATTGCAGCGCGAGCTCCATGCCCCCGCCGAGGCAATGCCCGTTCACTGCCGCGATGAGCGGCTTCCAAATCCGCAGCCGCTCCAGGTTCATGAAGCGCACGTAGGCGCCCCGCTCCGTCGCGATGGGATCGGAGGCGGTCCAGGCCTGGGCGTAGGAGTTCGCGCTCGGCGGCGTGCGCTTGAGGTCCGCACCGGCACAGAAGGCCCGCTCGCCGGCGCCGGTCAGCACGATGACGCGCACGTCCTCGTCGTCCCGAGCTGCCAGAAGGGCCTCCCGAAGCTCGGCCTGGGCTGCGACGTCGAGGGCATTCAGGGCCTCCGGCCGGTCGATCGTGACCGTGGCGACCGCACCCTCTCGTGAGATCCGGATCGCCATGTCAGACACTCGGGCTCGACAGGCTGCGGCCGCCGCAGACGTAGATGAGCTGGCCGGTGATGTAGCTGCTCGCCCGGCCTGCGAAGAACACGGCCGCCTGCGCGATGTCCTTCGGCGTGCCGATCCGCTGCATCGGCACGCTCTTCTTGAGGCGCTCCTGCACCTCGGGTTCGAAATTCTGGAAGAGCGGCGTCTCGACGATGCCGGGCGCGATGGCGTTCACCGTGATGCCGTTTCGGGCGAGCTCGATCGCGAGGCTGCGCGTCAGGCTGACGACACCGCCCTTCGCGGCCGAGTAGTTCGCTTGGCCGAAGCCGCCGAGCCAAGCCCGGGACGAGATGTTGACGATGCGGCCGTAGGCCCGCTCGATCATCCCCGGAACCACGGCCTTGCACATGAGGAATTGCGACTTCAGGTTCACGGCGATGACCGCGTCCCAGTCGCTCTCGTCCATCTTCACGAGCCTGCGGTCGCGGACGATCCCGGCGTTGTTCACGAGCACGTCGATCCGACCGAAGGCGGCGTGAACGGCCGCAACCGCCGCCTCGACCTCAGTCCGGTTCGTCACGTCAGCGGTCGTCGCCACGACCCGTCCACCGCCGAGGTCGCCGATTTGCCGAGCGGCGCCCTCGACTGCCGCCCGGTCGAGGTCGAGGAGCGCGATGTCGTAACCCGCCCGCGCGAGACTTTCGGCGATGCCGAAGCCGATGCCGCGGGCCGCGCCGGTGATCAGCGCGACGTCCTTCTCTGCCATAGCTCAGACTCCGAGGATGTGGACCGACGAAGCCGCGTGGTCGACGCCCGCGATCCCGCCGCCCGTGCATTGCGTGAGGCCGATCCGCGCGCCCTCGACCTGCCGGCCCTCCGCGCGCTCCTGAAGCTGCCAGGCGATCTCGACCATCTGGGCGACGCCTGTCGCACCGAGCGGATGCCCCTTCGCGAGCAGCCCTCCGCTCGGATTGACCGGGACGCGGCCGCCGAGCTGCGTCTCACCCCGCCGGAGCAGGTCCCCGGCCTCCCCCGGCCTCGCGAGTCCGAGCGCCTCGTAGTAGAGGAGTTCCGCGATCGTGAACGCGTCGTGCAGTTCTACGACGTCGACATCCTCCGGCCCAAGGCCGGCCTGCTCATATGCGAGCCGCGCCGTGCGGGCGGTGATCTCGGCGTCCAGGATATTGTCGCAGCCCGCCTCGATATGCCCCGACTGAACGGCCGAGCCGAGGATGCGGACCTTCGGGCGGCCGTCTGCGAGCGGCTTCGTGGTCAGCACCACGGCGGCCGCCCCGTCGACCAAGGACGGGCAGCATTGAAGGAGCGTCAGCGGCTCCGCCACGGGCCGGGAGGACAGCACTTCCTCCACCGTCACGGGCTTGCGCTGCTGGGCCAGGGGATTGCGGGCGCCGTGACGACGGTTTTTGACAGCAATCTGCGCCAGCAGCTCAGGGCCTTCGTTGCGCTCGTGAAGGTATCGCATGCCGCGCATCGCGTAGACCGTCGGCAGCGTCATGCCCTGCCTGGCGTAGCGGTCGGTCTTGTAGTCGTTGCGCTGCAGCGGGATCGTGCCGCCACCGAGCTTGGTCAGTTGCTCGACGCCCCAGACCAGGACTGTCTCGTAGAGGCCGAGCCGCAAGGCTTGGCAGGCGAGGTGGACGGCCGTGGCTCCGCTCGCGCAGGCGTTCTCGACGTTATAGAGGGCGGGACCGGTGATGCCGAGGTCGCGCATGAGCACTTGGCCGAGCACCATGCCGCCATAGACGTTAGCCGCGTACATGGCGTCGATCTCGTCAAGCGCGACGCCGGCATCCCGGAGCGCACCCAGCGCGGCGGATTGCGTGAGATCCTGCATCGACTGGTCGTCGTGCCGGGCGAAGGGCGTCATGGCGGCGCCGGTGAGAAAAACGTCGGGCTTCATCGGGTAACCTCGTCAGCAGGCACGAAAACGTATTCCTCGGCCCCCGCCCCCTCGTCGGAGGGCGAAGGCGCTACGGCGCGGACCGTCATGCCGATCCGCGGCCGCTCGCCGTTTGGCAGTTCGAGCCGGCCGAAGACCCTCACCTCTTCAGGAAAGTCGGCGTAGATCAGAAAGAATGGCGGATGACCAGTCTTCGGGTTGGGGTGGATAACGGTGAAGCTGTAGACAGACGCAGTCTCCGAGAGGGTGATTGTTTCGTAGAGCGGCCGAGCCGGTGAAGTCTCCGGCACCTCCGGAAACACACCGCGACCCGTTCTCTTGTCACGAGAACCGCTCAACCAGAGTGTTTCCGGCTCCAGTCGTCCTCCCTGTACCCGCGATTGCACTGAACTATGCATCTTGTTCTCCGCTCGCCTCCGTTTTCGAGACGGAAGCTAACCGGAATGTCCGGACCTGCAGAGCGAGATTGCGGCGGGCGATCGTTGACGAAAAAACAACGACACCCTAGCGTGCTGCATGGACCGTCTGCCGCCGCTCAATCCGTTACGTGCCTTCGAGGCCGCAGGCCGCCTGCAGAGCATCCGCCGCGCCGCTGAGGAATTGTCGGTGACGCCGGGAGCGGTGAGCCGCCATGTGCAGAGCCTGGAGATGTTTCTCGGCGTACGGCTGTTCCGGCGTCATGCTCGCGAGATTGTGCTCACGGCCGAGGGTGAGCAGTACCTTGCGAAGGTGAGCGAGCATCTGGATGGTATCCGCGAGGCGACCCGGGCGCTGACCGGCCGCCGCGGCAAGGACATCCTGCGCATCCGCGCCTACACGACCTTCGCGATGAAGTGGCTGATCCCGCGGCTCAGCAGCTTTCACGCGGGCAACCAGACCACGGAGGTCCGGCTGACGACCTCCAACGAAACGGTCGATTTCGACCGGGAGAACCTGGACGGGGCTATCCGGCTCGGCGACGGGCGCTGGCCTGGCGTCGAACTCGACCGGCTCATGCCGAACGAGCTGGTGCCGCTCTGCACGCCTGAATACGGGCGGCGGCACGGCCTGCAGAACCCGGAGGACTTGCAGGGGACCCTTCTCCTGCATTCGCTGGTGCGATCTGATGATTGGCAATATTGGCTGAAGGCGGCCGGGGTCAGCGGAATCGATCCGTATTCCGGCGACAAGTACGCCAGCTCGACGCTCGCCTATCAGGCGACGCTCGAAGGCCACGGCATCATGATCGCCCAGAAGGCCCTGTTTCTCGACGACCTGCGGGCCGGGCGCCTCGTCCAGCCCATCCCGTTCTCGCTCGATCGCGGCGCATTCACCTACTACCTCATCTATCCGCGCCGCAGCTCACGCAATCCGGCCTTCCGCCGGTTCCGGGAGTGGCTTCTCGACGAGGTCGAGAGGATCGAGCAGCCCGCCGCCCTTCGCTCCGAGAGCTGACCTCCTGAGCGCGCTGCGCGCCCTCGGCCGCCAGCATGATTGAGCAAAACTCACGCTCAGCCTGCCGAATAGTCGATTGTCGCTGCACTCCGGCACTCTCACATTCGCCCCGCGATTTTGACCGGCCTCGCGACGGCCGGGACGCAAGCACAACATGGAGGAAACTATGGATGCGACCCATGCCGGAGGTGCGACCATTGTCGCGCTCGACCCGGCGCCGGCGGCACTCACCGCCGACCAGAAGCGGGCAATCGCGGCCGCCACGCTCGGCACCGTCGTCGAATGGACCGACTGGCTGATTTACGCAACGTTCGCCCCGCTGATCGCCGCACAGTTCTTTCCGCCCGGCGACCCGGTCGCCTCCCTGCTCTCGACCTTCGCGATCTTCGCCGTGGGTTTCGTGATGCGCCCGATCGGCGGAGCGGTGCTGGGGGCCTTCGCGGACCGTTACGGGCGCAAGCGCGGTCTCACCCTGTCGATCTCGCTGATGGCCCTGGCCTCCTGCGTCATCGGCCTCTGCCCAGGCTACGCCTCGATCGGCATCCTGGCGCCAGCCATCCTGATCCTCGCTCGACTCATCCAGGGCTTCTCGGCCGGCGGCGAATTCGGCTCCGCTTCGGCTTTCCTGATTGAGTCGGCGCCGCCGAACCGTCGCGCCTTCGCCGGATCATGGCAGCATCTCGCCATCAATGCGGGCGTCCTCGTCGCGTCGTGCCTCGGCTTCGCTCTCACGTTTGTCGCCGATGATCGGGGGATGTCAGATTGGGGCTGGCGGATCGGCTTCATCGTCGCCGGCTGCATGGGTTTCATCACGCTGTGGATTCGCAATGCGGTCCGTGAGACGGAGGTCTTCGAGCGCCGCGCGGCCACCCGGACCCTGGTGCGTCATCCCTTCCGCGCACTCATCCGGGACCATCAGGGCGCGGCGCTGCGGGTGATCGGTATCGCGATGGCCGGAAATCTCGTTAACTATATCTGGATGGTTAGCTATCCGAGTTACGTTCATATCACAACCGGCATGCCGTTGCGGCAGAGTTTCGTGGCGAGCATCGTCTCAGTAGGGGCATCGCTCCTGGTTATCCCATTCGTAGGGCTGCTCGCCGACCGGATCGGACGCCGGCCTGTCCTGATTACCTTCGCGTTCGGGTCCGCCCTCTACGCGTGGCCGAGCCTGATGCTAATCACGAACGATCTACCAAGCGCTATCGTGATCGAGACCATTGCTCTCGTGCTGAGCAGCGGCTTCGCGGCGACCTGCGCGGCGGTGATGGCGGAGCAATTCCCGTCCGAGATCAGAGCCACCGGTGTCGCGCTTCCCTACGCCATCTCAGTCACGCTGTTCGGTGGAACTGCGCCATACATTGTCACAGCGATGAAGGGATGGGGCTATGGCGATATGATTTGGCTTTATGTCGCCGCAGTGTGCATCATTGGTGGCTTTGTGTACGTCGGTATGCGGGAAACTAAGGGAGAGGTGCTGCGCTAAAACCTTCTTTCTGCTGGGGTGAGGCGCGGGCAGGAGGTGTGAGCGGCAGGCTCCAAGGGCGTTGGGGGGAGTGTCTGACCCTCACCCGGAACGCCGACGTGGACGTCCGCCGCTCGCGCACAGCTTGCGCGCGCTAGCCTGCCCCATTTCACAAATATTGACAGGGAGCTGAGGCACACCCAGTTGGCGACGACCGTCCAAACGGCGTTGAGGGCGGCCCGAACGTTTCATACCAACAGCCCAAGATGCTGACGCATCGGGCTGTTGATCCATCTCGAATTGTCGACACCACGCTAAAGGCTTTATGGAAAGGCTTGGCGAAAATTCGAGAACCAAACCAACGGTCCATTTCAAGGCCCGTTGGGATCAGTCAGCAACTCGATCTGATTGAGGTCACGCCGATTTTCTCGCGCTGAGGCGCACGCTTGGAGGCGTTGTCACGGGAAGTGGAGTGCGGTCACAGGAACAGCAGGTCGTGTCTTTTCTCAGGCCGCTGTGGTCGCCATCTGCCACGCGTCCAACGCCTCAGCCCTAAATTGGCGCAGTGTGCGGCGGGAAATTAGATGACGTTGAATGTAGAACGCGTTCTGCACTGCGGCATGCATTGCGAGAAGTCGCTGGGCGTGGAGCCGGAGCATAAGGCCAAGCACATGGGCATCCGTGTCCTGTGACGTGCCCCGCCGTCCCCTCGGGACACGGTCCGGGGCGACTGGTTGCCCACGGAGTCGACGACCGTTTCAGGAGGCTTCGTTGGCCAAGGTGTTGGTTCCCTCCTACTCCAGCTACAGCCATATCGAGCAGATGGCCTACGCCGTCGCCGAGGGCGCCCGGTCCGTGGGTGCCTCGACGCGAAGCCCCGCCGGCCCCGCCTCGACCCGTCCGACGATCGCCGCGGCCGGGTAGCCGACGGTACGGATCCGGTCGCGGATCGCCGCGGCGCTTCGCTCCGCGCAGGCGATCAGCAGGCCGCCCGATGTCTGAGGGTCGGTGAGCAGGTGCCGGCGCCAGTCGGGGAAGCCCTCCGGCAGGGAGACGTCGCCGCCGAAGGCGCTCCAGTTGCGGTGCGAGGCCCCGGTCACAAAACCGTCGCGCGCCAGCGTCTCGGCCTGGGTCAGCAGGGGGACCACCCCAGCCTCGATCACCACCCGCAGGCCGGCGCCCCGGGCGAGTTCGAGACCGTGGCCGATGATCCCGAACCCGGTGACATCGGTCATGGCATGAATGTCCGCGTCCGCTGCCAGATCGGCGCCGACCCGGTTCAGCAGCGTCGTCGTCGCGACAAACTCGGCGTAGCCGTCCTCACCGAGACCGCTCCGCTTGATCGCCGCCGAGTAGACGCCGACGCCCACCGGCTTCGTGAGGATCAGGCGATCGCCGGCGCGCGCGTCGCTGTTGCGGCGCACCTGCTCCCGCCGGCAGGTGCCGATCACTGCGAGCCCGTAGATCGGCTCGGGTGTGTCGATCGAGTGCCCGCCCGCGATCGGGATGCCGGCCTCGGCGCAGAGGCTCGCCCCGCCGTCGAGGATCCGGGCGACGATCTCGGGCGGAAGCTTGCCCACCGGCACGCCGAGAATGGCAAGCGCCAAGAGGGGGCGTCCGCCCATCGCATAGACGTCCGAGATCGCGTTCGTCGCGGCGATGCGCCCAAAATCGTACGGATCGTCCACCATCGGGGTGAAGAAATCAGTGGTGGCGATGAGGCAGGTGCCATCGTCGAGCGCCCAGACGGCGGCGTCGTCGGCGGTCTCGTTGCCGACGAGGAGCCGGTCGAATGCGCCGGAAGCGGGCTGGCGCGCGAGTAGGCTGCGCAGGATCGCCGGATCGAGCTTGCAGCCGCAGCCGCCCCCGTGGGCGAGGCTGGTAAGGCGGACCGGTTCGGCGTTCATGGTTCCTCCGCTTGCATGCTGTGATCGAGCGCGGCCTCCCAGCGCAGGGTGGGCAGGCTGTAGAGACGTCCCGGCGCGTCGGGCAGCGGAAACGCGCCGTCCGGATCGGGCCCCACGTGGAGCGCCGCAAACCCCTGCGAGAGCGCCCCGGCGAGGTCGAGGGCCGGCGTGTCGCCGAGCCCGAGGACCTCGTCGGACCGGAACGAGCGCCCGGCTGTCTCGGCGGCGACCGCGAGGGCGTGCCGGTAGATGAAGGCGCCGGGCTTTCCGGTCTCGACCGCGACACCGCCGAGGGCGCGGTAGCGCGCGGCGACGAGGCCGGCGAAGCGCAGGGTCCTGGCGCCGACCGTGGCCTGCAGGTCGGGATTCGTGCACAACAGGAGCAGGCCGCGGGAAACCGCGTCGCGCAGGCACGCGTCGAGTTCGTGGTCCTCGTCCGGATAGCCGGTGCAGGCGATGAGGTCCGGTTCCTCGCCGCCGGTCGCGAGCCGGCAGGGCAGTCCCTCGAACAGGATGCGGTCCGACTCCGTCCCGAGATGAAGCACGGTCCCGGGCTCCTGCTCGCGCAGGAAAGCGCGGGCGACATCGCCCGCGCTGACAATCCCGTCGCAGACCTCCGCGATGCCCTTCGCGGCGAGACGCCGGGCGAGGTGCGGTCCTGGATCGGGCGCGTTCGAGGCCAGGATCACGGTTCCGCCTGCAGCCCGATGGGCCCGCAGGGCCGCGAGCGCCTCAGGGAAGACGCGCGTCGCGTCGTGCAGCACGCCGAACACGTCGCAGAGCAGGAGCGGGTAGCGGTCCGACAGGCCGCGCAGACCGGGAACCGGCACCAGCCCACCCATCGTCAGACCCGCGCCTGGACGATGGTGGTGCAGGCGCTCTCGAGCTTCGGCAGGTCGCGGGAGGCCGCCATCGTGACGGCGAGCGTCCGATCCTCCCCCCGCACGACGGGGCAGTAGGGATCGACCTGATCGAGCTTCCCCATCAGCCGGCGGCGCCCAGCGCAGCCGCCGTGGCAGGTGGCCTCGTGGACGCAGCCGCGGCAGGGCTCCGGCAGCGCGCGGGCCGCCACGAAAGGATCGGTCGCCGTGATGGCGGGACCCACGTCGAGGAGCGCGTCGAGCCCCTGCCCGGCCCCGCCCCAGTAGACGCAGGGCTGCACGGTGCCCCGGGGCGTCACCCGCACAGTGCCGGCGCCACAGCCGCCGCGGCGGGGCGGCAGCCCGGCCATGGCTCGTACGAGCGGCTCGCCGATTGCGATCACGTCGGTCTCGGCGAAGAGCTGCGCGAAGCCGTCCCAGTACTCCTCGTAGGTGAGCGCGAAGGCGTCGCTGCGCACGGCCTGGTAGACGTTGATCCGCAGCGGCGCGTCGAAGCGCGCAGCGATCGCCGCGATCTCGTGCAGGCGGTCGTAGTTCGTGCGCATCATCACCGCAATGAAGGTCACGCCGACCCCGAGCCGACGGCAGCGGGCCGCCTGCTCCATCACGAGGTCCCAGTTGCCGGGTCCCCGCTGCGCGTCCTGCTCCTCACGCGTCGGATAATCGATCGAGAACTCGACATCCGCGAAGGCCTGGACTGCTTGATCGTCACTCACCGCGATGGAATGGCCGTTCGACGTGATGGTGAGCTTGAGGGGCTGGTCCCGCAGGAGATCCACGAACTCCGCGAAGCGCGGATGCATACCGTTCTCGCCCGTGCCGAGATTGACCGAGCGCACCGGCAGGCGGTCGAGCACGGCGCGGACCTGCGCCACGTCGAGCCGGTCGACGCGGCTCGGATCGCGGTAGCAGAAGCTGCAGGCGAGATTGCACTCGTTCGTCAACCCGAGGCCGAGCGCGAAGCCCGCGTCGGGAGCGGAGGGACTTGCCGGAACAGCCGCCATTCGGTCCTTCTCGTGCGCTTGAGGCCGGCAGGCGTCCGCGACGTCCGCCGCGTGTCAGCCTAGCATTGTCTCCCTTCGCGCGGAGGACCCTTCCGGTGACAGCCGATCTCGAGCCGGACCAGCAGGCGGCCCGCTGGAACGATCACGTTTGCGTGTATGAGAGCGTGTTCGAGCCCTTCACGAACCGCTTCGCGGAGCGTGCGATCGAGGCACTCCTGCCAACACCCGGGACGCGCTGCCTCGACGTCGCAGCCGGAACGGGTGGCGCAGCCCTCCGGCTGGCGGCGAGGGGCGCCGAGGTCCTTGCCGTCGACGCGGCGCCCGCCATGTGCGCACGCATCTGCACCCGGGCCGCCTCGCTCGGCCTGCCTGTTACCGCCGCTGCCATGGACGCCGAGAGGCTGGCGCTGCCCGACCATATCGCCTCGGCGGCGCTGTCGATCTTCGGCATCATCCTGTGCCCAGACCCGGCCCGGGCGCTGCGCGAGATGGCCCGCGTCGTCCGGCCAGGGGGACAAATCGCCCTCGTCACCTGGACGGAGCCGCAGCACTACGAACTCGCGGCGCGCCTGATCGCCGCGAGCGCCGCTGTGCGCGGCACCCCGGCCCGGCCGGCCTCCCTCCCCGCCCAGCTGCGCTTCCGTGAGGAAGCCGCGTTCCGGGGCCTGTTCGCGGCGGCCGGCCTCACCGGCGAGCGGGTCGAGCGGATCGAGGCGCCGCTGCAGGCCCCGTCCGCACGCTGGCTTGCCGCGCGCCTCGCCTTCGCGCCCGGTATGGCGGCGATGCTCGCTGGCCAAGGCGAGGAGCGGGAGGCGGTCCTGGCCCGCTTCGTTGCGGAGCTCGAACGCGATTCCGGCACCGGCCCGGTCGCCTTGCGCGCGGTCGCCTTCCTGGGGGCGGCGCGGTGTCCCGGCTGAACCGATGCGCCCGCGTGTAACCGGAGGTGCGGACCCGCCGAATGAAGGGCGACGCGGCCGAAGCCTCGCAGGAACGCCCGATGGCATCGCCCGGGATTTCCGCTACGCTCGGAAGCGGACGGCGCGTCAGGCGGAGGGCGTCGGATGGTCGGGACGGCAAGCAGACGCTCGGTTCTGATCGGCCTTGGGTCGAGCCTCGCGGCGGGACACGCGCGTGCGCAAGCGAGCACGAAACCGCCCTTTGTGTTCACCGGCATTCCGGATCAGGACGAGAGCCGGCTGGTCGAGCGCTTCGGCAAGGTCGCGACCTACCTTGAGGACACGCTCGGCACGCCGGTGCGCTACATCCCGGTGAAGAGCTACCCGGCGGCGGTCACCGCCTTCACCAATGGGCAGGTGCAGCTCGCGTGGTTCGGCGGCTTCACGGGCGTGCAGGCGCGCAAGGCCAATCCGGGTGCGCAGGCGATCGCCCAGGGCGCCGAGGACGCCGCGTTCAAGACCTACTTCATCGCCAATGCCCAGGCTGGCTTGACCCGATCCAATGCCTTTCCCAAGGGAATCGAAGGCAAGACCTTCACCTTCGGCTCGCGGGCCTCGACATCCGGACGGCTGATGCCGGAGCACTTCATCCGCGAGGCCTTCCCCGGCAAGACGCCGGAGGAGATCTTCGCCCGGGTTGGATTCTCGGGCGACCACAGCCGCACGATCCAGCTCGTGCAGTCCGGCGCCTTCGAGGTCGGCGCCCTCGACTACGCAGTCTTCGACCTCGACAGCAAGGCCGGCAAGGTCGACCCGAAGCGTGTGCAGGTCATCTGGGAGAGCCCGCCCTATCCGGACTACCAGTGGACCGTGCGCGGCAACATCGACGCGATCTACGGTGCGGGCTTCACCGAGCGGCTCCGGGCGGCGCTCCTCGGCATCACGGATCCGGCCATCCTCGCACCCTTCGGGCGCTCGCGCTTCATCCCGGTGTCGAACGACGCCTACCTCCCCATCGAGCGGGTGGGGAAGTCGACTGGCCTCCTCGACTGACCGCGGGCGAGATGCGCGGCGCGGCGGAACCCGAGATCGTGCTGTCGGGCGCGACCGCGGCCTACGAGGGACGGCCGGTCCTGTTCGGCATCGATCTCACCATCCGGGCCGGCGAGCGGATCGCCGTGCTGGGTCGGTCGGGCGCCGGCAAGTCCACGCTGCTCGGGCTGCTCCACGCCGCCGCCCGAGACCGTGTCGCGCTGATCCCGCAGGCGAGCGCGCTCGTGCGCACGCTCTCGGTGTTCCACAACGTCTACATGGGCCGGCTCGACCGGCGCACGACCTTTCACAACCTGCGCACCCTCGCGCTGCCCGCCCGGGCCGACCTGGACGAGGTCGCGGAGGTGCTGGGGCGTGTTGGACTCGCCGACAAGCTGCGGGCCAAGGCGGGCGAATTGTCGGGTGGGCAGCAGCAGCGCGTCTCCGTGGCGCGGGCGCTTTATAATGGGCGGCCGATCCTGATCGGGGACGAGCCGGTCTCCGCCCTCGACCGCACGCAGGGCGCGCGCATCCTCGACCACCTCGCCGCGCAGCACGGGACCCTGGTGCTGGCGCTGCACGACGTGGCGCTGGCCCTGCGGCACACGGACCGGATCCTGGTGCTCGATGCGGGCCACCTCGTGCTCGACGCGGCCGCCCGTGACCTCGACGAGGCGGCACTCCGGCCCTTCTACGCGGCGGCGCCCCGATGATCGCGCGCCGGCGCTCGACCTGGGGCTACGCCGCGGTGAGCCGCTGGTTCCTGCTCCTCGCCGCCGCTGCGCTGCTGACCGCGGATCTCGGGGTGGCGAGCCTCCACCCCTGGGCCGACCTCCGGCGGCTCGTAAGCGGGCTCGTCCGTCCCGACTTCCTGACCGTCGAGATCCGGAGCATCGCGTACACGGTCGCCTTCGGCTTCCTCGGGATCGCGCTCGGCGCCGGGCTCGGCTTCGTGCTGGCGATCCCGTATCCGCGCTTCCGCCTCGTGCGCCTCGCCTGCGCGGGCGTGCGTGCCGTGCACGAACTGTTTTGGGCGCTCCTGTTGATGCAGGTCTTCGGCCTCTCGGCCACGACCGGCATCCTGGCGATCGGGCTGCCCTA
The DNA here is from genome assembly GCF_000022085.1 of Methylobacterium nodulans ORS 2060. Taxonomy (NCBI): domain Bacteria; kingdom Pseudomonadati; phylum Pseudomonadota; class Alphaproteobacteria; order Hyphomicrobiales; family Methylobacteriaceae; genus Methylobacterium; species Methylobacterium nodulans. The sequence continues at coordinate 3,611,432 of NC_011894.1, forward strand.
TGCGGGCATCTGCGCGAAGGTCTACGCTGAGATCCTCGAAGAGGCCGACCTCTCGGCCCTGCGCGTCTTGCCGCGCGGCACGGGCGCGGTGTCGGCCTTCGCCTATGCGCGGCTCCCGGAGGTCGCGGCGGCGTTCCGGCACTACACCCTCTACCGTTTCGAATGCGCCCTGCGCTCGACGCTGGTGCTCGGCTTCATCGGCCTGCCGACACTCGGCTTCTACCTCGATTCGGCGTTCCGCCAGGGCCGCTACGCGGAAGCGGGCGCGCTCTTGCTGATCGTCTACGCGCTCGTCGGCACGCGGCGCCTGTGGGTGCGGCCCGCGACGGTGCCGGTCCTCCTCGTCGGCAGCCTGCTCGTGCTTCCGAGCACGGTCGGTTCCACGGAGGTCTCGGCTAATCTCGTGCGCTTCCTCACGCACGACATCGTGCCGGCACCGCTGCGCGGCGCGGATCTCGCCGATCCGCAGACCTGGACGCGTCTCGCCACCTGGCTCGAGCCGATCGTGCTGCGCCAGATCCTTCCCGGTGCGGCGCAGACCTTGGTGCTCGCCCAGATCGCCCTCGTCGCGACGGGGCTTGGGGCGCTCCTGCTCTTTCCCCTCGTCTCACGCCGGTTCGCCGGACGGATGGGGCAACCGCTCGGCCGCGCGCTCCTCGTCGTGGTCCGCTCCACCCCTGAATACATGCTGGCCTATCTGCTCCTGCAGGTCCTCGGCCCGTCGATGCTGCCGGCGATCCTGGCCCTGACGATCCACAATGCCGGGATCATCGGGTACCTGATGGGACGCCACGCCGACGCGCTCCCCTACCGGGCTGACGCCCCCTCGGGGCTCAACCTCTACGCCTACGAGACGGTGCCGCGTCTCTACGGCCAGTTCCTCGCCTACCTGCTCTACCGCTGGGAATTGATCCTGCGCGAGAGCGCGATCTTCGGCATCCTCGGCGTCGCGACGCTCGGCTTCTATGTCGACGCGGCGATCGCGGAACTGCGCCTTGACGTGGCTGTGGTCCTGATCCTGGCCTCGGCGCTGCTGGCGATGGCCGTCGACGCCCTGTCGCGCGGGCTGCGCCGATCGCTGCGCCTCACCTCGCTGCCGACCCGGCTCTCCGAACCGGTGCGCTCCCTCCAGACTGGGACCACCTGCCCGGCACCCGACGAAGCCCCCTGGACGCAAGGACGAGGACGATGCGGACCGATCCCTTCTCCGACACGTGGCAGTTCCTGATCGCCGCGCAGGACGACCAACTCGCCCTCGGCCCGTGGCGCTGGATCCTGGTCGGCCTATTCGTGCTCCTGCTGCTTGGCAGCCTGATGGTCGCGGCACGCGAGTGGATCGTCGATCCCGCCCAGCGCACCGGCCGCGACCTTGTCATGTGGCTGGTTCGCACCGCCGTCGGCGGCATGTGGTTCCAGGCCATCTTCTGGAAGCTCCCACTCTTCACTACCAACAACGGACTCCACTACTGGACGTCACAGGAGGTGAAGTACGCCGCCTTCCAGATCCATCGGGATCTCGTGGCGCAGGTGCTGCTGCCGACGCCACAGTTCTACGTCCTGAACGTGGTGGTGTTCGCGACCGAGCTGGCCTTCGCGATCTCGCTGATGCTCGGAATCGGGGTCCGCGTGGCCGGTGCCATCGGCGTGCTGTTCCTGGCCCAGCTCTGGCTTGGCCTGTACCAACACCCGCAGGAATGGCCGTGGACCTACATCTTCCTCGGCGGCCTGATGGGCCTGTTCAGTGTCTGCGGTGCGGGACGCAGCCTCGGCCTCGACGCCGCGCTTCGCCGAGAGTATCCGCTTACAATGACGAATGACGTAATGAGGGCTTTCGTTCGACTCGCCACCTGACAGCATTCGATGAGTGTCTCACCTTCAGATTGGCCCAGAGAACAATGGGACGAGCTTCGTACGGCAGGATCGACTCGAAAATTCGCCCACAATCGACCGCCATCGCAGCGTTCGGAGGTCGCAATAGTGCAGACTATTGTTTTATCTCTCGACAGAAACAAGCCGGTTTCGAGTGCCGGCCCGAGCGGGACGGATCTGACGCGGCGGAGGGCCAGCTTCGGAAGCCTCCAAGGAAGGAAACCGCGGGACGACGTGCTGCGCGTGCCGATCACTCCATCTGCATTGCCAAGCGCCCCTACCGCGGAATCGATTTACTTCTGTGACACAATGCGGCCGTCGGCTCAGCGCCCGAAGAGGGTCGACATCGGACCGCTCGACAGGTTCCGCCCAAAAGAGAAGCCCGTGGCCGCGGCGGCGGGCGAGTGCGGAACGGCAGACCGTATCCGAGAATCTGAGGCGGCCGGAATCCCTGTGAGGATCGGCGGAGGGTGAGGCTTGGCGGCTCTCGTGCGCGGACTCGCGCGCGGGTAGCGTCCCGGCATGGCCGACTCACCAACTCTTGACGCCCCTCCCCCACCGTCCTGGAATGGAGCCGCGGGCTCGCCAGGCTGTCACCGGGCCAGCCGCCATGCCCCGGGTTCAGGCCGGACGAATAGGTCGAGACCCTCGCGACCTGCCGGCGCTTCGTGGACGACTTCGGGCCTGAGGCCGATCGGCTCGGCTGGGTCGATGATGCTGTACGGCGTGGACCCAACAACGAGAGCGAGCCGCGAGCAACGCTGCCTTGAGCCGTTGAGCGGCTTGGCCATCGAGCCTAACCGGGGCAGGGTGCGGATCTTCGCCAAGAGGACCTCAGGCCGCGCGCACGGTGGCCAGGAAGCGAGAGACCTCGGCAGACAGATATCCGGACTGGCGCGAGAGCTCACCGGCTGCACCCAGCACTTGGGTTGCGGCCGCGCCCGCCTCCTCCGCCGCACTCGCCACGCCCGCGATGTTGCTCGTCACTTCGCTGGTGCCGGTCGAGGCTTGAGAGATGTTGCGCACGATCTCCTGCGTGGCAGCACCCTGCTGCTCCACCGCCGCCGCGATTGCGGTTGCTACCGTGCTGATCTCCTGTATGCGCGCCGTAATGCCGTCGATGGCCGCCACCGCCTGACCGGTCGAGCCCTGGACGCGGCCGATCTGGCCGGTGATCTCCTGGGTGGCCCGGGCGGTCTGGTTGGCGAGTTCCTTCACCTCGGCCGCCACCACCGCGAAGCCGCGCCCCGCCTCGCCGGCCCGCGCTGCCTCGATCGTCGCGTTGAGCGCGAGCAGGTTCGTCTGGCCGGCGATCGAGGAGATCAGGCCCACCACGTCGCCGATTTTCGCGACGGCCTCGTTCAGTTCGCGCACAAGACCGCTGGTCTGATCGGCTTCCGCCACGGCCCGCTGCGCCAGGCTGGCGGAGCCCGCGACTTGGCGTCCGATCTCCTGGACGGAGGCGCCGAGCTCCTCCGCCGCGGCTGCGACCGCCCCGACGTTCCCGGCTGCCTCGCCCGCTGCTGCCGCCACCGTGGCGGAGCGGTCGGCGGTGTGGCCGGCGGTCCCGGACATGGCCTGGGCCGCGGTCTGAAGCTCGGCAGCCGCTGCCGTGACCTTGTCGACAATGCCACCCACCGCCCCCTCGAACATCTCCGCCATCCGCAGGATGCCCTGCCGACGAGCGAGGTCCGCGCTGGTGCGCGCCGCAGCGGTCTCCTGCTCCAGGTCGCGCATGCGCACCATCCGCGCCTGCGCCTCGCGCTCCGAGGCCGCTAACACTGCGAACGTCTGCGCGATGGTGCGGCAGATCCAGATCAGGACACCGGCCTCGATCGCCACGATCACGGCATGCAGCACCACTCGCCCAAGCTCGCTGCCGGCGCTGCCGCTCGGGAACACCAAGGCCGGGAGGACGACGTCGAGGACGAGATGATGCGCCGCCGTCGCGCCGGCGGCGATCAGGATGATGCGCCAGTCGCACCAGCCCGCCAGCACCGCCAGGCAGGCGAAGAAGTACATGTGGAGGTCGAGCTGCCAGGGATGGCCAGCGCTCGCGTAGAGCAGCACCGCAGCCATTCCAACGAGAGCGACCCCGCTTGCGGCTCGGGTCGCGGGTCCGATCGGGTCTCGCCACCAGAACAGGGTAGCGGCGCATGCCAGGAGCGCGGTAGCCGCCACGGGCCCACCAGCGAGGCCGCCGGAGCCGGCGAGGAGCGGCACCGCTGCGGCGACCGGCAGGTGGGCCCACAGCAGGCAGACGAGGAACCGGGCGAAGGAGCGGCGAAAGGCGTCGAGGTCGGTCATCGGGGATCTGCTGCCAGAGAGAGGGACGGCGCGGAGCGTTTTGTCGGATCAGGGATGGAAGGGCCGCAGCCGCCAGCCACGATCGGGTCGAGAACCAGCCAAGCGCCGGCCCCGTAGAGCCGCTGAACAAAACCCGCCTCGTCGGAGCGCGCGACGATCAGGCCAGCTGCGCTTGCCCGTATGATCTCGCCCCTCGCAGCCGCGACGATCCGGGTGGTCTCGGCGGTGCTGCCGCCGGGCCGGCCCAGCACCGCGACTGCCTCGGAGCGCGGAGCGGCGAGAACCAGCAAGGGTGCCACGAGCATCAGGATAAGGCCGGCGGCGCACGGAAGACGAGCAGTGATGCCCATGGCAGGTGGAAGCCCGAGTGGACCGGTTCTCTGATTGTCATAGGAAGGATGAAGCTTCCAAGTCGTAAATGCGCTGAGATGAAGTTCTGGTATGACCTGTCACTGTGCGCATCCATCTCGCTGAGAGCTAGTTGACCGATTTTGGATCTGGTAGCGCTTCGAGGTGGACCGGTTAGCGGGTCCGAATGGAACGCCGAACCCGCCAGATGCCGGTTGCACCGCTACATCTATCTCAAGGGGCTGGCCTTACGCTCGGACCGGCTGGCGCATGGGCGGCGCGAAGCCCACGGTTACGCCACCAATCCTGGCTTGCCGGGTTCATCCTGGATGCCGTGCGTAAATTGCGAGAACCGCTCGATCGGGGCTGGCCGTCCCATCAGGTAGCCTTGGGCTGCGTCGCAGTTCTCGGCAGCGAGGAAGCGCAGCTCCGCATCCGTCTCCACACCTTCCGCAAGGACAGGCAGCCCAAGGCCACGGCCGAGGCCTAGGACGGAACGCACAATCGCTGCCGTCTGCTCGTTCGTGTCCACCGCCCGGATGAAAGAGGGATCGATCTTGATCTTGTCGAAGGGAAACGAGCGCAGATTCGACAGCGACGAATAGCCGGTGCCGAAATCATCCATGGCAATATGGACCCCGAGCGCCTTCACCTGACGCAGGGTCGACAGGGCACGGACGGGATCGCGGATCAAGGCCGTCTCGGTGATCTCGATCTCGAGCCGATCCGGCTTCAAACCGGTCTGGAGGAGCACCTCGTGCACGAGCTGCACGAAATGCGGCGCGTGGATCTGAACGGCCGAGACGTTGACCGCCACCGCGAGCGGGTTCGGCCAGCTTGCAGCGTCCCGACAGGCCTGGCGCAGGACCCATTCGCCGATCTGCAGGATCGCGCCGCTCTCCTCCGCGATCGGAATGAAGACAGCGGGCGAAACGGCACCGCGCTCGGGGTGGTGCCAGCGTAGGAGCACCTCGAAGCCGATGACTTCGCCCGTCTCGACCTGCGTCTGCGGCTGGTAGACGAGGTGCATTTCGCCCCGCGCGACGGCGTGGCGCAGCTCGTGTTCCAGGATCCGCCGGTCGCGAACCTGGACACCCATCTTGTGCTCGAAGAACCGGTAGGTGCCCCGCCCTTCGGACTTTGCCCGATAGAGAGCCGTATCGGCGTGGCTCAGCAGGACGTCCCGCTCGCTCGCATCATCCGGATAGAGCGCGATGCCAATGCTGGTAGCGACGAGCGGGCCGGCTGCGTCCGCGTTCTCGCTGCGCAACGCCTCCAGGATGCGCTCGGCGAGATGTCCCGCAGTTATGGCGTGATCGCAGGCGGCCAGGACCGCAAACTCGTCCCCACCGAGACGGGCCATCATCTGCGTCTCGCCGAGGATACCTGTGACGACGCGTGCGACGTTCACCAACATCGCATCGCCAGCCGCATGGCCGAACAGGTCGTTGACTTCCTTGAAGCGATCGAGATCCAGGCAGAGCACGGCGAGCTTCCGACCGGTTGCCTCGGCGAGCTTCAGCTCCAGGTCGAGCCGCTGGGTGAAGCTCGTCCGGTTGGCCAGACCCGTGAGTGCATCGTGGTGGGCGAGAAACTGGATCCGGCCTTCGGCCTGCCGCCTGGCCCTGAGATCTCGCACGGCAACGGCAAAGTGGGGGCGGCGACCGTAGGTAACCGGCCGCATGATCACCTCGACCGGGATCATTTCGCCCTCGGCTCCGCGCAACTCCGTTTCGATCAGCTGCTCCGATTGGCGGGTCAAAGCGAGACGCGTTGCTGGATCAGGCAGAAAGCGTGAAAGACTGGACTCGGCCACGGCGGTGGCCGCGATGCCGACGAGCCGGCCGAAGCTGTCATTGGCACTGACGATGATGTCATCCCGACACACAACGAGACCTTCGACGGCCGCGTTCGCGAGGCTGCGCAGGCGCTCGCTCTCCACGATGGTTCTCCGGTCGCGGATGTCGAGGGCCAGGGCGCCGCCAGCGAGGAGCAGGATGGCACCACTTGCGAGCGCGACCGCCACAGCGAGCCAACGCGAGGGCACGGCGGTCTCAGAGATCGCGATGCTCGGATCGGGCACGATCGTCAAGGCCCCCATCGCGATGAAGTGGAGGCTGCAGATGGCGCCGAGCAGCAACAGGGCGCCTGCGGTCTGGCTCCGGACGCCGTGTGGTCCCAGGGCGACCGGCAGAGCCGCGCCGCCAAGGAGCGCGCCGAGCACGAGCGAGGCGGCAACGAGGGTGGGATCCCAGATGATGCGGCCGGCGATCTCGAAAGCAGCCATGCCGGTGTAGTGCATGGCCGCGATGCCGCTTCCGAGGATCAGGCCTCCGAGCCCTGCCGTGAACGGGATTCTCCGCAGCAAGGTGACCGCAAGCCCGAGGCCGGTCAGCACGACTGCATAGGCAAGTGAGCGAACGGTGAGGCCGATATCGTAGCCGCTCGGCAGTCCCGGCTCGAAGGCCAGCATGGCAATGAAATGGGTCGCCCAGATACCAGAACCGCCTGCGACGGCCGCGACGCAGACCCAGGCAAACCGCAACCACCGCGTGGTCCTGCATGCGTGGTGCAGAAGGCCGACGGTCGTGATCGCGGCGAGCGTGCAGATGGCGGCCGCGAGGGCAACCAGCCACAGATCATGTGCGCCGACGAAGCAACCAACGACCTTGAGCATAGAACCCACCGATCAATGTGCCAGTGAATTCATCCTAAATCAGGCATCTCGGAATATATTCTTAATGCTGAGCTCGCTTCAGAAACGTAGTTATGGATTCGTAAAAAAATTATGTCGCGCCCAACTGGACTCTTATGAATAGAAGCCGCCGAATACTCCGCCGAACCGAGCTGCTGCTTACCCAGGTGGCTCGCGAGAATTAGGGGCCTCTCGCCCAGAAGCAGAGGGTTTAATCGCCTGAGAACCCAATACGCGCGTGGCCGTCATCTCAGGGTCGAAGCGGCGTCGGGACATCCTGATGGCGTTCGATGCCGGCGCTGTGTGCTCTAGAGCCGCGCCCGTTTCGATTGAAACAGCCACGGCCCCCAAGTCTTTGATTTTTCGCTCTCCCTTGCGCCGAACCGGCATCCACTTCGGCGGGGAGCGCTCCAGTCGCCATGCCCGGCCGCAACCCTCGCCCCGCTTACGACGAGAACGGCGGGGAGATCCCGCCGGCAGTTGGGGAGCTGCGTGCGGAGGGCGACACCGCCGCGGCAATCACCTGCCACGGGTGCGGCCACTACGCGATCATCAGCACCGAGCGCTTCCCGGCTGAGCTGCCGTTCCCTGACAACGCGCTCCCGCTGCGCTGCTCGGCCTGCGAATCTTCAAGACTTCCACGACGGCGAAGATGGCGACCAGTTCCAGCCAATGGTTAAGAGCTATCGTCTCGAGTCTCGGCGCTCCACCCCGAGAACACCATGCACCCCCGATCTCTAACACAGTCGGACACCGCCCCTCGAAACGTATTGTTGTCGATCCCGTCGGGCTCACCCCGGTACAATTTTTTGTCTCGCAAATTCCACTGCGTATTCTTGATGAATTGCGAGTCTGCCCGGTCAAACGCTGCATGATAATCCTGAAGCGCTCGATCTATGTCGCCTACCGCTCGCCAAACCTCGGCCCGCTGAATGTAAGCCGCCGGCCGATGCGGCACCAGCCGGATCACCTCATCAAAATCACGCAGAGCCAAGTCGTTTTTCTGAGCTTTCCCGTACAGACGGCCCCGCCGAAAGAAAACATAGGGGTCCTGGGGGCTGAGGGTAATTGCCTGATCGAAGTAACTCATGGCCCGCCCCCAGTCTCGTTCGGCGACGATTTCTCCTAGCCTTACCAGGTAGAAGGGCTTGCATTGCGTGCTCAGTTGCACAGCATGCTCGTGATCGCGGACGGCCGCTGCCCATCCATCCGTGCTGGATTTCCAGAAATTTGATCGCTGGGCGTACGCATACGCCAACGCCTCCGGGTCCGCCGTTCCGCGCTCGATCAGACGATTGGCTGCCCTGATAACATTGCCGACGCTCGCACTCAGCAGCATCTGCATGTAATCATCGTCATCAACTTTGCTGGTAAAGCGTTTCTGGTGGATTGTGTTGATGTAATCGGCAATGTGCATTTCCTGGGCCACTGCACCGCTCATCTATGATGACAGCACGAAGCCAAGCCACAAGCCTATAATTCCCCATCGACCCCGCCTCAGCATATCAGCTCCAGAACACTGTGAATCCAGCTGCCGCTACTGTGAGGAGAGCCGAGCACACCAAATTCATGGTCCAACTTGTGCGTGAGGTCTTCAGCGGGCGCTGCAGCCGCAGCACCAGCTCAATCAGCCTCCTCACTCAAGCGCTAAAGCTCGCTGCGGCCCATCCCCTGATAGAATCAGCGAAATCCGCTCCGCGCAAGGGCCGTGGGTAATTGCCTGGAACGTGAGTTCGATAGCGTTGCAGGTGCGATGGAGAGATGCCGATCAAGCAGCCAGTCCCGGCATGTCACTACTTACTCGGCCATGGCGAGCTTAGCGTTTGTAGCAGCACGCCGTATTTCCAAATATAAGCCACCTCTGCCTGCCGCGCGCTCGGTCAGCACCGCTCGAAGCAGCGCAAGGTGCCGCGGGGCCGCGCCGACGAGGCGGCGCTCGTCGCTGATCTCATCGAGCTGGCCCGCCAGTACGGGCGTTACGGCTACCGCAAGATCGCCGCGCTGTTGCGGGCAGCCGGGTGGCTGGTCAACGACAAGCGGGTCGAGCGGATCTGGCGGCAGGAGGGCCTGAAGGGGCCCGCCCGGCAGCCCAAAAAGGGCCGGCTGTGGGACAAAGACGGCTCCTGCCTGCGGCTGCGGCCCGAGCACCGCAACCACGTTTGGTCGGATGACTTCGTCGAGGCGCGCACCCACGATGGACGCAAGTTCCGCCTGCTCAACGTCCTCGACGAGTTCATGCACGAGAGCCTGGCCATCCGGGTGGCTCGCAAGCTCAAGGCAGCGGACGTGATCGACGTGCTCTCGGACCTGTTCATCCTGCGTGGCGTGCCCACGCATCTTCGGTCCGACAATGGACCTGAGTTCGTCGCGAAGTCTGTCCAGAAATGGATCACGGCGGTGGGTGCCAAGACCGCGTACATCACGCCGGGCTCACCCTGGGAGAATGGTTATATCGAGAGCTTCAACGCTCGCCTGAGGGACGAGCTACTGAATGGGGAGATCTTCTACACCTTACGCGAAGCCCAGATCATCATCGAGAGTTGGAGGAGACATTACAACGGCGTGCGCCCGCATGCCTCATTGGGGTACCGGCCGCCGGCTCCAGAGGTGTTCGTGCCCGCCGTGACCGCTTGGCCGGCTGCGCTCGCCCGACCGGCTTCGCCGGCCAAGCTACCCGTGGTGGACAGGCCAACCGTCCACTAACATTCAAACCGGACCACCGCGTGGGGGCTGATCAACCTCGAGCCGCTCCGCAAGAGCGGCCTTCCTTTGCCTTACTGGATTGCCTCTCGCGCGCGTGAGGCGACGCGCTACGTAAGGCAGGGCTTGGCGCTCCAGCCCGACCAAGCGGGCCGCTTCAGCCCGGCTCAGGCCCTCCAGAGCATTGGCGATCGCCAGCATGCGCGTGGCGGTGCGCCGGTTGCGCTCGCGGCGCGCCAGGCGCCGCAGGTCGTCGCTACTCACCAGATCGCGCCGGATCATCAGGGCTGCGCCCATCGCGTCCTCCCGCCAGCCGCGGGCAGCAGGGAATCACAACCACGCTTCAGCCCACAACCGGGAGAGTCCCTTCATCCGCTCGCCGGTATAAATCATTAACAATGTTTGTTGATGAGAAATATTTCAACATGCAAACGCGGGGAGCAGCTGCATGCTGAAAAACACGGGAGGAATTGGTTGGCCATGAAGCCCCATCTGAATCCAGACACCGTGCAATGTATGACGCCGCGCGGCGGCCTGCAGGCGGCCGAATATGAAGATCGCGGCTATGGCTATCTAAATATTTTAAGAAACTCAGTCTGCTATATTGATAGTGCGACCGGGGATTGTCTTACCAGTTTCTCGTATCCCAGCCATCGGGATGCCGAGCTACAGCTGAGCTTTTTCAGGCAGGCATGTCAGGACGCAAAACGCCGCCGATCCTCCGATCTCGTGCAGCCTGGGGCGGAGTTTTCAGAACAGAGGCCGGCGATGAGCGAGCCAAAGAACGAAAAGCCGGCTCCAGAGATGAATAAGGCCGAGAGTGTCTTCTTCCAGTTCGCCCACGCCCTCTTCACTGGGGCGGTGTCGGCCGACAGCCTCCAGGGTCAAGCCCCTCTTGCCCCCAAGCCCTGGCAGATCCTGGACATCAGCTTTCCCCGCCCGATCGTCCGGATGACCTTCTTCTCGGAGCGGCGGGCCCGCGCCACCTGCGAGACCATGAACGCCAAGGCCCGCCGCGAGCGGTTCAAGGTGGCGTGGATGGGCGCTTGAGCCCTCTGAACCGTCCGAAGTGAAAGACAGCCGGCGCGGCCTGCGCCACACAGAGGCCGTGGCGCTGCCCGTCTCTCCTGTCAGGGACAGCGCCATCAGCGGGCCGGGTGCGAGCTACGGGCGCCCGGCCCGCTGCCATCCCCAAGCACGCGCGTCGTCCTCCAGCGTCGGCATGCCCGACACCCGCACCATCGGCGAGTTCTACAAGCTCAAGCACGTCACGGACGAGCAGCTCGACGCGGCCGTCGCGGAGTACCTGAACGACCCCTGCCGGGCATGCGCGAGATCGCGGACGAGATCAGCCCAAACGTAGTCACGGCCGTAGCACGGAAGAGGTCTAACCTGTGAGGCCAGAGGCCAGCGGAACCCTCGCAAGAGCTGCCGGAAGGTAGGGCGGCAGCGACCGAAGCGGCTTGCGAGAATCGAACCGGGTCGCGGAGGGTGACGCGGTACTGGAGAGGGGTATACCCCTCCCCTGAGAGTATCTATCGTTGCCGGCGATGCAGTAATAGAATGCGATCCCTTGGAAACTATAACAATTGACAAAGCACCGTGACGCGCGCACGTAGCGCTGCCACCTCCCGTTACTTGCTCTACAGGGAAGCGATGACAGAAGAATCTCGGACCAACCACATTGATCTGGCCAGCGCCATCGTATCGGCCTACGTGTCGAACAATTCCATGCCCGCTTCAGAGCTGCCGGGCCTGATCCAGTCCATTCACACGGCGGTCAATCGGCTGGCCCAGCCAGCCGTACCGGACCCCGAGAAGCCCGTCCCGCCGGTGCCGGTCAAGAAGACGATCACGCCGGACGCCATTATCAGCCTGGAGGATGGCAAGCCCTACAAGTCGCTCAAGCGGCACCTGACGACCCGCGGCCTGACGCCCGAGCAGTATCGGCAGAAATGGGGCCTGCCGCCCGACTACCCGATGGTCGCCGCAAACTATGCGGTCCAGCGCTCCGAACTTGCCAAGTCTATAGGATTGGGCCGCAGAAAGTAGCAACCGACAATGGCAGGCGGCGGCAGTGTTGGCCGCAGCGGCTCAAGCGAGCCCATCGGAAACTACCTACGTAGTGATGGAATCGCCTCGATTGACAACCCCAATTCGGCAACCGCCCGCAGATTCGGCTGTGGGTTGTCTCTTTGCGACGTTGACGGCCGGAGCCGCCGCCGCAAGACCTAAGTCGTTTAGGAGATTTTATCCATGAATGACGAAGCAGGCGCTCCCACGTCGCAGTCTGAGGCAGGTACGATCGAATTGGTCGCCGACATTGTTGCGGCGTATGTCTCGAACAACGTCGTTCGTCCGGCCGACCTGCCGGACCTGATCGCGGCGGTGAGCCGGACGCTCGGCGAACTGGGCAAACCCTCCGCGCCTGCCGCGGAAGAGACGCCGAAGCCGACCGCCGCCCAGATCCGGAAGTCCGTCACGCCAGACCACATCGTCAGCTTCATCGACGGCAAGCCGTACAAGTCGATGAAGCGGCACTTGACCAAGAACGGCCTGACCCCTGCCGAGTACCGCCAGCAGTATGGCTTGCCGGCCAACTACCCGATGGTGGCGCCGAACTATGCAGCGCAGCGGTCGGAACTCGCCAAGAGCCTGGGCCTCGGCCAATTGCGCCGGAAGGCGGCCGAGAAGCGGGCGACGGACGAAGCCAGGGTGAATACGCCCGCCGAAACCAAGAAGGGACGCGGCCGGTCACGCAAGACTGACGCCTCGGAATAGGGCAGCAGGGAATCAACCTGCGCGAGCGCAGCCTGCTGCTAACGGCCTCCGGCGGCGCGCAGCGCCGGGCCGAGCTTTGCGCCCGCGGTTTGGCCGACGTGGCGATCACTCGCTGCAACCGCAGAAGCGGTCGCCTGCCAGGGCGCTGCCGCTTCAGCATTGTGGCCGCGATCACCGTCGCGGCGCGCACGGCCGGCAGCGCTTCCGACACGAAGCGCACCCTCGCGGTGAACGTGGAGCGCCTCGCTGTCCCACACAGGCTTCGCTTCAAGCTGGCGGAGGAGGGCGGCGCAAGGCCCAGCGGGCTCAAGGGGACTTCGCTCACGCCGCGCCCGGCAGCCCGCAGCGTCTCGGCCAGCAACTCGACCCGATTCAGGTCGCGCACAGCAGCGAACACGTGTGTGCCGTCTGTGCGCTGGCGACCGTGCGCCTTGAGGAGCCGTCTCGGCGTGCGGCACCTCGGCAGGTGGAATGCTGCCACGGTCGATGCCTCCACACGGTGCGTGCTTTTGCTGCAATGAGGTGGAGGAATTCGCCGACTAATAGCTGTGGCCGGAACCAGCCACTGGTTGGGGCGATTGGTCAGGCACGGCTTGGCCAGACCGCCCCCAGCCGTGGTCGGGTTGCGTGCAGAGGGGAGCGCATGGCATCCGAGAACCAGCCCACGCCCATCATCAGTGAGGAGCAGCGCTTCCGCCTCCTGATCCAGGCGGTCACCGATTACGCCATCTTCATGCTCGACCCCACCGGGATCGTGACCAGCTGGAACCCAGGGGCCGAGCGCTTCAAGGGCTACAAGGAAGCCGAGATCATCGGGCAGCACTTCTCCCGCTTCTACACCGAAGAGGACCGCCAAACGGACCTGCCGAGGCGGGCTCTCGAAACCGCAGCCCGCGACGGGCGCTTCGAGCAGGAAGGCTGGCGGGTGCGCAAGGACGGCAGCCGCATGTGGGCGCACGTCATCATCGACCCGATCCGCGATCCCTCAGGCACCCTCATCGGCTTTGCCAAGGTCACCCGCGACATCACGAAGCGACAGGCGGCCCAGCAGGCTCTGCGCGAGAGTGAGGAGCGCTTCCGGCTCCTCGTTCAGGGCGTGCGGGATTACGCCATCTTCATGCTCAGCCCGGAGGGGATCGTCAGGAATTGGAACTCCGGCGCGCAGCGCATCAAGGGCTACAGTGAAGCCGAGATCGTCGGGCAGCACTTCTCCCGCTTCTACACCGAGGAGGACCGCGCCGCGGGCGTGCCCGCCAGGGCCCTGGAAACGGCGGCTCGGGAGGGCAAGTTCGAAGCGGAAGGCTGGCGTGTTCGGCGGGATGGAACACGGTTCTGGGCCAGCGTGCTGATCGACGCCATCCGTGACGAGACCGGGCGGCTTGTCGGATTTGCCAAGGTCACCCGCGACATCACCGAGCGGCGGAATGCGCAGCAAGCATTGGAGAAGACGCAGGCTGCCTTGTTCCAGGCCCAGAAGATGGAGGCGCTGGGTGGGCTCAGTGCTGGCATCGCGCACGACTTCAACAACCTGCTCACCGTGGTGCTGGGCAATCTCGATCTTCTGCGGCGGGCACCCGAGGAGCGCCGGGCGCGGTTGATCGACAACGCGATGCAGGCGGTCGAGCAGGGCCGCAAGCTGACCCAGCAGTTGCTCGCCTTCGGGCGTTCGCAGACGCTCCGGCCCGAGGTCGTGGACGTGACCCGGCTCATTCTGGGCATGGACGACATGCTCAAGCAGTCGCTCCGGGGCGACATCGGCATCGTACTCGATCTTGCGGAGGATCTCTGGCCCATTGAGGCCGATCCCGCTCAGCTACAGATCGCGCTTATTAACCTGGCTGTGAACGCACGGGACGCCATGCCCAACGGAGGCCAGTTCCGGATCAAGACCGAGAATGTGACTACTCACGATGGAGAGGTTGCCCAGAGCGTCGCGATTTCGGTGAGCGACACCGGCCATGGCATGCCGCCTGACGTGCTCGCCCGGGCCTTCGAGCCGTTCTTCAGCACGAAGGAGGTAGGCAAGGGCACTGGGCTTGGTCTGCCGCAGGTCTATGGCTTTGCCCAGCAGTCGAATGGGTCGGTGCGCGTGACGAGCGAGGTTGGTCGTGGCACGACCTTCACGATCTCTCTGCCGCGAACGAATGCTCAGGCTCCCGGCGCGACGAGCCCCGAGAGTGGTCTCGGTCGTGCGGTGCGCTCGCTTCGCATCCTTCTGGTCGAGGACAATGACCAGGTGGCAGCTGTCGCAGCTTCGGTTCTGATGGAGCGAGGGCATTCGGTCGTGAGTGCCAGCAGCGCAGCAGAGGCGCTGCGCGTCCTGAACGCGGGTCAGCCATTTGACCTTGTGCTGTCGGATCTTGTCATGCCGGGAGGTTTAAGCGGGTTTGACTTGGCCAGACACGTCCAGAGCCGGTGGCCTGCTTTGCCGGTTCTGCTTGCGACCGGCTACAGCGATCAAGCCGCGAAGGCGGTGAAGGAAGGTTTTCCGCTCATCTCGAAGCCTTATGAGCCTGCGGCGCTGGTGCTGGCTGCTGAGCAAACAGCTTCGCCGATTGCTCATTGTGGGCGGAAGGGGAATGTCGTCCCGCTCGCGCGGTCAGCTCGTGATGTAGCGCGGCGACCTGGCTGAGAGCACGTGTTACAGGGCACGCGGACCGCGAGATCCGCGTGCTGATCGGAAGAGATTACTGCACCAGCATGAGCAGTGCTTTGCCTGCCAGACAGCTCGGCTGAGGATGCAGCGCACAACGAAAATCCTGATCCGTACCCATGGAACCAGGTTGCGAGCAGTCCTCTATCCCGATGCTACACCGGCCTGCCCATGTATCAACATCGCTCGGTCAGGTGTCGCCCGTGGATCTAGAGAGACAAACATCTGATCCACGGCATAGATTAGCTTGACATCAGCAGAAAGGCAAAGTCTGAACTCGTCATCTAGCTTTTTAAAGCTCCCAGAGTGCGACGGCGCCCGGCCAGGCTCTGAATCCTGCGCCGGGCGTGCTTATGCAGGGTTTTCAGAACCGTACCCCGAGGCAGTGCGCGATCCGGGATGCGCTCATGTTGTGCGGCCGGCGTGATGAAGAAGAAGCGCCTCGTGCCGGACACCCGTGATGTGGCGCCCCTTGCGAGTGGGGCCCTCAAGCGCGCCGAGGCGATCGCGACCCGCAAGCCGGGCGCGGCCGCGATCAGGATCCTGGTGGACAACGAGACCGGCGAGTTGGAGAGCGCCGTGATCCTCGGCCGCTTCTGCGCGGTGCCGGAGGACTTCGCCGAACAGCTACAGGGTGGATAGGAGCGGTGGGCGGCCGACGAGGCGCGCTGCGAGTTCGCGAAGCTGGGCCACCTCGAGGCCGAGGATAAGCAGCCGAAGCTCTACAATAAGCGTCGTCAGCACCTGATCGGGAGCTTCATATGCTCCCACCGCTCATGACGACAGGCTCTAACTCTATTTCGTCGACGTGCCCTTCTTTAGGAACCGGTCGTAGCTGCCCGCAAAGAGGATCCAGCGCGGGATGTTGGGTTCTTGAAGAGCCCGGCGAAACCTGCGGAAGAAGACTTCCTGTTCGGTGGCGGCGTAGCGGGGGCGGTATTGTCCTGGCCCTGGTTTCGGCCTCCTGGCTCGACGGAGTTGCTCGATTTTCGTGAACTTCATGGGTCAACGATAAACCTGCCGACCCCGCTCGTGTCTCCTGGCAGATTGCGTAGAAGTCGAGAGGCCCACCGCCGGGGATCTCTCAGCGACGGATCACAAGGCTCCGACGAAATGCATCTCGGCGGGGCATCCCGAAATCACCGACTCCGCGATCTGCGTCCACACGTAGCGGCACGGCGACGCGAGCTCTTCGGCGGGCCTGACACCCCGACCATTGGCGAGGTGTACAAGCTCAAGCACGTCACGGACGAGCAGCTCGATGCGGTCTTTCGGGACTACCGGCAGTTCCTGTCGAGCTTGAACCCGTGCGGACCGCTGAAGCCCGTGAAATGACAGCCGCCGAACGTGCCCTCGAAGCCGTAAGCGTCCCGCCCGGTCTTCCAGGTCGCGCCCCCGCCCCCATTCCACTTCGCAGCGCGATAGCCGACGGGGCGGTCCGGCCGGCGATAGTCGGACGGAGCCTCGACAACTTCCCTCGCCGGGGTACGGACCCTGCGCGGCGCGACCACCGGCTCGTTCGCGGCGGGATAACCCTCGGGCTGAGCCGCCCCAGCCGGGGCCGGGGCCGGCACGTAGCCCTGGTTCGGCGCATCGGCCCGGGGCAAGTCGATCACGCGCGGAGCGGGCCTGCTGGCCTGAGGCTGTTCGTCGGCATCGCTCTGAGTCGTGGAGGCTAAGGTTGTCACCTCAGCGTAGACCTTGGGCGGGGTGCGCGTTGCCGCCTGCGCAGGAGTAGGTTCGGCCCAAGCGGTGGGCTGAGGGGCCGGTGGGGTGGGCTGGCTCAGGCTGAGGTTCGCGTGCGCGACAGTGGCCAGCCCGATGGTGAAGACCGCAGCAGCGGCGAGCGAGCGCTTGATCATGGCCAACTCCGGTGAGGCAGCAGCCCGCGAAGGGCCCGCCAGGACCAGATCAGCATCGCAACCAGAGCTTAGGGACGGCGTGCTGGGGCACACCCGCCCATCACGCGCCATCTGCCGCCTCAAGCGCGACCGTCGCACGCAATCCTGCAGCAACGGGCGTCGTGCATGCCTCCCTGCATGAGACAGCGCCGCAAGCCCCGCCGCGCCTACGTCGAGCACGGTCGGGAGATCCAGCCGCCGACCGGCCGCCGGCGAGCCCTTTGACGGCTTGGCGCGGGCATCGCGATCCGACGGATCAAGCCCAATCTGCGACAATGAGCGAGCCGGCCCTGAGGGCCTCGGATCGCCTCAGGGCCGACCCGCAGTTCCACGCCGGTGGCATGTGAGCGCGGAACACCGTAAGCGTTGCTGTTTCATGTTGCTGATGTGTTTCTGGGTCAGGCGCATGAGGATTGCGCTCATCGCGACCGGCTGGCCCTTCGGCATAGGATCCCCCGGCCGGGACATGCTTCCTTACGCTCGTGGTTCTGCTCGGCCTGCTCCACACACCCGAGATCCACCCCCACAGCCTCGCCAGCGAGCCGGGCGTAGGACACGGGTGCCCGGCCCCCGCTGCCCTCCCCAGGCAAGCGCGCGGCCCGACATCGCCCGCATGCCCGACACCCCGCCATCGGCGAGCTGTACATTCTCACGCAGATCACCGACGAGGAGCTCGACGCGGCCATTGCTGACTACTTGAACGACCCAACGCCTGGCATACGGCTGATCGCGAAAGGGATTGCATTGGACCTCGCTGCGGCTGTCGCGAGGCACGAGTGGGCAAATCGGATCGCGACCGACCCAGCGATGGGCGAGGCGGCGCGGCGCAATGCGGTGCGAACCGCGATCCTGCTGGCGAGGCCGGCATAAACACCGCGACGAAGGGGACCCCGGGTATCCTCGGGCTCGACGAGGCGGAGACCATCGGCAAGCGCTTCCCCGGCTTCGAGTCGATCGACGTGCCCGCCGGGGCATTCCGGGCGCCGCCCGTCACGCCGAGCGACACCGTCACGATGCTGGCCGTCACTTACCGGTTCGCCGCGTCGGAGCTGATGCCCAATGTCGTGGCCGCGGCCATCGCCCGCTCGATCCTGACCACGAAGGCCAAGCTCGTGGCCATCACGCCGCTTGCCAACCAGATCGAGGCGCCCGATCCCGACGACAAGAGCCCAATCCTGCCCGTCCACCCGGGCGTCGCAGCCTACCTTAGCAACGGGGACCAGAGCTTCTTCGACCAGTTCCAGCAATATTTCTATGTCGGCGGCCTCGTGGTCAGTCTTGCCGGGTCGTTCTTCGCGGCCGCGTCGGCCCGCTAACCCGGCGTCGGTCGGAGGCGGATTGGCGGCCGATCAAGCGGCTGGTCGAGATTGCCGACGCGGCGCCGCGCGCCGACGGGGCAGGGCTCGCCGCGCTGGAGGGCGAGTTACACCGGCTCGTCTCGGCCGTGCTGGGCCGGTCGCCCGGGGGCGGTGACACCGACCGGATGTCGGCCTTCGGCCCTGGCGCATGCGCGGCACGCTCTTGACCAGCGACGTGCGACCCTCGGGCCGGAGACGGGATCCCGGCCTGCGCCAACGCTCTCGGTCGCTCATTGAAGGAGGACCGTCCGATCATCGTCGAA
Organism: Methylobacterium nodulans ORS 2060; assembly: GCF_000022085.1. Taxonomy (NCBI): domain Bacteria; kingdom Pseudomonadati; phylum Pseudomonadota; class Alphaproteobacteria; order Hyphomicrobiales; family Methylobacteriaceae; genus Methylobacterium; species Methylobacterium nodulans. The sequence goes on from NC_011894.1 coordinate 3,630,307, forward strand.
CGTGCTCCGGCCGTGGCTGGGCCAAAGTAAGTTTTCGCCCTCAGCTGGCGTCCAATGAATGCTCAGCGTGGGCAGGACGGTCCGCCAGTGCACCCTGATTCCGTTTGGATACGTTCTCCTGGCGGCCATGGACCCGTATTTTCCCTCGCTGAGCCAAACCTCCTGCCAATTCATAATCAGCTGAGCGTGATTGTCCGGTTTGATCAAGCACGGGATCGCCGCTGACGTAGACTGCCTCCCCCGATCCCCTGAAGCGACTCGCACATGTTGGGGAGCCACATGAGCAGCACGGCGCGCGTGAGGGAGGCTGGCATCTCGCCCGGTCGAGGGTGGTGGTTTATTGCCCCCGGTGTCCTCCTGCTTGCCCTCGGCATCGCGGGCCTGTCCACGACGGTGGCGTTCACGATCGCCAGCACGCTCTGGTATGGCGTGCTCCTGCTGGCGGCCGGCATCGCCGAGATTGCTGAGGCAATGGCTAAACCCAAGAAGAGCAAGCTTGGGCGCTCCCGCACCGTCAGGGCTGTGCCCCTTCTCTGGTGGTGGTGAACGCTGGAGCGCGGCTCCATCGCAGCGCCCGACGATAGATTCAGGATCTGCGCCGCCTAACCCGCGCCGCTCACGCCATGAAAGGAAAGCCCATGGACGTCAATAACCCTTTTTACGGAGTGAAGATCGGCTCTACAGTGGATGCGCTGGGCAACTTCTATATTTCTGTTTTGAGTGACGAGCGGCACATCACCACGAAAGTCGCGCAGCAAAAGGCCGACATGACGATGCGAGGCGAGAGCGATCTCGTTTACACGACCGATATGCACCAAGCCTCAATCGGCATGGCCGGATCCTATGGTGTAGAAGGTGTTGAGAAACTCACATCGGCTGTTACCGCCTATTTTGGATATTCATCGGCAGGAATCAAGAAGCAACTGGGCGTCGTGTATGAGATTATTCACTACGGCGGATATGAGTTTATCAACTTCAACGAACTTACTCCCCTTGAGATGCTGGGGTCACTGTCGGCGGCGCCAAAAAATCTAGCCGGACAGGTATTGGACCGGTACAATGATTATATGGGGAAGCTTGATAAAATATTGGAGCATCCTTATGTGGAGGCCACTGAATGGTCCATACCTCAAGTTTTTGACTTGTTCCGAGATAAAAATTATCCCCCAACTGCTCCGAAGCATGTAAAACTTAAATCCTTGGCGAGGTTGGTTGCAGACGCTCAAAAATTGCACAGGGAATGGGCGGACGCAGCCTCGGACTTTCGGAAGAATTTTGGCGAAGGCATGGTGGTCGGCGTGCTATGGGGCGGAATTGGCCAAGCCAACATGACTGTGGTCGACGAAGCTGAGGCCAGCGCCTGGAAATATGGCGGAGCCTCCAAGTTTTCCTATGCCAACACTTTATCGAGCGTCACTGTTGAAGCCACCTATGACGCCAGCGGCTCGCAGGACGTGAGAAAGGTCAAGGTTAAGTGCGAGGGCGGTTACATCGGCGCTTGTGTCGCCGAGCAGGTAACAAGTTGGGTGGGCAAGTTGAATGACAAGGCCTTCGAGGACGTCGCAAAATTCGCCCCGCTCGGCGCTCCACCCGTCAAGATCACGAAGAGCCTTCCAAAAGCGCCCGACTTTGTGAAGCCACCGAAGGTAGAAAAGGACACAAAGCAGCTAACGAAGGACAAGGCCGAGATGGCCGCCAAGCTCGCAACGTATGACAAGATGAAGGCGCTTTTTGAGAAGTCGCATCCTGGTCAGAATTTCGAGAAGAGCATCAATGATTTCCTTAAGCGGGCAACGACCTCAAAGCCGGACACCGGCCCGATAACGAAGTTCAAGCAGGATGTCGCCTCAAATCGTCTGTCTACACGGAGCCTGCTGCGTACGTAATCCGGAGAGGAGGGGACGATGGGCCAGTCAACCACGACGAATCCGCCGACCGGAACGGGCGGTTCCGGAGCTCATGAAAGCAGCGGCAATGACGGAAACGAGGACTTCGTGCCGATCGGCGTCTGGGTGTGCAACTGGGCCGACATATTTCCCTGGCTCGCCACGGGATATCGTCACTCCATCGACGATACGACCGAGGCCGAGATAATGGTCAAGTTTCGGATGATGGGACAGGATTTCCTTACCCTAAATAGGCTATACCGTTACGCCGCAAGCATTAAAATGGTGATCCCGCAGGAACCTGCATTCCAAGACGACGGCGGGAAAGTATGCCTCCAGATCGCCGACAGTTTTGCCTCCGCTTACGCAAGTTTGTCAGGCGCAAAGCCTACAGGGCCCGCCGAATATAAGAGCGCTGCAGTCACCGCCCACGACGAATGTCTTGGGAACGATGCGAAGAAGATTTACGAGATCTGGGATCAGACTCCTTGTCTGCGCAGCGCCGAGCTGGGCTTGGGCTATATAAAGGGCGGTCGATCGTTGCAGACTCATCAGCAGTTTAATCTCGGCGGCAGTGGTTCCGCTGTGCAATGGATTCCGGTCTCCGAAATCACTTACTACGACGATGCTCAATGCACATTCGACGGCTCGAACTTCTCGGCATTTGCGCAATTCTACAAGGTGCTTCCCCTTATTCTCCCGCAATCCGGCAAAATCATTGCGTTCGGTGAGGGCGGTTTCATCGGTGGCGGCAGCCTGGTTTATTGGGACCGCTTCCTAACAATAAAATGCGACGGACCCGACTTAGCTGGAAGAAATACCTTCTGTATGAGGAGCGGACACAGAGAGTTCGGAACCGACACACACCGGGGGATAATTTCCCTCGCGGTTGCCACAGACACGTGGCCCATCAACTTTGTCGAGAAGGGCAATTACCTCGAGAGCACGGTCTATAACATCAGGTTATATCCAATTCCGCTGGCGGCGGCCAAAAACATCGATTGGAAGGGTCAATCTTTTAGCACCAACGTTAAGGCGGACGAAAATCTGACTAACAAGCTGGAGAAGCTAGTCCAAGAACTGCAACGGTCAAGTGTCACATGGTCATGGAGCAGCGACCAGCTGTCGTCTGACTGGAATGGGGAGGCTCCGTATCTCCCCACAGCGCTGCGCAAAGAGTATTTTGGGCTCGCGAAGAAGCCTCCGTTGACACCGTGACAGTAACTCCGGGTTCAATTCTTATTCGAGCCCGTGCGAGCGCCGCCGCTAAGCCGATAAATCGTGGCAATCCAGGACCATAAGGAAGAGCGCCAATGCCGGTTCTTGATACGAAAACAGAACTTGCGATCCCCAACGGCGTAACGGGCGCCAGGCTCTCGCTCACTGGTTCAGGGAATAAAGCGAGAGTGAATGTCAGGGATGATGGTTCAAAAGAGGTAATTAAGCACGCCGTGCTTGAAGGAGCTGCAAAGAAAACTCTAAAATGGTCCGCTCCGCCAGCGGGTATAGACTATGAATTGTATAACACAGGGCCCGCCGACATCAATGTGACTTGGTTATGAAAGCAGAGCAGAATTGAGCGCCCGTTTGGGCAAATTCGAACCGGACGGCGCGTCAATTAGCCAATTCAGCCACAAAAGACAGCTCCTGCCTTTTCAGCTTCGATGAGATCGACCGAGGTAAGACCACGCAGATGACTATCCGAGCTATGAGAAGAGACGCGTCACGCCGGCCGGGCTTGAGGCCGGGCACGATGACAAACTGATTCGACGAGACCTAGTACAAGCCGATCCGGCCTTAGCGGGGAACGCTGGGAGGCGCAAAGCGAGGAGGAAGCCATGCAAAGGATCTTTTGTCCGACCGCGGTAAGGCGGATCGGCAATAAGTCCGCCGCTCCGAAGACGCCTTCCTGTCTCGCTTGCCGGATTGTGATCGTAGCTGGGATTGCCGTCGCAGGCGCATCACTCAATGCGAATGCAGCTCACGCACGCGCACGTCCTTGTAGTCCTTTCATCAACGAGCAGGAATGCTGCTCTAGGCAAGAGTGCTCAGGCCACGTTCTAAGCCATAGAGCCAGCGCCAAAGAATGCAAGAAGACATACCACGGCAAGAGCTGGCATCCTGCATCTGAGGGGCAGGCTCCAGCAGAATGCACAAACCTCTAAGGCCCGGGTACGCTTTTGTAGAGTGCTGGACAAGCGGGAATAAAGGTAAAAAAACAATCGCGCGCCCTGGCGCGGTTCGATGAAGCCGCCAATCGCGCGGGTGACGTATATTTCGGATCATTCTAGAACTGCGCACAACAATGCACGTACCAGCAGCCCCATCGGCGACATACAGAGGTTGGCCAACCAGCAGCTGGTGCGGCTTGCCCTTGAGGAATGACCGGAGGACGTGATGTCGCTTTCTATTGAAATGACGCTTCGCGGTGTGTTGGCAGCAGGAAAGTGGAGGAACGAAGCCAGCTTGAAAACTATGTCGGACGAGGACTGTCGCAATACTCTAATTGTAGAATTGGCTGGACATACTAAACGAGCCCCAGAAGACAATCCTCAGCGGTTTAATAACGATGAATTAATTGGCAAAGGCGCTATCGTGGTTTTTTTGGCGCAGGCCATGCGTTATAATAGAGATAAACTCAAAACAATGAGCGACGATGAGCAACGCAACGCTATAATTGCGCATAACAATACACGCACCGGCATCCCCATGGACGACTTAAAGGGGTTGACCAACCAGCAGCTGGTGCGGCTTGCGCTTGTGGAATAACGGGAAGACGTGACGTCGCTTTCCATCGAAAGATCGCTCGGGAGTGCGAGCCACATTACGAAAATGGGAGGAAAATCATGTGGTCATTAAAAAAGTTGTCTCAAATTTTCCTTGCCAGCTTGCTGATCTCTGTGTCAATGAGCCATCCTGTACTGGCAAAAAATAAGATATATACGGGAATGTGCGTCTGCAAAAAAAAGGGAAACGTCAAGGCTACCTACAGTGCGACAACCGAATGCACAAAAGCAAAAGACCATCCGGGGTGCGACGCTGCGAAGCAGGCATGTTTGGGGGACCAGGAGAACATAAACGCATGCAACAATTTGGGCGGCACTCTGATTCAAAGTACTAAAACATGTAAATCAGTAGAATGCTAGGCTTGCTAACGATTTTTCTGTAATCAATGGTTGCAAGGCCGCCCCTCCTTCGAGAGGTGGCCCAAGCCAAAAAGCAAACAGCTATCCCGCCTGTCCGCTCGATCGCCGCTTCTATTTGAGGCAGATCTTCCTTGCGCGAAAGCCTGCGATCGGCATTCTTGATAAGGGTGAGGCTCACAGGTGCGGACACCACATGCTCGACTAGTGCATGAGCGTTGGCGTTCTTCATCTTGCCTAGTTTGAAAATATGAATGGGTCTACTCTGCTCGTTCTCTTGAAAGGAGCTAATGACCGCTTATGACGCGAACCCGCTGCGGGCACAGCGTTCGCAGAGGAGCGTGATCGGACCACTTGACGCGTTCCGCCAAAAGAGTTGCCTGCCGCGGCGGGTGCCGGGCGGGCTTGGCCGGTCAGCGGGGATGCTGGTCGCGGCGGGAGCCGCGAGGCTGGCCCTGGTGAGGCCCGCGGCCGCCTTCCTCCAAATCTTCGAGGCGGTCGGTGAGGCGCTCCAAGACACTGATCAGCTGGTCATTGTGCCGGGCCGTGTCCGACGCGGTGTCCTCGCGGATGGCCAGGGCCAGCTCCTTCACCGCGTCCGTCAGGTCGGCGATCGCGATCGAGTCGAGGACCGCGGGGCCGGACGCGGATGCGACGTCCCGCGCGGTTTCGGCCTGGAGCGCTTCGGCCTTCTTCGCCTCCAGCCGGTAATCGAGCAGCGTCTTGATGAAGCCGTTCAGCGGGACGAGGGCGCCCGCCAGCGCGGCCGTGATGCCGACGACGATCGCCGGCCAGCTGTCAAAGGATACGCCCAAGTCGGCCACCAGCTCGCCTCCTCTTGCGCAGGCCGAAGGTGTCTTCGGCCGCCATGTCGGAGGCGGCCCGCCCCGACGAATGAAGCTCGGCCAGGGCGAGGACACCGTAGACCGCGATGCCGGTGGAGAGCGGCGGGTAGGCTGCCGCGAAGCCGGCCGCGGTTGCGAGCCAGAACGCAAAGCCTGACATGCACCCGATGGTGCGGATCAGGGAGGTCTCGCGACCGCGCCGGCCGTTGATCCAGAGGGCGAGGATGCGCGCCCCGCCCACCGCAACGGAGATCGTCCCGGCCGTGCGCTCGGTCACGCAGGACGCGATCACGCGCCATTCCGGGCCGACGAAGGTGGGCTCGGGCAGGAGCAGCACCCCCCCGAGCGTCACCATGATGAGGGAGAGCCACACCTCGGCCCAGCGGGTTTGCCCGTAGCGGACGGCTCTGCGGATGCGCTCGTTGATGACCGGATCGGGGTCGTACTGGATCATGGCTCGGTGGTGCCAAGGCGCGAGGTAAGCCAGCCAGCAGTGCCGTGGGGGGATCCGCATGGCCGCCTCCTGTCTGGCTATGTGCGCTTACTTCCTGGCCGCCGCCGGCAGCCCGTTCAGGACAGGCGTCAGGACGGTGTTGGCGTTCGCGGTCTCCTCCAGGTGCAGGGCCCGGAAGATCGTCCTGGCGACACCCTCCGGGCCGCCCGCGGCGCGCACCACCGCCGCCGGAGCAGCGTTGAGCGCACGGTTGACCGCGGTGGCGAGCACCTTCGAGCCGATCTCGACATTGAGCGCCGTGCCCCTGGCTGCGCCCTCGACGGTGTTGAGGGCATACTCCAGGCAGGCCTCGACCATCTGCTGGATCCGCTTCTGGGTGATGAACAGCTGCAACCACGGGGCGATGCGGGCGATCGCAGCGGTGATCACGGTCACCAGGATCGGCACGAGGACTGAGGTGATGGTCTGGGCGATGGCGACGATCCAGTCGCCCCAGGGCACCACCACCGCGGTGTTGGCGACCGCCGTCACCTCGGCGGAGAGGGCTGGCCCGAGGAGTGTGAGAAGGCCTGCCAGGGCGACACCGGCCAGGGGCAGGCGGCGCAGGAGTGCGACAGCGGCCGGCAGGGCGAGCGAGACGCCACCGAGGAGCATGAGGCCGAACGCGAGGCCTCCAGCCCCAGAGCCGCCCTTCAGTGGACAGTCGGCGCAGAGCTCGGGCGGCGTCGCGCCGGCCAGAGCGGGAGCGGCGAGCGCGCACAGCGCCAGCGCCGCGAGCGAGAGCTTGCGGATCATGGGATAGTCCTTGGATGTTGCTGGGGTGGTGCCCTGTCTAAACCCGTAGGGCGAGGGTCTCAGGCTGCGTCGAAGTCAGGCAGCGGAACGGTTTGCCCGGCGAGGTGATGGGTGCTGTCGCCGAGAAATTGGATCTGGCCGTCCCTCACGAAGGAGTGGCAGACGGGGGAGCCCGGGTTGAAGTACGGGCCGGGCGGGTTGACGAAGACCGAGGGGGTGAAGGTCGGACGGTCGTAGTTGCCGTTGAACTGCCAGCGCGGACCTTCCCCCTCACCGATGCGGATGCTGTGGGCGCCCGCGCACCCCGGGCACCAGAACAGAAGCCGGCCGCCCTCCACGGTGCGGAGGATGCCGCGTTTCATCAGGCGGCCCCGAAGACGCGATCGATCCAGCCGCCGAGCCGCGCCACGAAGCCCGTCGTCGCCAGTACGGCCGGGGGCACCGGGGTCGCGGGGGTCGCCGGGACCACCACAACAGGCTCCGCGACCCGCACCACGACCAGCGCGGGCGCCGGCGCCGCGTTGCCGAGGCTCTTCGCCTTGGCGATCGCCTTCTCGACCTCGGCGGCCGTGGCGAGCACCTTGTTGATGCCATCGCCCAGGTAGTAGGTCTGCCCGCGCCTCACCGCCTTGTGGGCGCCCTTGATGTCCGAGAGCACCGGGAAGGAAGCCCACTCCATGGCAAGTTGGTTGCCGAAGGCGGTCGCCGAGACGGTGCCGGCCATGAACTGGTCGTACTTTCGGCGCCGCAGCAGGTGGTAGCCGAGCCGGTCCTGAAGGTCCGGATCGAAAACCTGAGTGCTGCGCAGCCCGAGCTCCTTGATCAGCCCCTGCAGGGTTGCGGTCATGAACTGGTAGCGCCCGCACGCGCTCGACCCGAAGGTCTTGGTGCGCCAGGGGCCCTGCGCGACCACCTCGGCCACCGTCATGGTGGTGAGGGGATTCGGCATCATCGACATCTTGTTGTCGAACACGGTGTTGTAGCCCCGCGGCGCCTCCTTGCTCGCGATGAAGTCGAGCAGAAACGCCGCGCCGGCGGGCACGGTCTTGTCCATCAGCAGTCTCCTGGGGGTTGTGCCGGCGGCGCCGGGCTTAGGCGAGCGGAATGCCGCGCCTCTTCAGCGCCGCCAGGACGCCCTGATGGTCGGTGGCGGCGTAGACCTCCTGCGAGCACGCGACACGCGCCAGCTCGATCTGCTCGGCCTGGGTGGCCGCGGCGTCGACCTGCTGGGCCAGCTGCGCAACCGTGAGGCCGCGGATCCGGGCCTCCTCCTCCAGCATGGTCGAGCGCACGCCCGAGGAGAGGAAGGCGCGGGCCTGGGCCGCCTTGTTGGTGTCCATGGCGCGCTGCACGGCCGAGCGCTCTTTCTGGCCGATCTCGGCGTAGAAGCGCATCAGGGCGGCGTAGGCCAGATCCTGGAACTGGTCCAGGCTCGGTCCGATGATGAGGCTCATTGGGCAGACGGCTCCGTGACGGTGAGGGTGAAGACGCGCCGCCGATACGGGAACGGCTCGATCGAGAGGCGATAGCTGCCCGGGACCACAAAGCCGATCGCGAGATCGCCGCCCGGGTGCGGGGTCTGGCCGGGCCCGAGCGGGCCCTCCTCGACCACGATGCTGCAGGCCGGCACGCCGGGCAGCGTCGCCTGCTCGAACGGCTTGAGGGTGGTCGTGTCGAACTCGCCCGGCAGCTCGGGGCGCCGCTTCAGGGCCGGTGTACCGCTGCTCAGGTCCACGTAGGTGTCGGTCATGTCCTGGCCGACCTCCACGAAGTTCGTGCCGGCCTCGCGCAGCAGGTCGGCGTAGCCGGGTTGGCTCTGGCCCACCATCTGGGTGATGCGGCCCGCGTCGTTGTAGATGAAGAACACCTCAGTCTCCTCTGCCCAGCACCCAGAACTTGAGGGTGCCGGCCGTGATCATCCCTGTGCCGGAGGTGCCGCCGCCCTGGACAGACCAGTCGATGGCAAAGCGCCCGTCGCCGAGCGGGGTCAGGGTGTATTGGCAGACCCAGTAGGCCTGGGCGACGCCTTGCGTGTTGGTGATGACGAGCGCCCCCATCGGGATGATGGTCCCGTCGTTGTTGATGTAGGTCCCGCAGATCCACGGGAATGTATAGTATTTGCGCGCGGTCTCGACCCTGGGACGCCACTGCTGCGTCATATCTGCAGGCGAGCCTAAGATGAACTCCTCGGCCACGGCTGGCGGATACTGGGCCGAGAAGATCAGGGCCGGGTCGAGCGGATCGCCCGGCGCGCCGCCGGCGTGGTTCCAGATCTTCAGCGGATCGCCATTGACGTTGAACTGAGCGTTGAAGGCCATGGGTCTCACGAGAAGGTCTGGCGGCGATAGACGAGGTACATGATCTTGTCCGGCAGTTCGGTGTAGATGCCACCGACGCTGAAACACGAGATCACGAACTGGTTCGTGGAGATCTGGAGCTTCATGGTGTGACGCGGGACCGTCGCGTTGAAGGCGTTTCCGCTCGGCTGGAGAGCCATCGGCGGCCACTGGACCGTGCCGTTCGGGCGCACCGCGATCGGGATCACGTCCGGAGTGACGCTGTAGGGCCCAATGCCGACCGTGGCCTGCTTCGCCCCTGACGAGGTTGGATGAGCCCCGAGGGTGACGATGCCGTGCTCCAGGATCTGACCCGTCCTGACCCCGAGGTCCATCAGGATGCCATCCCAGGACGGGTTGAACACATCGAAGCCAGGGCGCATCACCCGGAAGGCCCCGGGCCCGATATGAGTTCGCCAGGGCATGATCTATCCCTTGATCGGCAAGGTGAGGATCACATACCGGAAATAACCCGGCACGGCGTTGGGGTCCAAGTCCGGCCGCAGCTTCGCGATCTTGAATTGGGCTCGGTTCAGGTACTGGAACTGGAACCGCGGGAAGCCGTAGTTGCCTCCATAAATGTTCTCCTCTTGGGAGAGCTGCCCAGCGGAGGGGTCGTAGCGGTCGAAGTAGTACCACGGATAGTAGCCGATGTCGGGGATATTGACGACCTGATCGAGATTGCTCGTCCCCGCCTGGAGGATGTTCGCCATCCGGCCCGCAGCGGAGGAGAACATCCACTGCGAGTTGTTGGTCGGGTCGCAGCCGAACAGGTCATAGCCGGGTTTCGAGACGAACAGCCCCTGGTGTCCCGAGGGGTGCTGTCCGATGAGTACGCGCCACGTCACGGTCAGCCCCAGATGATGATCCGCTTGTTGTTAAGGTCGACCTGCATCTGACCGTCGCCGCTCTGAAGCAGGCCGGCGGTCATGGTGCCGACATTGGCGGTGATGGCCGAGAGTTGCGTCACCGAGAGCTTGTTGGCGCTGACCGAGTTGACCCAGAGGCCGCCACCGTTGACGCCGGTCCCGTTGAGGATGAGGTTGCTGGCGTCATCCCACATCGCGAGACCCCAGCCGCCACCGGAGAGATCGTTGATGTAGCCAACCGCCACACGCAACGTGCCGTTGCTGTCGCGGCAGTACATGCGACCAAGGCCCGTGTTGTTCGGTGCCTCCAGCACGAAATTGTTGCCGCCGATCTGGATGACGCCGGCCGTTATCATGCCGGCCCCGATCTTGTCCGCGGTGACCTGCCCGGCGCCGATCTTCTCTGCGGTGATCTGTCCGGCCGCGATGTGGCTGGCCTGGATCGCGTTGGCGGCGATCTGGTTGGCGGTGATGGTGCCGGTGTTGATCCGGCTGCCGTCGATGATCGTCCCGCCGTATGTCGGGTTCAGCCCAGCATAGCCGTCGTAAGAACACATAAGGACGGTGTTCTTATCGGCGAAGATGTCAGGCCAGTTGTTGGCGGCGAAGTTGAGCTGGTTCGGCCGCCGCTTGTCCCACCAGATGTAGCAGAGGGTGGCGCCTGCGTTACCGCTGCCGCCTGGGCACCAGCTCGCGACATTGTTGCCGGCGTCGTCGATCCACAGGACGTGACCTCCTGTCCACGAGACGGTGCGAGTGTTTTTGTCAACCGAGAAGTCGATGCCGACCGTGCGGACGCCGCGCAGGGCCACCGTCAGGGCGTTGACCCGGATCGAGTTAGCTTCGATCGCGCCGCCATTGATCTTGGTGGTATCCGAGCCCATCCAGCTCGTGAGCGATTGCCCGCCGCCGACCTGGATCTTGTCGGCGTAGATCGAGTTCGACTGGATGTGCCAGCCGGAGATGGTCGTGCCAGCGATCTGGTACCCGGTGATGGCGTTCGCAGCGATCCTGTCGGCCGTGATGGTGCCGGCGGTGATCTTGTTGGCGTTCATGGTGCCGGTGGCGATGGTGTCGCCCCAGATCACGGTCGAGGAGCCCGGCGCCCAGTCCGAATATTCGGCCTGATTGGGCTTGGCCTGCCCGAAGTAGAGGCCGCTCCAGAAGGTATAAGGGCCGTCACCACCATTGAACGTCGTCCGCAGGTAGATTGCGGCCGTGGCGGCGTTGGACGGGGCGGTGGCGAAGCAACCCATGCGCGCCCAGGCGCTCAGGTTGCCGTTGCTCATCGCGTTCTCGACGGTGTTGGTCCAGGCCTCCCCGCAATAGGCGTCGTTGGCATCCATCCAGACGATGATGAGGTGAGCCTTGCAGCGGTGAGCCGACACGTAGCCGGACACCTCGTATCGCTTGCCGGCGACCACCGGGAACCGCTGGCTCCAGGTGCCGTCCTGCTTCGGGGTCGACGCATAGGTGTCCCAGACATAGCCGGCCGGCGGGGTGCCGGCGCAGCTCACCTGCAACGAGCCCATCCCGTTCGGCTGCCAGCCGGGGCCCGATTGGTTGAGCCCGATGTAGGGGGCGCGGTTGCCCAGATCCCCCAGGTTCGACCACGTCCCGTAGATGCCGGGGACGGTGCCGCCGCCCCAGTTGTTCACGCCGGGCGTGCCCGCCCGGAAGTCAGAGTTGTAGAGCAGGTTGGTCGAGTTGAGCCCGACGCCGATCTTGTCGGCCGTGATCGCGCCCGCCGCGAGCTGGTCCACGCCGATGGCGCCGGCCGAGATCTGCCCGGCGGTGATCGAGTTCGCGACGAGCTTGTCCGCTGAGATCGTGTTGCCGGCGATGTTCCAGCCGATGATGGTCTGGCCGGCGATCTGGTTCGCGGTGATGGTGTTGGCCGCGATCTCATAAGCGGTGATGGCCCCGGCCGCGATATGGCCGGCGCCGAGCGTGCGCGCCTGGATATTCCAGCCGATGATGGTGGAGCCCGCAATCTGGTCCGCCGTGATGGTATTGGCGGCAATCTCGGTCGCGGTGATGGCGCCGACCGCGATCTGGCCCGCCGTGATGGTGCGAGCCACCAGCCGATCCCCGTAGATCGAGCCGGTGGTGATGTTGGTGCCGGTGATCGTGGTGACCCCGGGGTCCACGTAGGGCGAGCACTCGGCCTGGCCCGCCCGCGCCGCAGCGTACATGGCCCCGACTACGAAGATGAGGGGGCCCGCCGCGGTGATGTTTTGACCGCGGTAGAGCACCTTGAACCCGTAGGCGTTGGACGGCGAGGTCGCGAGGATCGCCATCCGCGGGTAGTCGGTCAGGGCTCCGCCGACCTTCGCGAACTGACCGATGACGTTCGATCCGTCGTAGCGGATGGCGTTGCCGGCGCTGTCCAGCCACAGGACATGCATCTGCGCATCGCAGCGATGGCAGGTGACGTAGGCCGAGAACTCGTAGGGCGTGTTCGGATAGCAGGGAAATGCTTGGAGGTTGTTGCTCGTGTCGATGCGCTGGTGCCAGGTGTCGAACCACTGTCCGCCGGCCCCAGTCCAGCCCGTGCCGTAGCCGGCGAAGCCCTTGAAGCCCGACGGCACCCAGCCCGTCTCCACGAAGATGTCGGGCGTCCCGCCCCAGGTCTGGCCGCCAGCCGTCCAGCCGGCGAGGCCCTGGGCCATGTCGGCGTTGAAGGCGAAGTTGGCGCTGGAGACGGCAAGCTTGCTGGTCGTGACCGATCCGGCCGCCAGCTCATTGGCGGTGAGCGTCCCAGTCGCGATCTGCGAGGCCGTGATGGTCCGCGACGCGATCTCGTAGGCCGTAATGGTTCCGCCTGCGATCCGGTCCGCCGTGATGGTCCGCCCGGCGATCTCGTTGGCGGTGATCGTGCCCGAGACCAGATTGCCGGCCGAGATCGTGCGCCCGGCGATCTTGTCTCCGGTGATGGTGCCGCCCGCGATCTGACCGGCCGTAATGGTCCCACCCGCGATCCGATCCGCGGTGATCGAGCCCGCGATGATGCGGTTGGCGTGCAGCGAGCCCGTGCGGATGGTGCCGCCGTCAATGGTGGTCAGGCCCGGCGGCGAATAGGGCGACACCTCCGTCTGGCCCTCGATGGCCTTGGCGAACATCAGGCCGGACACCATGACGTAGTGCCAGCCCTGACCGTTGATCCAGGTGTTGCCGAACCGCACCCGCGGCTGCGCGTAGACCGCACCGGCCGGAGCGACGACGATCAGCTTCGAGCGGGCGTACTGGTCCCACTCTTCCACGGAGTTGTAGAACGAACCCTGCCAGTCCAGGGTCGTCCAATTGCCCCAGGTCTCACCGATGTAACTCTGGTTGTTGTCGAGCCAGATCAAGCCGACAATGGCTTGGCAGCGGATGGTCGCCAGATAGGCACTGATCTCGTAATACTCGCCGGCCCTGACGGAGATCCTCTCGGCATTGCCGTCCGTCTTCTGGCGGTCGATGTGGACTTCTGCGATCGTGCCCTGGGCGATGTTCTCCCCGTTGGTACGGCAGCGGAAGGCCCGCATCCCGGCCGGAGCGTGGTTGGTGTCCGTCCCGTCGTTGACGATCACCGCGCCCGAGTTGCCACCGCCGACCGACCAGCCGGCCACGAAGCCGCTGCTGTCGACGTTGGTGCAGTCGGCATTCGGCGCGAGGTTCAGCGACGCAACCGCCAGCTTACTGGTCGTGACGGAGCCGGCTGCGAGGTTGCCCGCCTGAATGGTGCCGCCAGCAATGAGGCTGCCCGTGATGGTGCCGCCCGCGATGTTGGTCCCGGTGATGGTGCTGCCGGCGATCTTGTCGCCGGTGATCGTGCTGCCCGCAATCTCGGTCGCCGTGATGGTGCCGGTGGCGATCTGACCTGCGGTGATGGACTTCGCGGCGATCTTGGCAGCCGTGATCGCGCCATCCACGATCATCTGAGCGTTGGCAGCTTTCCGCGCCTGCACCTTGCCCCAGTAGACGTAGCTGCCATAGGCGTAGGGCTTGTCACACAGCAGGAGCACCTGCATCCGCTGGATGCCTTCGGGGATGGTGATCTGACCCGAGAGATCGACCCATTGGTTCTTGAGGTCGGTGTAGGCCGCGGTCGGCCACTGGCCGTTCCCCCCGGCGGCATCGGTGAGAACGGCCATGAGGCTGGCCCGCTCGCCGTTTGCGTTGAAGACGCGCGCCGACAGGTTGATGACGTCGCCCGGCCGCACCGCGATCGGGTCGGAATAGGCGCAGTCGCGTGCATTCGAGCGCAGGCGGTGCATACCGCCGGGGTCGGTCGCGACCGACGTATCGATGAGCGTGTCGCCGCCGCCGAGAGACCAGCCCTCGGAGTTCGCCGAGCCGTCGATCGGGTTCGTGAAGTCCCCGTTCTTCAGCATGTTGCTGGGATCGGTGAGGACCAGCTTCGAGGCGGTGACCGATCCGGCCGCCAGCTCGCGCGCAGTCAGCGTCCCGGCGCTGATGTTCGCCCCCGTGATGGTGTTGCCGGCGATGCGGTCACCCGTGATGGTGGACCCGGCAATCCGGTCACCCGTCAGCGAGTTGACGGCGATCTCGTTCGCGGTGAGGCTGCCGGTGACGATGTGCCCGGCCCCGATGGTGCGGCCAGAGATGTTGAAGCCCGTGATCGTGGCGCCGGAGATGTTGCCTCCGGTGATCGTCCCGCCCGCGATACGGTCGCCCGTGATGGCCGAGCCGGCGATCTCGTAGGCGGTGATGGTCCCTGCGGCGAGGTTGGTCGCCGTGATGGTGCGGGCGGCGATCTCATTGGTGGTGAGCGTCGCGGCCACGATATGCCCGGCGCTGATCGTCCGGCCGGCGATCAGCCCGCCCGTGATGGTCGCGCCCGCGATCTTGTCGCCCGTGATGGTCGAACCGGCAATCTCGGTCGCCGTGATGGCCCCGACCGCGATCTGCCCCGCCGTGATGGTGCGGGCGACGAGCCGGTCCCCGTAGATCGAGCTGGTGCGGACGTTGCCGCCCTCGATCGTGGTCACGCCCGCGTCGGAGTACGGGCTCGGCTCGGTCTGGCCCTCGACGGCCTGGGCGAAGAACAACCCGCCCGCCATGCAGTAGGGGTTGCTGCCGAAGTTGTACCAGCGGACCCGGATATCGGCACTGGCGGCGTTGGCCGGCGCGGTGGCGATCACCCAGGAGCGGGCGAGCCGATCCCAATCCGCCAGTGATGAGCCAGAGCCGAGCTGCGTGGCGACGATGTTGTTGCCGCCGTGCTCGGTGATGTAGGTGCCGGTGGCGTCCCACCAGATGATCGACACATAGGCGGTGCAGCGGTGCGCCGAGACGTAGGCCGAGAACTCGTAGCGCGCATTCGGCGTGACCGGGATCCGCTGCTGGGCCCCCGTCGCATCCGGGTTGGCGTAGATGATCTCGGAGATGCCGCTCGTCGGCTTGTTGGCATCGTCGTAGCGGACCGAGAAGACCCGCATGCCCTGCGGAGCCCAATCGGTGCGGATGCCCTCCACGAGCGGAGTGATGCCCGTGCCGCCGGCCGCGCCCCACCAGCCGGAGGTGCCCTGCTGGAGGCCGCCGTTCGCGGCGAGGTTCAGGCTCGCCACCGCCAGCTTCGAGGCCAGGATCGAGCAAGCTTCGATCTTGTCCGCGTTGACGGCGCCGGTCGCCAGCTTCGGCGTGCTGATGGCGCCGTCCGTAATCTGGGTCTGAGTGATCTGGCCTGCGAGCTTCGCCGTGCTAATGCCGGCGATCTGCGCGTCCGTGACCTGCCCCTGGAGCACGGCGGCATTGACCGAGGCCACCTGCGCGGCCACGACCTGTCCGATCAGCTTCGCCGCGCTGATGCCCGCGAGCTGGTCATCCGACAATGTGCCGCTGACCTTGGTCGCGCTGATCGCCGCGAGCTGCGCGTCCGTGAGCTGGCCCGTCACGTCGGAGGCCCCGACCCCCGCGGTCCAAGCCCCACCCACCGCGCGGTAGATCTTGCCGTCCGAGTTGAGCACCACGGAGGGGCCGGTGTAGCCCGCGAGGCTCGGGAGCCCGTTGACGATGCCGAGGGCGGACAGACCGGAGGCGAGCTTCGACTGGCCAACGGCGTTGTCGGCGATCTGACTCGCGGCGATCTGGCCGATGAGCTTCGCGGTGCTGATGCCGGCGATCTGGCTATCCGACAGTGTGCCGGCGATCTGGGCCGCGTTCAGGCTCGCGATCTGGGCGGCCGTGATCTGGCCAGAGATTTGGCCGGCACCGATGCTCGCGATCTGGCTCGCAACCACCTGCCCGACGAGCTTCGCGGCCGAAACCTGGGCGATCTGGGCGTCCGTGAGGGTGCCGGTGATCTTCGAGGCGGCCAGAGCCGCGATCTTGGCATCCGTGATGGCGCCGGCCGCGATCTGGGCCTCGCCCAGTTGCCCGGTGATGTCGCCCGCAGCAACGCCGGCGGTCCAGGCCCCGGAGACCAGCCGGTAGACCTTGCCGTCCGCGCCGTTGAGCACCACGGACGGGCCCGTGTAGCCGGCCGGGTCCGGCAGGCTGGACACGATCCCGACCGCCGAGAGGCCCAAGGCGAGCTTGGCCTGGGTGACGGCGTTGTCGGCGAGCTGCGCGGCCGTGAGCTGGCCTTGGATCGCGACCGCATTGATGCTCGCGATCTGATCCGCCGTGAGCTGGCCGGCGACCTTCGTGGCCGCAAGGCTGACGATCTGGTCGGAGGTGAGTTGCCCGCTGATCTGGGCCGCCGTGATGCTGGCGATCTGCGAGGCGACGATCTGGCCGACAACCTGGGCGGCATTGATGCTGGCGATCTGCGAGGCGGTGAGCTGGCCGGCGACCTTCGCTGCCTCAATGGACTGGATCTGGGCGCTGGTGAGGGCGCCCGTGATGTCGACCGCCTGCACCGCGGTCGTCCACTGCCCACCCACGAGCCGGTAGAGCTTGCCGTCCGTCGCGTTGTAAGCGAGCGCGGGGCCCGTCCAGGTTGCGGGATCCGGCAGGCTGGTGACCGCGGTCGGCGCCACGACCGAGGCGGCGAGCTTGGTCTGGTCGATGACACCGTTCTGCAGTGCCGCCGCCGGGAGGGCCGCCGTGGTCGCCGTCTTCGGGCCGACGAAGTCGCCGGCCGTGCCCGAGCTGTTGACCGGCCGGACCCAGTATTTGCGGGTCTGCACGATCTCCAGGGTGGTGTCGCTGAAGAAGTTGAGCGGCGCTGGGACTGTCGCGAACAGGCTGGCGTCCGCCCCGTCGTCGCGCGTCCCGACCCACACCTCGATCGCGGCAAGGTCCGGGTCGCTCGGGTTGACCCACGACAGGCTTGCCGTCCGGTAGGCGGCGTCCACGGTGAAGCTCGTGATCGCGCCGGGCTTCGCGGTGTTCTTGGCCGCGGTGATGGTAGCGATCGGGGACCAGCCCGAGACCGCCACCCCGCTGTCGTTCACGGTGCGGACGCGGGCCGTGTAGAGAACGCCCGGCTTGAGGTTGCGCCAGGTGAAGGTCGGCTGGCCCTTGTCGGCGCGGTCACGGATCCAGGACGAGTTCGTGACGCCGTCGCCCTCCGTCAGCTCGAATTCGTAGATCCCGAGGTTGCTGCTGCCGACCGGGTTCCAGGTCGCGGTGATCGCGGCCGTCGCCACGCCAGTCGCCGAGACTTCCAGATCCGTCGTCAGGTTGAGCCCGGTCGGGATGTCGGGCGCCTGGACGTCGATGATCTTGTTGGTGGTGCGGATCTCGACCTGCGGCGAGATGTTCAGCTCGGCCGGGTTCTTGCCGAAGCTGTCGTAGAAGGCGACCCGCACGTAATAGGTCGTCTCGGCCTCGGCCGGCAGCAGCAGGAAGCCGGTCGGGGCGACATCGGCCGCAGGGGACGTGGCGAGCGGGTCGAAGTTGCTCGTCTTGGACAGCCAGACCAGCACGCCGGCGAGATCGGAGTCCGCCGGCGGGGTCATCCAGACGCCGATGCTCTCCGTCGTCCAGTCCAGCGTCGGGACGACCATGGCGGGCGCCGGATTGGACACGACGAGCACCGCCGGCTGGCTCTCGCGGCCGATCGCGTCGCGCGCCGCCACCGAGACCCGGAAGCGCCGCCGCGGGCCGCCCTCGTTGAGGTTCTCCTCGTAGTCGTAGGTCGCCTGCGCGGCGGTGATGATCTCGGTGTGGAGGAGCGCATTCGTGTCCGCGTCGAACACCCGGAAGGCGTAACCGACCTCGTAAGGCCTCACGTCCGGCGGCCAGGTCAGGCCCCACTCCAGGGTGCAGCTCCGCCCCGTGAAGACGCTGCCGCCGCCCTTGACCTGCAGGCCGGTGACGGTGGGCCCGGCAAGCCCTTCCCAGCCCTGGACCGTGTAGGTGATCTGGGCGGCGTCCGACAGGCGCCCGTTCAACCCCTCGGCCTGGACGATGAAGGTCCACTCGCCCGTGGCCGCGTCGTCAAAGTCCGCCGAGGTGGTGCTGCGCTTCGGTAGGGTCACCAGCGAGCCGTTCGGCTTAATGGCCGTGACGTAGTAGGCGACCGAGTTGAAGGGCTGGCCAGCCGTCCAGCTGAGGAGCAGGCTCTGCCGCGGCAGGTTGTTCTCAAAGTAGGTGCTTTCCCTCACCGTGAGGTTCGTCGGGGCGAGAACGACGTTCGGGAACTCGCTGATGTTCAGCGGCTCGAAGGCCGCGCCATCGTCCACCGCCGCATAGATCGAGGGCTCGTGCTGGAGCGCCTGGATCCCGCAGATGTGCGGCTCGACCTCCTTGATGCCGACGATCCGGAACAGCTGCGGCACCACCTCGCCGGCGATCTGCCACACCGCCGCGGCGTCCGGCACGGAAGGCAGGGCGGGCGAGATGCTGACCTCGGTGAGGTCGACGCCGGCCAGCGTCGTGATCTGCCGCTCTGCCACGCTGCCGTCCGGCAGGGTGACGGAGATCTCGTAGGGCACCCCGCTCTTCAGGGTGACCGGCCGATCGAGGAGGAGGGTCGAGGCCGTCGAGCCGGCCTTGAGGCGCCCGCCGGCGTCGATGTTGCTGATCTGCGGGTCGGCGATGGCGATGATGTCGCCGGGGCGCCGCACGGCATGGTCGAGGCCCGCCCGGTAGGTGGCGGTCTGCGTCGCATAGTTCTCGACCAGGAGGCGCCACAGGCCCTCGCGATGCGCCTGCCCACGCGAGGTGCAGCCGAGCAGGTCGATCTTGGTCGGGTTGTAGCCGTAGCGGGCAATGCCCTCGCCGTGCTCAACGACCTCGATCTGCGGCTTGAACAGATTGTCCGGGTCGGTCCAGCTGACCAGCGCCACCGTGTGGCGGGCCTTGCGCCCCGAGGAGCTGTAGGTGATCAGCCCCTCGATGACGTTGGCTGGCGTGACCAGCTGGCGGACGTCGTCGGGCCGGTCCTGGGTGGCCGTGACCGCGCCCGAGGACCAGTAGGCCATGCCGCGCCAGATCGCGCTGATCTGCTGGAGCAGGTCGAAGGCGTCCTGCTGAGTGCTGATCTGGGCGTTGAAGCGGAAGCGCGGCTCCTGGCCGCCCTTGCCGTCCGAGACCAGCACGTCGCAGTAGCGGCCGATCTCGTACAGGGTCCACTTGTCGATGCTCTCGACGCTGATGAACTCGCCGAGCCCATAGCGGTCGTTCCACAGCACGTCGTAGAAGACCCAGGCCGGATTGTCCGACCACTCCTCCTTGAAGGTGCCATCCCAGATGCCGGAGTAGGTGCGCGCGACCGGATCGTAGTTCGACGGCACCTTGATGAGCAGGCCGTCCACCAGATAGGTCCGGGCCGGCACCGAGGAGCCGAACTGGCTCGCGTCCGCGGTCAGGCCGACCAGGGCCGAATGCGGATAGCTGAACTTGGCGTCCTGGATCGCGGTGAGCGAGTAGAAGACGAGATCGCTCTGGCTCGTCCACTTGTCCTGGCTGGTGTTGAAGCCGTCGGTGTCGTCGGTCAGGCGCGTGACCCGCACCTGCCAGGGCGGGCTCGACCCGGCCGGATTGCGCGGCAGGGCGACCTCGTAGGACACGAAGTAAGGCGAGGTGTTCTTGCCGGTGATGGTGAGGTCGCCAAGCTGGTTCACCCATGGCCCGCCGCTGTAGCGGGCCTCGATCCGGAAGCTGACGCTGTTCTGGCGGACCGAGCCGTCGTTCTTGGCCAGGAACAGGGCCGGCAGCTCGATGATGACGCGGGCCCGGTCCGCCTCGCCGTCGCTGATCGCGGCGGTGACCGGCGTCGCCTTGCTGACCTTGACCCCGACCTCCCGCGGCGTCTCCACCTCGGGATAGCCGGGCATGTAGGACTGATCCGGCGTGCCGGTGCGGAAGTCGGCGCTCAGGCCCTTGAAGTTGAAGGTGCCGTCCGCGTTCTGGACCGGGACGTCGTTGAAGTAGATGCCCTTCAGGCCGCCGACGACGCCCGTGATCTCGCCCTCGCCGAGCAGGTCCACGAGACGGACCGTCGCGTTCGAGAACAGGGTGTCGGGTGCGCTCGAGCCCGAGCCGCCGGTCTTGCCGCGGCCGGAAGAGGACTTCCTCCCCCGGATGGGAGCGTCCTGGCGCATGCTGTCCTCCGGCGCGGCGGCCGGATCGAAATCGATGCGGTCCATGATGTCCTTACGCGGTCGGCAGGCCGTTGCTGTTGGCCGTGGTCACGCCAGCAGAGATCGTGATCGGGTTCACCATGGCGCGCCCGTAGATGAGAGGAACGGGAATGCCTTGCTCCGAGACGTTATCGGCGCCCTGGAACATGTAGGACTTCTTCTGTTTCTCGGTTTTCTTTTTGGGCGACAGCAGAGAGGACACGCCCTGGAGCGCGAGGGAGATGCCGAGGCCGAGCAGAAACTGTCCCCCGGGGATCCAGAAGGAGGCCACGGCGATCAGCGTGCCGACGATGATCTTGCCGACCGACATGCCGGATTTGCGGGCGCGGATCACCGGCACGATGTGCAGGTCGCCTTCCGGCAGCCCGAAGGTGATCAGATCCTTGTCGAGGTGGAGCGCCCTCTTCGAGCGGCGGCTCTTGCCGCACACGACCCGGAACCGGCCGTCCTCGATCGCCTGGCGGAAGCCCGGGAGCTGCGCACCGAGCGCGCGGCAGGCCTCCGCCAGCGAGCGCACATCAAGCCGGAAGGAAGCGCCGAAGCGTTCCGCCAGCGAGCCGTAGAGGCGGACGGTCCGCATCATGCCGGAGGCCTCCAGTCGTCGGGCAGATCCGTGTGGCGCACCAGGAAGTCGAGCTTGCTCCGCCAGACCGCTGCCGGATCGCGGCCGGAGAGCTGGTGCGCGAGGTGGTGCAGGATGAGGCCGCCCCCGATGTAGATGCCGCCGTGGTTCAGCACGGGGGAGCGGACCCGGCACAGGAAGCAGTCGCCGGGCAGCGGGCCCTCGGGGCCGCGCTCGACACGCCGGAAGCCCGCCCGCTCGAAGCCGTCGCGATAGAGATCGAGTTGGGGCTGCCCTTCCCGCGGTTGCCACCAGTCCGGGTCGCGCACGAAGTCGGGGATCTCGATGCCGGCCACCTCGCGGTGCCAGTCGCGGCCGAGCGAATAGCAGTCGTTGACCCCGTGCCGGAACGGGCGGCCGAGCAGTGGCGGGCGAGGCACTTGATCGCCGAACCAGAACGGGTCGGCGCAGCCGGTCGAGAGGCACAGCGAGATGCCCCAGGGCACCGCCATGGCCATCTGGCTCTCCATGTCGGCGCCCGACGGGCAGTCCGGCGGCGGGGTGACCTTGCCGGTCGCCGGATCCTCGACCGAGCAGTGCGAGTGCAGGACCGCGAGGTAGCGGTGCCCGCTCACCGCCTCCACCTCGGCCGGGTCGGTCTCGAACTCCGTCAGCGGGTCGCCGGCGATGTTGCGCAGCGGGGCGTAGGAGCCGTCCTCGCGGATCAGGCCGCCGGCCTCGCGCGGCCATTCCGCATGGGCGTGGCGCTTGTGCGCGTCCACCGCGGCGCTCCAGCGGGTGTTGAGGCCGTCGTCAAACGCGAACGCGAGCGACACCGGGAAAGCCTCCGAAGGGCAGTGGCGCGTCGGCGCCGAAGCGGACCTTGCAGCAGGTGGTGACGTGCCGGCTGGGCTCGTCCTTGTCGGGTGTGGTGGGATTGCCGAACCGGTCGTAGGCCTGGGCGCCCGTGTAGGGGCACGTCACGTGGGAATAGTCCCAGGCCCCCTTCTCAGCGTCCCAGCGCCGGTACCGCCACAGGCAAATGTCGCGGACGATCAGCCGGGCGGGCAGATCGCGGCCCTCCTGGTCCATGTCGGCCGCGAGATTCCAGACGATCTGGTGCTTCGAGTGCTCGACCTTCTGCTCGAAGCGGTAGATGTCCTGCGCGTAGGCCGCCTCGGGATCGGGCGTCACACCGTCGTCCAGGAACTGCGCGTAGGTGCGCGTCCGGATCAGCCGGGCGCCGATCAGGTCCTGGTAGAGCAGCGTCGCCGATGACATCAGCCGGGTGGCGTTCGAGACGCTGATCTTGGGCTGGGGCATCTGCCCGTGGCCGGTCATCTCGAAGCCTTCGGCCTTCACGTCGAGCGGGGTGTAGGTCACGCCCCGGAACGTCAGCGGGCCGCGCGCCCGGTCCGCCTCGGAGGTGAACGCGAACTGCTGGTTCACCCGGATCGGCGACAGGTCGATGATGAACAGCGCAACGAGATCGCCCGGCGTGAGGCTCTGGCCCGCGCGGATGAGTGCGGTATTCGGAGAAGTCATGGATCGAAGTTCTCCTTGAACGTCGCCGTCAGCGTGCTGTGCAGCGGGTTCGCGTAGTCCGTGGTCCAAGTGTCGCAGATGAACTGCCGCGCGGCGTCCTCGTAGGGGACGAGGAACATAAAGGGCAGGTAACCCTTCCGGCTGATCAAGAAGTCTTCAAGCTGCCTGATCTTGTCGGACCGGAGCGGGATGGACCGATAGTTGAAGTCGCGCGTCAGCGGATTGATGCCGTCACCGGTCCGCTGCGAGTATCGATCCCCGAAGGTCGCGGTGAGCACCGCGACCTTCGCCGGCTTGGACGAGCCGGTGGTGACCGGCCCGTAGGGTTGGATCCCGAGCGTCGGGAAAGGCGGGTAGGCCACCGGCGGCCCCTTACGCGGCCGGCGTCGGGCTGGGGTACGTCATCGGCGCCGTCACCGTCTGCGGCGGGACGCTCACGAGGAGCACCGTGTAGGGCTCCATCGGGTGCAGCGCCTCGGCGCCGTACTGCCTCTCCAGCGCATCGAACAGCGCCGCGTCGGCGGCGTAGTAGCCGGGCGTCGCGGCGGCCGTCGGGGCGGCGAACACGTTCTGCCCGACGAAGCGCTGGCAGAGGTTGAAGAAGCGGCCGACCTCGGTGGAGACGATCACGCCCTGGGCGGAGGTGCCGTCCTTGCCCTGGATCTGGACGGGGCCGCGCATCGTGAAGGCGTCGAAGCCGCGCTGGAACACCGCCACGGGCGTACCGCGGGCGATCGCGTTTGCATTGAGGTCGAGCGTCAAGGTCTGATCTGCCATCGATCTGCTCCTGGCCTGTCAGGCTCTCAGTGCTGCCCCAGCGGGGTCATGAAGCGGCGGGCACTGTCGCTCAGCTGCTCGACGCGCTCGGGCGCGAGGGTGACGCTGCGCAGGGCGCCCTTCTCGACCTGGACCGGGCTGTTGGTGAGCTGGATCCAGAACATCAGGGCGATCTCGATCACGTCGCCCGTGTTGATGCCGGCGCCCGGCTTGAAGACGCAGGGCGGGTTGTTCTCGACCGTGGGCATCGGCACGTCGCCGGAGGCCTGCGCGGTCGCCTGGGGCGCTGACGGGGGCGCGGGCGGAGGGATCTGTGCGTCTTCGGCCTTGCGGTCGATCGGGGGCTTCTTCACGGGCTGCTCCTAGGGTGTGCTGCCGGCCCATTCCCGGGGCCGCGACGGGACGGGGCCGTCAGGCGCCGAAGCTGAGGGCACCGATCAGGCGGTCCTGACCGGTGCAGAAGGGATCGATGGGCGTCTCGACGCGCAGCTTGCTGATGCTGATCGAGCCGGCCGGGATCTCGGCGGCGCCGATGTGCTCGGCGCGAATTCTGTCGGCGGTGATCGAGCCGCAGCCGATCCGGGGGCCGTCGATGACGGTGTCAGAGTGACCGGGCGCCCACCCGGTGACCGTCAGGTTCTGGATGGAGCTGTGCAGCACGGTCTCGTGGACGGCCTGCTTGGCGGTGGCCAGGGCGACGGGGGCGGCCACGGGCGCGAGCCCGAGCATCGCCAGCAGCGAGCGACGATTCATGAGGTGGTCCTGTGTGAGTGGATGCAAGATTAGGCCGGGGAGCTTGCGTCGCTCACCCGGCCCTTTCACCATCGGCGGGGCCACCCAACCTGATGGAGAGCCCAGTGTCTGAGGAAAAGAAGCCGGAAGTCCCGAGACCAACGCCGGTCACACGCTGGCCACCGGAGGTCTAGAAGGCGCTCTTCGAACTGGTTGCCTTCGCGCACAATCAGGGGACGCAATGTCTTTTGTTCAACTAACTCACGACGGGCAGCCGCTCGGCTCCTTCGAGGTTGCGATCACGCGAACCGATTAGGCAGTGCGGCGGGCGCCCGCGGCGTGCAACATACCGCCCGGCCGCATCTGCTGCTGGGCGGTCGCCATCCACATCCGCTCGAACTCCGCCCGCATGGCCTTGGCGTTCGCCTCGGCCGCGCGCTGGTCGGCCTGCTCGTCGCCGGTCGACTGCGAGGTGATCTGGGCGATGAAGGTCGGGCCAGCCGCAGGCTGGTTATTGTTCGCGGGCGCGGGCGCGCCGGCGGGCATCGCCGGATAATCCGCTGGGCCGACATAGCCGCCGTCCGCGTAGCCGCGCAGGCGGCCCCGCAGCGCCTCCAGATAGCCCACGCCGACCCGCGAGACCGACGCGGCATCGAACACATACTCGCCGCGGTGGACGATGCCGGCGGGCTCGAAGCGGCCGCCCGCGCCGGTGTATCCGCCGTCGGCAAAGCCGAAGAACTTGGAGATGGTGCTGAAGAAGCTGGCAGCGGACGCTGCCGATGGCATATCGGGACCGTAGCCGCCCTGCGCCATCGTCGGCAGGCCGCGCGAGCCGCCGCCGATGCCGTCGAACAAGCCGCTGACCAGGGCGTCGATGCTCTTGTTCAGCAGCTTGTCGATGATGCGCTGGAGGGCGTTGTTGAGGGCCTCGGCGGCCGTCGCGCCGCGCATCATGTCGGAGGCGAAGCCGGAGAAGGCCTCCTTCGCGAGATCCTTCGTCTGCTTCAGATTGTCGTTCAGCTGCGCTTGCTGAATGGCTGCCTGCGCGGCCGGGCTCGACACGTCGCCGAATGCGCTGCGGGCCCGGCTGTAGGCCGCCTGCTCGCTGTCGGTGCGCCCCAGCTGCTCGCGTTCGAACCGGAGGTCGGCGCCAAGGCGGGTCGAGGCGAGCGCGCGGCTCGCCTGGGCCGTCGCCAGCGCGCTGGCGTAGACCGATTTCCGGTACTCGTCGGTGATGGGGATGCCGGCGAGCATATCGCGCTGAAGGCGCTCGTCCGCGGCGTTGCGCGCCTCCAGAGCGACCGCGTCGCGGCCATAAAGCTCCGTCGAGTTCTGGACGGCGCGGTTCTGCAACTCCAAGGCCGCCGTGCGCTCACGCTCGGCCTTGAGCTGCTCGTCCAGGCCGGGGGGGCGGGTCGTAATCGCCGGGATGTATTTCTGGGTTTCCTTCGGGAGGGTGCTGATGTCCTCGCCGCTGGCCAGGAACCGCTGAACCCGCCTGGGGCCGGCATTGTACCCGATCATGGTGAGGTCTTCGCGCTGATTGTACTGCCGCATCAGCTGCGAGAGCAGACGCGCCGAGGCGTCGAGGTTTTCGTCCGGATCCCAGACGTTGCGGACCCCCAACCCGCGCGCCGTGTCAGGCATCAGCTGGCCCATGCCCTGCGCGCCGGCTTTAGACAGCGCGTTCGGGTTGAATCCGCTCTCCTGCTTGATCAACGAGGCGAAGAAGTCCGCGTTCAGGCCGTACCGATTGGCGGCATGGTAGACCATATCACGGTATCGATCTGGCACCTGATTGATGCTGATCGCGTAGCGGCCGCTGCTGTTGTTGTAAGTTTCCTTCTTGATCCGGTCCGTGTCGAGCTGCAGCTCCCGCGCGAGTCCCTCGCGGGTTAGGGCGTTCTGGAGCGCCTCATCGCGGGACTTCGTCAGGCTGGCAAGGTCCCTCGAGTCCGCATTCGCGATGCGGCCCTCGTAGTCTGCCCGGATCTGGGCCGAGGACAGGCCGTTCGGGTCGATGCCCCGGGCCTGGAGCTCGTCGAGATATCTCTGCTGGCCTCGGGCCACTTCCTTGGCGACCGGGGAGAATCCGACGGTGCGGTTGTTGAACTCGGCCGCCCGCACAGATGCCGCAACGGACACATCGCCGAACCGCGCGATGTCGTCGGCCGTCGTCCTTGCGAGGCGGCTAAGCCGCTGGAACAGCTGCTCCGCCGCGGCCAGCTGGGCTAGATCGAGACCCCACCGCACCGGGACGCTGATCGCCTTTCGCAACTGCTCGGCGGCGTCCTCGGTTTTCTTCAGCTCCTGGCGGCTGGGATCGAAGGACCGCACCAGATCCCCGATCACGAGGCTGTTCCGGTTCGCGGAGGCCCGCTCGTTGGCCTTGTTGCGCTGGTCGACGAGGGCCTGGATCCGCCGTAGGTTCGCCTCGGCCGCCTCCAGTTCGTCAGCGGTCCGCCCAGGGGACAGCGAGCCAAGCCAGCTCTCTCTCTGCGTCCGCGCGTCCTGGGCCCACCGCTGGGCGTCGGCTAGCTGCTGATCGAGGTTGCCGCCGGTCAGCACCCGATCGACCTTCTGGCCGATCGTGTCCCAGAAGCTCGAGATCGCGTTGCCAGCGGTGGTGGTGATCCTGGCCCATCCGCTGGTCAGATCCGATGCCTTCTGGAGGCTGGACGAGTAGGCATCGAGCAGCACGCGCTGGGCGCCCAGGCGGTCGCCCTGGGCTTGCAGCCGCTGGATCGTCTCCCGGGTCCGGTCGTTCAGGAAGCCGAGCTTCTCGTTCAGCATGTCGGCGCCACGGGACGGATCCGCGAACGCCTGGGCCTGCATCTGCGCCACGTCAGCGAGGTCCTGGCCGGTGGTCGCGGCGAAGTCCTTGGCCGTCCGGGCGAGCCCGTCGAACATCTCCCGACCGATCCGGCCGGTCGAGGCATAGACCCCGGCGAGCTCGCGGTACTGGCGCGTGGAGAGGCCCGCCGCGGCAGCGTTGGCGCTTGCCATTGCGTTGACCTCGGCAACCGTGGTGCCCGACGCGCGGCCGACGCCGGCGAGGCTCTGCGCTAGCTCTCGCTGCGAACTCGAATAGGACTGCTGGGCCACGATCGCCGTGACCGCGGCGG
The DNA here is from genome assembly GCF_000022085.1 of Methylobacterium nodulans ORS 2060. Classification (NCBI taxonomy): domain Bacteria; kingdom Pseudomonadati; phylum Pseudomonadota; class Alphaproteobacteria; order Hyphomicrobiales; family Methylobacteriaceae; genus Methylobacterium; species Methylobacterium nodulans. The sequence goes on from NC_011894.1 coordinate 3,657,920, forward strand.
CCGTGAGCCCGCCGAGCGCGCCGCCTACGATGCCGATCCGCGCGGCGAGGCTCGTGGCGGCATCCCCCGCGGCCTTGAACATGCCGGTGATGCTGGCGCCGCCAGGGCCGAAGACCTGGGCGATCTGCGGGCCCTGCTGCATCAGGATCATCGCCGGGCTCGCGCCCGAGGCCGCCGAGGAGAGGATGTCGCCGGCCTGGAAGGTCAGGTTGCGGATCTCGTCCACGCGCGGCGCCCGCCCGGCCTGGGAGGTGGACGGTGCGGCGCCGGTGCTCGACAGGCTGCCCAGCCGCGCAGCGGCCTGAGCGTTGAGATGCGCCTGCCGGCCCGCCTCACCGAGCGCCTTCCAGCCGGCCGCCTGACGCGCGAGCGCCGCGGTGGTGTCATTGACCGCCCGGGTGGTCTCGCCCTGGCGGGTCACATAGTTCCCGAGATTACTCCCCGCCGCGCTGATCTGGGCGGCCAAATCCCGGTGCGCGGTCGCGGCCGCCCGTGCCCCGGTCGTCGTCTGCGTGAGCGCAGCCCCGGCCCGCGCCGCGCTCGCTTGGAGCGCCTGCGCGGCGGACTCGGCACCGCCAGCGGCCTGCTGGAGGTTGCCGAGCGCGGTTGCTGCCTCTACGGCAGGGCGCGCGTCGATCGCGAGGCCGAGAGTAGCGAGGTCAGTCATGAAGTGGGTGCTTCTCTGGATAGCGATAGGAGCAAATGGCGATCTGACGAGCGGATCCGCTCAGTTCGATACAATTGACGCATGTTACGCCGCCGAGAAGGCGTACAAGGCTATGTATAAAGATTATGATTTTCGCAATATAACGGCGGGGAGGCGAACAATTTACAACGATGTAAGAACGGTTTGTATCAATTCAGAAAAAGGCGACGCCATGTCGATTATAAGCCCGCCCGCCAAATAGCATTCTGGCTTGAACTTGGGAGCGAGGCGGATCACACCGCCTCGCCCTTGGCACAGATGGGCTGCAAGCCACTCACTAAGTACGGCCAGACCGCACTTTTCGCTTGACACAACTACGGCCAGCCCGTAGTTTCTTATCATGCAGACCGTCATCGAAACCGCTCATTTCCTGCGCCGCGCCGATGCGAGCGGCATGACGGAGGCCGATCGCGCTGCGCTCGTCACGATGATCGCTCGGCACCCGGACGCAGGCGATGTCATCGCCGGGACCGGTGGGGTGCGGAAGGTGCGCTTCGGCGCAGAGGGACGGGGCAAGAGCGGAAGCCATCGCGTCATCACCTTCTTCACCGGGCCGGACCTGCCGGTCTTCCTGATCACCATCTACTCCAAAGGCGAGAAGGCGAACCTCAGCAAGGCCGAGCGGAACGATCTGGCAAAGCTGACGAAGATCCTGGTTGAGACATACCGCGCGAAGGTGCGGCCATTGCGGGCAGTGGAGTGAAACAGATGACGAAGCGAGTGTTCGAAGACATCAAGGCCGGACTGGAGGAAGCCATTGCGATCGCGCAGGGTGACATCGGCGAGGCCCGCATTCACGTTCCCTCCTCGATCGACGTGCGTGGCCTGCGTAAGCGTCTTGGGCTCACCCAGGGCCAGTTCGCCGACCGTTATGGCTTCTCGATCGGCGCGGTGCGGGATTGGGAGCAGGGCCGCGCCACACCCGAGGGGGCAACACGCGCATTTCTCCTTGTGATCGAGCGCGAGCCGGAGGCAGTCGAGCGGGCCCTTCGGGCGGCCTGAGCACTCCCGCCCCTCCCTGGCTCACGCATCGATCACCGTCCCGAAGCGGTCAAAGGCCCGCTCGAAGGCGTCCACGTCCGAGGCGGATGCCAGCCGGGTGACGGTGGGTCTCTCGGGGTCGTCGGGCTTGGGGAAGGCGGCGCGGCGGGCGCGGTCCATCGCCAGGATGATCCGCACCTCCCAGGGCCGCAACCGGACGTCCATGGTCCGGCAGTAGGCGTCGATCTCTTGGTAGGTGAAGGAGAGGGCCCCCCAACCCGCCTGCCGCGTCTCCTCCAGCTCCCAGAACACGTCCCAGAGGTAGGCGCCGCCGGGCGGCACCCGCTCTAGGGATTTGGCGAGGGGAACTTTCGCGGTCTGCGCGAGGGTGATGCGCCGGACCTCGGCGCACAGCCGCTCGGTCAGCCGCGCCCGAAGTTTCCCCGCATCGCGGTGAAGCCGAGCACCTGATCCGCGAACCAGGGCCGCTTGGTGCCGAGCTCGATCGCGGCCTCGAGGCTGAACTCGATCGGTGAGCCGCCGAAGCCGATGTTCGTCCAGCCGGTGATGGCCGCCGCCGCGTTGCGGGCCCGCGACAGCATCAGCTGGGTGTCCTCGTCGGCCGGCTCCCGCTCGGGCGCGGCCGCCACCATGTCGCGGATCCGGCGCAGGTTGGCCCGGTACTGCGCCGACTCCTGCCCGATGACTCGCAGGACGGCATCGGTCGGCTTGCCGGTCTTGGGGTCGTGCACGGTCATCTCGGCGCCGCGCGTGGCCTCGGCATCCAGATCATAGTCAGCAAGATCAAGCATAATCCCTCGGTCCTCCGTTTCCCTTCACGGTCGGCTTAGGTCGCCGCCACGCGGTAGATCGGCGTGTTGATGCCGACGTTGATGTTCATGGTGATGGCATTGTTGGCCGCGCCGGGGTTCTCGCGGCAGGACATGACCTGCCCGGCGAAGTAACGCTTGCCGTTGGTCCCGGTCGCTGTCTTCTTGTTCGGGTATTCGATATAAAAGGCGTAATCGAAGTTGGTCGCCGCAGCGGCAATCGCCGCCTCCTGACCCGGATCGCCGTCCTTCAGATCGACCACGAACGACGGCGTGCCAGCGTCCTTGGTGCCCTTGGCCTTGAGAGTGCGGCTGTTCCCAAGTTGGTTCGAGGTGATCGACGTGGCCTCGTCACCAAAGGACCCGAGATCCTTCAGGCCCTTGATCTCGGTGAAGGCCAGTCCGGAGAGATCATCGACGGCGTCGATGGTGTCGATGTCGATGCTCGGCCCGATGAACAGCTTCGAGCCGTTGGACGGCGTGAACCCGGACATGATGGTGCCCTCCTGGGACATGGTGAGAGACCGCACTCAGGCGGTAGGGACGGGCTGAGCCCGAACTCGGGGGGCGGATCAGGGGGCAGCGGGGACGCCGACGCGCCAGCGGACGGTCACCGGGAAGCGCACCCAGGGGGCGTCGTCGATGGGCCCGGCAACCTCGGGGGTCTCGTCGATGCAGACGGTGAGGTCGTTGCGCCAAAGGCGCGTGCCAGCCGCGAACGCTTGGCGGACCTGGGCGGCGACCTGAAGCGGCTTCACGAAGCCCTGGCCCGCCGGCCACACGACCGAGAGCTGAAACAGCCCAAGGTGGGTCACGTCACTGTCGAAGGGCAAACCGTCGAGGCGCGACGTATTTGGGAAATAGTCGACCGCGAGGAAGGGCTTGCCCTGCTCTGGCGTGAACGCGACCCCCGGCATCGCCACCCTCAGTGCCGGGTCGAAGGTCTGCTGCGACACGTACCAGACCAGTGCGTCGTAGATCCGAGCCTCAACGCCGGTCACGGCCATGTGCTACGCTCCCGGCGATGTCCGATCCCGCCGACCACCCGCTCACCGATGAAGACGTGCACGAGCGGCTGCACGCAGCCCTGGAGGCGCTTGGCCATGGCCGGCCGGTCACGGTGCGGGGCCGAACCCTGATGGAAGCCGCCCGCACCGCCCTCGTCACGATGCAGCTCGCGCTGGTCTATGCGATGGAGCATGGCGAAGATCGGATCCGCTGCCTGATCACCGACGACGAGGACGGTTCTGGCCCGCCTGATTCGCCGCCACCGCCGCCTGCGCGTCCCGCGCCGCCTCCTCGACGAGGCGGGGCCACTGCTGCGCGGCGCGCCGGGTCCAGCCGAGGCCGGCCTGATTGATGTTGCGGCCCAGGCTGTCCTGGCCAACGAATCCGTACTCGAGCCGTCGCGCGTAGGCGGTGGTGTAGGCCGCAGTGATCACGTCGCCGGCATGGGCGGTGGCGATGGTGCTGATCACCATGCTCTCATCCCATGTCGTGGTGGGGTGCTTGGGCTCCTCCTCGCGCGGCTGCGGCGGCGGGCCGTTGACCACGACGACAAGCGAGGCGCGCAGGGCGCCGGTATCCAGGGGCACGTAGCTGCCCGGGGTCTGCATCAGCTGGATCAGGCGCAGGGTCGCCGTCCGGAACACGGCATCCATGCGCGCCTTGGTCTGCTGCACCCAGGCGTCCACGTCGGCAGCAAACCGGGCCTGCCCCTGCGACGCTCGTCCGGAACGAAGGAAGACGCCTGCGGTGGGTCCGGAGCTCGCCATCAGGTGAGCCCCGCAAAGAAGTCGACGGCCGTCGACATCCAGCACCGGCAGCACACGGTCTCCTCTGCTGGGGCCGCCGGATCGCACGGATAGGCGAGGAAGGCGCCAGAAGGTGACCGAAACATCGAGCGGAACGGCACGCGCTGTCCGTCGAGCACGCTGTGGGTATGGCGCACGCGCTCATCCTTGGCCGAGTGCCACACCTTCGACACCAGCGCCTCGCTCACCTCGCCCCGCTCAATCATCTGCCGGGCCGACTCGAACGCTGCCGCGTTCATCGCCCGCAGCGTCTCGGTCCTGGCGATGGTGATGGCGCGGTGCCGCAGGGCGCGATTGCGGTAGGCGGCGACCAGCTTGGTGATCGTCTCGGCTGGAATCGGCTGCCCGCTCTTGATCGCCTTCGTGACTGCGCCGTCAAAACGGCGGTCCCTGAGCTTCCGCGTCAGCGCCGCCGGATTGCCACTGGCAAGCTCCTCCGCGTAGCGGCGGCACCAGCCCTCCTGGCTCGCCGTCAGACCAATCGCGCCGCCCTCACGCCGCCCTGTGGCGGGGTTGATGCGGCCGACGAGATCCAGCGCCGTCGCCTTCGGGTTGCGACCCGCCGCGGTGCCGGCAGCGAGAACATCACGGATCAGAACGCGCTGGTCGTCGGTGATCTCGCGGATGAGCGTGCTGGAATACGAGCGCAGCCATCCCTCCGCGGTGGGGTTGCGCATGTCGAACTGCACGACAAAGCGCGATTGGCCCGGCACCTTCGCGCCCGCAGCGGCGTTCTCGCCGCCTGCCTCGTAAGCGTCCGAGATGGCGCGATCGAGCGGGCGGAACGAGGCCGGGTTGATCTTGAGTTCGGCCAGGATGCCGTCCACGTCATTCGCCTCCGCGAGTTCCACCAGCCGCGCCATTCTGGCCGGATTGCGGATCGTGCGAATGCTCTCCTCGAAGGCTTTGCGGACCTCCGGCTCCCATTTGGCGACGAGATCGGGGATGCGGATCGGTGTCCGAGCCATCACGCCCGCTCCCGGCAGGGGCCGAGCCCGCAGACAGCGCAGTGGCTCGGGGCGGTCTTGTCCTGGGCCAACAGGATCTCGCGGCACACCGCCGGGCCGGGACGGCTCGCGGACGGGGAGATGATGAGCAAGGCGACCTCGCAGGGCACGACCGCGCGGATCGCCTCGGCGGCCGCCTCGGCCGCCCGATGGCCATCGCGACCCGGGTCGGGGACGATCAGAACGCGCATCAGAGGCGGCACCTCAGAACCCACGCGGCGCCCGCCGGGTCGGAGCTAACGGCTGGCGCGCTGCCGCCGGACGAGGCGATGGTGAGGGTCTGCCCGCCAATCGTGATCCGGCCGCCCTCTACAGGCTGGACGTCGAGGGTCTTGGTGAGCACCATGACCTTCCAATCCTTCGCCGCGACGAGGCCGCCCTGGCGCTCGTAGGCGGTCCACTCGTCGCGCTGGGCTTTGCAGGGGAAGGTCTGTGGCGCGCCCGGCGTTGGGTCGTAGCTCGGCCCGGACGCCGGCCCGTCGACCTCATAGACGGCGTCGACGTACATCCAGGAGAAGGCCGCGCCGAACACGCCCGCGAGGCCACCGTCGAGCAGGCCCATCAGCCGAACATCACTTCTGGCATATCGATCTTGACGACGCCGCGCCACCACTCGCGGCGGACCTCGTTGCCATCGACGACAGGATGGCCATTCCCATCCACGACCCCGACAAGCACCTCGCCGAGTTCCTCGTCGGCGGTGATGCACCGGAAGACCTCCTGGCCATTCAGGGTCACCTTGATCGCCGCAGGCGGGCCGCCCCACTGCAGCAGGGTGCGGTAGCCGCTATCGCGCTCGTCGACCGAAATTCGCATCACACCACCAGCACGGCCGGGAAGCGGGAGCGGATCAGGTCGAGCAGCTCGCGCCCGTAGGCGGTCTGGCTGAGGGCACCGTTAGCCGAGGCCGCGGCGGCGGTTCCCGACCGATCGAGCTGCAGCTGGCCGGAGCGGAACGAGGTGAATCCGAGCGCGCCGGCTGCGGCCAGTTCCGCCTCGGCGCCCGTGCCGATCCCGCGGGTCGTCATGTCATGGGCGGCCTGGAGCATCACGGCCTTGCGCCGATCCGTGTCAGCCCACCCGTCGTCGGCCACCGACGCCGCGTCCTCCAAGAACCCGGCGATCCGCTGATCCGGCACGGCGTCGAAGGCGGGAAAGCGGAGCTTGAAGTCCGCGGCGGTCGGGGGCGTATAGGCCATGGATCAGCCCTGCGCCGCCTTCGCCCGCTCGGCCTCGGTCAGGAGGCGTCGGCGGCCCCAATTCCCGACCTGAACGCCGCGCTCGGTGAGGTAGGCGCGCAGCTCGTCGTCAGTGAGCTGATCGAGCTCGGCGTCCTCCGAGCCGGCGGCCTCGTCGCTCTCGACCACCTCGCCCAGGACGATCTCGCCCTTCTCGACCCAGACCTTCAGGATCGGATCGTCGGGGTTATGCAGCTGGACGTCGGCGGTCTCGCCTCTCCGGAGGGTGCGCTGAACGGGTTTGCCCCGCTCGCCCTTCTCCCAGACGATGCGCGGGCCCAGGGCCCGGTTCGTGATCTCTACCATTGCGGGTCCTCTCGGATGGTCCTCGGATCGCACTCAGGGGCCTGGGGCGCCTTGCGGCTCAGATCCCGTCGAGGTAGCGGAAAGCGCCGGGGCGCCGGATGTCGACGCCGCCCAGGCGGAAGGCGCCGGGCACGTCGAAGCGGAAGGGCCCGGTCTGCCACGCCGGGAAGAACCGGAAGGGCATGGGCATCCAGAGCTTCACGACCTCCGGGTCGCGCAGGTACGCGACCATTCGGGCGGTCCCGCCGGCGCCCGCCGTCTCCAGGCCGCGCACGCCGAACACGTTGAGCGGCTGGCCGGTCTCGATGGTGTAGACGTTCTTCCGCTGGATCCAGTCCAGCAGAGTCATCTGGTTGTACTGGTCGATGCGCCGCAGGCTCAGCGCGATCATCTGCTCGTAGGGCAGCAGCGCCGTGTCCGCCAGCTCGACGGTGTTGGAGCCGGTGAAGATGCCGGTCAGCAGCCCGTTGACGTCGGCCAGCACAAGCTCCGGATCCTTATCGGCCCAGCGCGTGCTGCCGCCCGCGCCCGTGGGAGCCGCCGAACCCTGGGTGACGGCCGGGCTGTTGACGAGGCCGCTGTAGCCCTTGGCCGGGTCACCGAACAGGGCAACCCGGTCGATGAACTCCTCGGAGGCACGCCGCGCGGCCGCGGCCTTGTCCGCCGAGAGGCTCATGTTCATCAGCTGCGCCTTGCCGAGCTCCTCGAGGTCGTAGCCGTAGCCGATGCCGGCCATCGAGACCGTGGTCTCGAACTGGCTGCGGAGCACGTCGGCCCGCGGCACGTCGTTGGCCTGGCCGGTGATCCACTTGGCGGCCCCGACCTGATCCAGCGAGAAGTAGGTGACCGAGGGGATCCACTCGGGGGCGTTGGTGTCCACCGGGACAAGCCGCGGGTAGCGGATCTCGGGGTACCGCGTCCGATACACCTGGGGCTCGATGAACGTCTGCTGGCTGACCAGGAAGGCCAGAGCACGGCGCATGTCGGCATCAGTGAAGAACTGGCCTCGCATGGTCAGTCTCTCCTTGCGATTGACTTCGATTGTGGGTGGGGAGATCCGGCTCGCGTCGGATCAGGGGAGGTTGAGCTTCAGCTTGACGAGCGCGCCGCTCGCGCCGCTGCTGTCGAACACGGCCCGCAGCGCCGTGTTGTCCGTGGCGGTGACCGTGAAGGCGCCAGCAGCGGTCAGGTAGGCGGGGGCGCCGGCCGTGACGGGTCCGGAGGCCTTCACCCAGACGGTGCCGCGCTCCATCACCGACACCGTGTCGCCCTTCGGGTGCAGGTCGCCCGTGGCGTTCGCCAGCGGGAAGTGATCGGCGACCGTGACACCGCGGAACACCGAGCCGGTGGCGGCGATGCCGTTGGCATCGGCGCCCTGGAAGGCCGGCTTGCCGAAGCCGATCCCACCGGCCGACTCGATGACGCGGGAGATGATCCCGCCCGGCTCCATGGAGGCGATCATGCCCTCGAAGGCCGGGGCCATCTCGCCGGGATACGTGGTCTGAACCGCAGGCATTTACTGCGCTCCTCTTGGGGATGATCTGGACATGGCCGAGGAATGGCCTTGGATTACTGCGCCGCCTGACCGGGCCGCTCCTTGTAGGCGTTGGTGAGATAGTCGACGTTCGCTGCGTAAGCGTCCGCGAGGACGTTCTGACCGCCGGCCGGCTTGATGCCGTCCGCGATGGTGCGGGCGAGGGGATCGGCCGGCTTGTGGTCCTTGGCGATCGCCAGGAAGGCGCCCTCGACCGCGCCGTCCGTGAGATCCTTGGCGCTGTCGCCGAGGCGGGCGGACACGACCTCGCGGCGGATCTGGGCGTCGGTCTTGCCGGCATCCGTGAAGGTCGCGCCGATCACGCTCTTGGCCACGTCGATGACGCTGGCACGCGCCGCCACCGCGGCCGCCAGCTTATCGGGCGTAAGGGCCGCATCCTCGACCTGCTTCTTGAGGACCGCGATCTCGCCGTCCTTGGCCTCGATGGTCTTGCGCGCCTCGGCGAGCTCGCCATCCTTCGCCTCGATCGCCCGGGCGTGGGTCGAATTCGCCTCGTTCAGCTGCGTGGTGAGCGACACGTTGTCCGTCGTCAGCTGGCCGATCTGCTTCTGCAGGCCGGACACCGCGACCACCGCAGCGTCGCTCATCTCGACGGTGTGGCCGTCGATTGTCAGGGTCTTCATGGGGATGGCATCCCTCTGCTGTTGCTGGTCGGAGAGCACCCGCATGGTCTTCACGTCGGCGGGGTGCTGATCGCCGATGCGGCAGTCGGGGCCGGCCCGCCCGCGATCCACGATCGCGACGTGATCGACCACGATGTTGGTCTGGCGGGCGTCGTAGGGCCGCCCATCCGGGGTGGTGCCGGGGGTGAAGTCGAGGTCGCAGGTGTAGCCGACCGACAGCTCTCGCTTGCCGTTCTTGACGGCCTCGATGGCGCCCTGGTCCGCGATGAGCATCGGGATCCGGACGAACTCGCCGTCGCGCAGCACCTCCTCGCCGACGTGCCCTCGCGCCACGCTCCGCCAGGTGGCCGGGGTGACGGGGGAGGACGGGTGATCGAGGGTGACCGGCTTGTGGCCGAAGGTGCGCAGGGAATCGGCCCGGAATACCTCGTCGGCGTCTCGGTAGATCCGGACGATCGGCATCTCGGGCTTGCCCACCTCGGCGCCCTGGTAGAGCTGCACGTTGCCCCCCTGGGCGGCCTTGGCCTGGACGACGAGCGAGCCGTTGCGCATCTCGCGTGCGTTCGCGATCTCGGCGGCCTCGCCGAGCGACAGGTGATCGAAGAACTGCATGGGGATCCTGCCTGAAGGCCCGCCGGCGGATGGCGTTGTTGAAGCGCGGACGCTGCGGCGCTATATTTGGGTCAGTCGCGAGCCGTTTTGGACGTAAAGCTCGGGGGGATCTTCGGATCAGGCATCGAGCATCGCGACACCTCACCTCTTCCACATCGACACCATCTCGATCCGTCGTTTCGCACGCTGAACCTCCCCGATGTAGGTATAGGTTCGCCCGCGGATCGACTTCTCAATGATGATTCGCGGCTGGCCATTCGCTGGGTTCGGGTCACCCGGCAAGAGTCTGTCCGGCTGCCGAACGATCTCGCGAGCGAGTGCGAAATCCAGCTGTGTGATGGCGACTTGGCCGCGCGCTGCCTCAGCTTTTGCATTGCCATGCTTCTTCAGCGTGTGGCTAATACCATCCTGTGAGATCGAGTGCCGGAAGCCTCGAACGTCGATGTTAGTCAATCTGCCGATTTCGCCCGACCGCGACACCCGACCCAACGAGGCGCGCAGCACGCCGGAACGTGGCTGGCCAACAGCCTCGAGGAGTTGGGCTAGAGCGGGGTCCGAGCGGGTTGAAACCGTGGTGATGGCAACGCGTTGGCCGGTCCCCGGGGGGGCGGCTCAACGGAGGTGGCCCATGCCCTCAGCTTTGTCTGTCGACCTGCGCCAGCGCGTCGTCTCGGCCGTTGCAGAAGGCGCCTCCTGCCATCAGGCCGCCGCGCGCTTCGGGGTCAGCGTGGCCAGCGTCAGCCGCTGGTCCAGGCAGCAGGAGGGCCAGGGAGATGTCACGCCCAAGCCCATGGGCGGCGACCAGCGCTCGCAGCGCATCGAGGCTCATGCCGAGCTCATCCTGCAGACCTACCAAGCCCACCCGCAGAGCTTCCTGCATGAGCTCTGCGAGACGCTCCAGGAGCAAGGCGTTCCGGTCAGCCGCAGTAGCCTGTCGCGCTTCTTCGCCCGGCACCGCATCACGCGGAAAAAAGGGCGACGTACGCAGCTGAGCAGGAGCGGGAGGATGTAAAGGCGGCTCGTGAGGCGTGGTTTGCCGGCCAGCTTGAGCTGGATCCGGAGCGACTGGTGTTCCTGGATGAGACCGCCGCCACCACCAGCATGGTCCGCCGCTACGGCTGGGCCCCGCGCGGCGAGCGTTGCCGCCTCGCGGCACCCGCAGGGCACTGGAAAACCACCACTGTGATTGCCGGGCTGCGCACGAGCGGGCCTGACGCGATCGCTCTGCTGGACGGCCCTGTGACGGGCGAACGCTTCCGCGCCTACGTGACCGACACCCTGGTCCCCACCCTGAGACCCGGCGACACCGTGATCCTGGACAATCTGGGCGCTCACAAGGTGGCCGGCGTGCGCGAGGCGATCGCGGCAACCGGGGCCCGGCTGCTTTATCTTCCTCCGTACTCACCTGAGTTCAACCCGATTGAGCAGGCCTTCGCCAAGCTGAAAGCGCTGTTGCGCAGGGCGGCGGCCCGCAGTGTCAGTGAACTCTGGGCGGCGATCCACCAAGCCTTCAAATGCTTCTCGCCGGCTGAGTGCCGCAACTACTTCACAGCTGCTGGATACGAGGATGATGCTTACGCTTCAACCTGATCGGGAGCGGCTCTAGGCCAGAGGTCCACCGCCCGCGCGCGTCACGCCGCTGGTTCGGGTTGTACGCGTCCCGAAAAGGGAGGGTGGCGTTCGGCCCACCTCCCAGGCTGTCCTCGGCGAGCCTTGCCCGCCAGTTCTCGGTGATCGGCTCGAAGATCTCCGGCCCGAACACGAGCGGCCCGTTGTAGGGCTGGACCTGATCCAGATCGACGCCGTCGGCCGAGAGCGCGAAGCTGACGTGCGGCTGGTAGTCCGGGTGGTCCCACGCCGCGCCGGCGTCCCGGATCTCCTGCCAGCGCCAGCGCAACTCGCTGGATGAGAACAGCAGAACGACGACATCGCCGAAGCGCTCGACGAGGCGCGGCCCGCCAGCCTCGACCTTGAGCTCGGCGCCCTGCCAGGTCGGGCCGACCGCCATCCAGTCCACGGGCTGGCGGCTGTAGGCGATGGTCACGTGGAGCTCACCGGCCGGATAGAGATCGGTGAAGCCCTGGCTCTTCGCCCAGGCGAGGAGATCGGCGCCATTGAGCAGCTTGCGGCTGACGTAGAGCGTGCGGGGCGCGGCATCGGCAACCTGCTGGCCGCCGGCCACTCGGCCGCGGAGCGGGACCACGTTGCCGGTGCCGGTGAAGCCCTCGGCCGGCTGGCCGTCCGGCCCGAACTGGTCGGCGTCGAGCTCGCCCTCGGTCAGCGGCGCGTCGCCGTGCTCCTCATAGGCTGCGTCGATACCCGGGAAGAGGCCGCTGTCGACCGCGGCGCCCTTGGTGCCTTGCGCGAGGATTTCCAGAGGCGCGAGCTTAGCCTTGGCGAGGACCGCCACCGCGTCCGCCACCGTCTTGAAGGCGTCGGCCTTCTCCTTCTGGGTCGGCTGGTAGAGCGGGTTCCACTCGTACCAAACCTCGGGCGGACGGGCGCCGAGCGCGTGGCGGATCAGCAGCTCGTCGAGGCGGCGGATCGCCGGGGTGAGCTCCACCTTCTGCCGGGCCGCCACGTGGTCGTAGTAGTTGCGGGTGTCGCTGTCCCCAGTGGCGTTGAGACCGGACGGCGACTGGCCGAGCAGGCGTGTCGCCGGGATGTCGGCCGCGCCGGCCGCGATGAGCAGGAACAGCCGCACCACGTCGGGCAGGCCAGCAAAGCTGATCTGCTTCTGCTCGAACACCTCGCCGTCGGGGCTCTTCCCATCGCCCTCCAGCAGGAGCATGCCGAACATGCTCTTCATCCGGGCGGCGTAGGCGAAGCGGTCGGTGAGCCGCCGGGTGCCCTCCTCGGTCGAGAGATGCTGCGACAGGCCCGGGACGCTGATGACGTCCTGCTTGGCCTCGGGCAGCATGGCGTTGACGTAGGCGGCCGAAGACGTGGCCTGGTCCACGGCCTCGAACACGGCCTGCAGCACGCTGTCGCCCCAGCCCCGCTCGGTCGCGCTCTGCACGCTCTCCAGAATGGGCGCGCCGATGAGACGGACCACGCGGGAGGGGTGGATCGCCTGCTGGCCGCGCGTCGCGCTGACGAGCTGCCAGGACACGGGCTCCCCGAACCAGGGCGAGGCCGGATCCCGGTCCGGCTCGCCGGGCGTGATCTCCTCCCGGCCGAGCACGTGGAGGTAGCGGATGCTGCCCTTGCCCAGGCGCTCCGGCACCAATGGCTGCGCCGGATCCGACGCTCCATCACCGATGAGGAGCGCTGCGCCGCCGTCGCGCCGGGCCATCCGCAGGCCGTCGAGCAGCTTCTGCCGGACGCCGAGCGCGGTTTCCGCTGCCTCGATCGCCTCGACCTGCGCATCCTCCGCCTTCCAGGCGCGCCACTCGCGCAGCATGTCGAAGGCGACCACGTCCACGACCTTGCGGGCGATCCAGTTGCCCCGATAGGCCGCCTGGATCTCGGGCAGGGGCCGCGGGACGAAGACGTGGACGTTGCCGACCGTCTTGTCCTTGGCCGTGCCGAGGCCGGAGATCAGGTTGAAGAGGTTGTCGACGAGCCACATCAGCCGGTCACCGCCAGCATGCCGTAGGCCGGTTTCGCGACCTCGCCGAAGGCGCGCGACAGCGCATCGACCTGGTCCTTGAAGGCGCCGTTCGGGAAGGACGCGACCTCATCGAGGAAGGCGTCGTTCCAGGCCCCCTCGACAAGCACGATGTTGCCCGCCTCGGCCTGGGCGGAGACCGGCTCGGCCCGGGTGACCTTGTCCCCGCTCTCAGGCGTGGCCCGCACGACGAAGCCCTCGAGCTGGCGGATCAGATACTGCGCCTGGGCCTTGCCGGCCTGCCCAGGATCCTGGGGGAGCGAGATGCGGCAGTCGCGGCCGTCCTGCTGGGCCGTGTTGACGATCATGCGCTCCACCCCGCCGGGCGACAGCCGATCCCGGCGCACGTCCGCGATGTAGAGCCGCTTGTCCGGGCCGCGCCCGAGCTTCAGGCCGGCGGTGTAGGCGGGCTGGCTGCCCTGCTTGGCCTCGCTGGCGGCGAGGTCCCAGGCCCGCACCCAGACGCAGCCCGCCGGCGCGGCGCGCACGACGGAGAACCAGGAGCGCTTGAACAGGCCGCCCTCGCGCGGGGCCGGGCGCTGCTGGTACTGCCCCGCGTAGGCGTAGGAGCCGGCATCGCGCTTCAGCGCCTCGACGGTGGCGCGCGGGAATCGCACCGGGTCGAGGAGCTCGCCGTCCTGCGTCCGCGGGTCGACGAAGAAGGGCGTCCGGCACCGCCGCTCCGGCTCGAACTCCATCGGCAGGCAGAGGTGGGTGTAGCCCATGCCGAGCTTCAGGATCGTGCCCGAGATGTCGTCCTCGTGCAGGCGCTGCATCACCACCACGATCGCCGATCGCTCCTGGTCGTTGAGGCGGTTGATCGCGCCCTCGCGGAACTTGCGGGTGGTCCGGTTGCGCTCGGCCGCGCTCTCGGCGGTCTCCGTGCTATGGGGATCGTCAATCAGCAATCTGTCCCCACGCTGCGAGGTGAGCGATCCGAACGGCACGCCCTCGCGGGTCCCCGTCGAGCTGTTCGCGAAACTCGTCTCGCCGGCGCGGCTCAACACGACCTCGGGCCACAGGCGGCGGTACCAGGGCGACAGGACGAGGTCGCGCATCTTGCGGGTGTCGCGCGTCACCGGCCCGTCGTTGAAGGCGGTGGCGAGGTAGCGCAGGGAGCGCCGCCCCTTCGGGCCCCACTCCCAGGCCGGCCAGATCACCGAGACGACGAGGCTTTTCGACGAGCCGGGCGGCACGTTGATCAGGAGCCGGTTCAGCCGCCCGGCCGTGATCGCCTCGAGGTGGACGCAGAACGCGTCAAGGTGCCAGTTCCAGATCAGCGGGGCGTTGGGCTCCAGAACGTGCCAGGCCTCGCGCACGAACCCGGCGAGGGATTGGCAGCGGGCCCGGATGACCTCGGCGTCGCGGTCGAGGGCTTGCCGTTGGGCCTCAGCCGTCCGCCGGGCCCTCTCCTCCCTCACCATCCTCAGCATCACCGCCGGCGGTGCCGGCAAGCGGACCGAGGAGAGCTTCGAGCGCGTCAAGCTGCTCATTCGTGGCCCTGGTCAGGTCGGCGGTGAGGATTGGCCCGTTGTTCGGTCCAGTGTGGGCCACCGCCTGAAGGCGAGGGTGCATGTAGGGGGCAGCATCCTTGGCGAGCGCCGCGGCCTGATCCCAGCGCCGAGCCTTCGCGTGGCGGCGCATGGCGGTCAGCATCACTTCGAGGGGCGATATGCCCTCGGCCGATGCGCGGGCGACGATCTCCTGCGACCGCCGCGTGATGGAGCCCTTCTTACGCCCGGCACCGGCGCGCCTACCGCCGTGCGCCATCTTGAAATGCCTTGATTGTTTTCAAGCGGACGCAGAATCCGCCCTTCGCGGTGGTCGGCACATCCGCCACCTGGGCCGGCAGGCACACCCTCTGAGGAGCGCAGCTCACAATCCGGTCATCCGCGCGCATGGATTCAGAACGCTGTCCCAGAGTCAAGCGGCATCCAGCTGATCGGGTGTGAATTCTACGGGCGTGATCCGCCCGAAGATCCGCACACCAGCCTTGATGATTCCGTTCGACAGCACCTCCTCGACCTCGGCGAAGAAGCTCATGAACGGGCCGTTGATGATCCTCCGCATCTCGCCGACCTGGATCTTCGCGGCTTCGGTGCGGCGCCTACCCTCCTCGGTCTCGTCGCGGTTATGACCTGCCAGCCGATCGGCGAGGACCTGCAGTGCATCAGCCGGGAATGGCAGCGGCCTGTCGACGCCGAGCACGTCCAACACATGGTCGCAGTCGAACAGCACCGAGGTGCCCCGCCGCCGCATCGTCTCCTCGTCAAGGCCGGCGAAGACGTAGCTCGCGAAGACCTTCTCGAAGTCATCGACCTTGCGCCCCCGCCGGACGGTCGTGACGCGGAAGAGCGGCAGCCAGGTATCGGCGCCCTCGCGCGCCAGGAGCTCCACGACGCGGCGCTCCCGCGCCGGGCCGGTCTGGACGACGAACCAGGTCTTGGCTTGGTCGATCATGCGACGTTCCTCCGTCCTGCGGCGCTTCCGGTTCCCACGCTTGCGGCTCATCTCGCGCCCCGATGGCTGGATCAGGCCGGCACCGCAGCGCCGGCCGATAGGGCCTCAGGCGGCGATCTTCGGAAGGCCGGTTCGGGCGCCATGCCGGCCCAACCCCGAGGCCTTAGCGAGTTCCGATCGATGCGCCGCGTAGTTCGCCGCGACCATCGGGTAGTCGACTGGCAGGCCCCACTTGGCCCGATACTGCTCGGGCGTGAGGCCGCGACCGGCGAGGTGGCGCTCCAGGGTCCGGTACGGCTTGCCGTCCTCCAGCGAGATGATCGCGTCGGGCGTGACGGTCTTGCGGATCGGCACGGGCGGGACGAGGGCGGGCGCCTCGGGCTCGGCCGGTCGGCTCAGCGCCTCGAGCGCGCCATGCACCGAGGCGATGAGGCCGGGCAGCTCTGCAGGGGGAACGGCGGTGTGGGCGACGTAGGCGCCGACGATGCGGGCGGTCAGGCCGGCGTGGTGGTCGGGCGTGGTGGTGGGCGTGTCGGACATGGTCGGTCTCCGGTGTGGGGCGGCTCGGCCGCCCGGGTTGGCCCGCGGTGGGGCGGGATTCGGGGTCAGTGCAGGCTCTGCGGCAGGAGGTTGGGTGGTACGCGGCAGCCGGGCGCGCCAGGTGGTGGGCCAAGAGCGGATTCCGGCCAGCGCGTCGGATCCTCCTGCCAGTTCGCAATGGCCTTCTCAACACTACTTCGCGGCCAGACAAATCCGCCCCCGAAGTCTATTCGTGGCTCTCCATTCGGATCTTCGGTCCGATGTAGCGTTTTGCCGCTCGTTCGCGCTTCGGATAGTCGTTTATCGAAGTAACTCAAGGACCCGACGTCTGGCTTGCGGGCCAGCACTTCACGAACGACGGCAACGATCAACTCGGGCTCGTAACCCTGAGCCAGCCACACCGCGACGCGGTTGGTGTCTGGCACAAGGCGCTGGGGGGCCAGTTCCTTGAACGCCTCAGCCACCCTCTTCCGGGTCTCGCGCGCGCAGCCAGCGCTAGCTGGCTTCTGGCTTCTGGCTTCTGGGTGTTAAGGCCCCCCTTATCCGGGGGGTTATCCCGGTCCGGAATTCCCTTTTGTTTTCTGAGGTTTGGGTTACCTCCCTTTTTGCCGTTTTCGCGCGAGATTTTCGCGCTCTTGGCCTCGCGGACCATGCGGCGGCTGTAGATCCTGCCGTGCCTGTCGCGGGTGAAGACGCCGTTCCGTGCTAGCTCGTCGAGAAGGATTTCCACCTCAGAGGCGTCACCGCCGGTCAGTCGGGCGATGTCTGATGCGATGAGGGGTCGGCCGTTCAAGACGACGTAGCCGGTCGGGTCGGCCGTCGCCGCAATGCAGAGCAGATCCATCCAGAGCCCGCGGGCGGCGTACGAAGACGCGCGCACGCCGGGGTCGGACAGCCAATCGCTCCAGTACCACTTGCCATAGACGGTGCCGGTCATGTGGTCGGCACCTCCGTCATGCGGGCAAGGCACCAATCGAGCGCCTCACACGCGCACCGCACCGGATCCCGGTAGACCTCCGAGCCGGTGAAGCGCATCACCACACAGCCGCGCGCCTGCAGCGCACGGTCGCGGGATCGATCTCGAGCGGCTTGCTCCTTGGTCCGCTCATGAAACTCATGGCCGTCGCACTCGACGACGACCCGGAACACAGCGCCGTCCTCGATGCGCTGAACCGACAGGAGGAAGTCGGCCGGCCAGTCGAGTACCCGCACCTGCCGGCCGAGCAGCAAGTAACCGCGATGATTGAAGTCTGCGGCGTCAGGCACCCGGTCGCAGCCACCAAGGCCGAGCTGCTCATATTTCGGAACGTGCGCGCACAGGCCGAGGATTGCCGCCAGGAACAGCCGCTCAATCGGGCTGTCTATTGAACGAGCAGATCCGTCGAACGAGGAGCGGATTTCCGCCTCGACCATCTCGGCGATCTGGGTGGCGAGCTTGTCGATGCCGAACGCCATCGCTCACCACCGCTGCACATCGCGCACGGCCGAGCGCGCGACGCTGCACCAGAGCTCGACATTGCCGGTCGGCCCGAGGCGGTTCTTGCCCAGACCAAGATGCAGCACATGCTCCTGCTGTGCGGCCCGGTCGACAATCACGGGGTCACCGTCCCTGAAGCCCGGGGAATTCACGGTGTAGTAGTGCGGGCGGTAGAGCAGTCCGACCACGTCGGCGTGCTCCTCGATGTTCCCGGAATCGCGCAGGTCGGACATCAGCGGGCGCTTGTCCTCGCGCCCCTCCACACCGCGGTTCAACTGCGCCAACAGCACGACGCACACGCCGAGCTTCTTTGCCATCTCCTTGCAGGCGAGCGCGATCTCGCCGACCTCGTCTACCTTCTGCCCGCGGTAGCGATCGCTCGGACACACGAGGCCGAGGTAGTCGATCACGACGACGCCGAGCGGCGTGCCCGCCTTCCGGAAGTGGTCCTGGACAGCTTTCGCCCGCGCCGCGATCTGGGCGATGGTCAGCCCGGATTCGGCATCGAGGTGGAGCGGCAGGCGCTCCAGGGTGAGTGCCGCGGTCTGGATGCGCTCAACGTCGCCGTCGGTGAGTTCCTGACCCGCGAGGATGTCGCGATAGGCCAGCGGGTACTGCGACCGAGCGAGCATATCGGCGATGCATCGCGCGCCCAGCTCCTCATCATCGATTTCGAGACTGAAGAAAGCCGCGCCAGCCCCGCTCTTGGCGCTTCGACGCGCGATCCCGAGGCCGAGGATCGTCTTCCCCATGCCGGGCCTGCCGGCGAGAACGATCAACCGGCCCGCTCGCAGTCCGCCGCCAATGGCGCGATCGATGTCCTTGAAGCCGCTCGTCGGCACCGGGGAGGACGTCCCGCTGCGCGCGGCCGCGATCGCTGCCAGCAGTGTGTCCGTGATCTGCTGCAAGCCCTTCCGCGGCGCCGTGAGGCGCGACACGTCAAGCCGGATCTCTTGCAGCTTGGCCTCGACCTCGTCGATGATCTCGTCGGAGGTCACCTCCACGCCGCCGAACCGGGCGCGCTCCTCCATCCGTCGAGCGGCCTTGATGAGGTCGCGGCGGGTGGCGAGCGAGCGGATGATCTGGGCGTAGCCGGGTGCCCCAGACACGGTGGACGCCTCGGCCGAGAGGCGGGCGAGGTACTGGCTCACCGTCATGCCGCCGAGATCGGCGTCGCCCAGGTAGGGTTTCAGCGTCAGCGCATTGGCATTGAGGCCGGCGCTCACCATGGCCGCGACCTGCTGGAAGATCGTGGCGTGCTCCGGCACGAAGAAGTGCTCGGGGCCAACGAGTACCGAGACGAGCGCCAGCGCGTCGTTGTTGACCAGGATTGCGCCAAGCAGGGCCTGCTCGGTCTCCACACTGTGCGGGAGCGTCTCGTCGAGCGCAGGCGCTGCGAAGGGGACGATGCGGCCACTCATCGCCGCCCCCGCTCGTTCTCAAGCTCGCGGCTCACCGCCATCCACGCGTCGAAGGCCTCGACAGCGACGCGCATGTCGACGAGCCGCCCTGAGGACTGAGCGCGCTGCAGAGAGGCGCGAAAGGCGTCGTACGCCTCGCGCTCACGGGCGTCCGGCCGCGGGCAGAGATGGATAACCTCACCCATGGCGGCGCTCCGCCGTCTGGCGAGCAGCCTCGGCTGCCGCCTCGAGCTCCTCGATGCGGCCGTGGATCATCCGGCGCACCTCGCGCTCTCCGCCGGGCAGGAAGGCCGCGAGTTTCGCCAGATCCGCAACAAGGTGCGCGGCGTCCTCAAGCGCGTCCGGAATGTCGATCCACGCCCAGTGGTCCGGCAGCTTGAAGGTCGGGTTGTCGGCGAAGCGGCCGAGATAGGACCAATACCCGAGCGGGTGGCGCAGGATGGCGAAGGCCATGCACTCGGCCATGCGCGCGAGCGGCACGGGCCGGGTCGGATGCTTCGGGTTGTAGGGCTCGGCCATGGTCAGGCCTCCGCCAAAGCGAGCAGCGGGGCATCCGCCTGAACGCCGTAGCGGCGGGCATCGTCCGGGCGCGTGCAGCGGGCTCGGGTCCCGGGCGGGATCCAGGTGAACTCCGCGCGTGGCGAGCGATTGCGGAGAAGCCACACGCACCACGCATACGAGGTCGCCGTCGTGGCAGACGGATCCCATCGGCCTTTCGTCATGGCCACGCGCTCGCAGAATTGCGCCACGATGGTCGGCGGGCGCTCGGCGAACAGGCGGCGGTGGCGCTCGCCACCTTCCAGCCAGGACGTCCTGACCAAGACGGCGACCCCGCGCGTGGCAATCGCCAGCCCCCTCTCCACGAAATCGACCGCCTTAGAGTCCGTTGGGAAAGGGTGGCCAAGAGAAAATGCGGGATGATAGAGCATGTCTGCTCGTCTCGAATGGATGAATGGCCCCTCCTTGGTCTGGACCGCTGCAAATCGGCCGCGCTATGATCGTCGCAGCCAGAGATACCCGAGTGATATGACGAACGACGAGTGGCTCACCCTGGAGCCACTGCTTCCTGTCGCGGAGGGGATCGGGCGGCCCCGGACCTATCCTATTCGGGACATCATGAACGGCATCCGCTACGTGCAGCGGTACGGCATTCCCTGGGATGCCATGCCAAAGGATCTGCCGCCCGCCAGTCTCTGCTACGATTACTGGCGGTTGCTCACCGATGGCGGCCACATGGACCGGATCAACCATCATCTCGTGATGAGGGATCGTGAGAAGTCCGGGAAAGAAGCCAGTCCAACGCTGGCGATTGTGGATGCCCAGGCGGTGAAGTGTGACGCCCCGCAAGGCGAGCGCGGGTACGATGCGGCGAAACAAGTGCTGGGGCGCAAGCGGCATCTGGCGGTCGACAGCGACGGACGCCTGCTTGCGGTGATGATCACTCCGGCCAACGTTCAGGATCAAGAGGGCGGGATCCCGCTCGTCAAGCGCTTGGTTCGTCTCTGTCCCTGGATCAAGACAATCGTGGTGGACGGTGGGTACAAGGCCCGTTTCATTGAGGCGGTTCAGGCTGGCACGAGCCGTGTCGTGGAAGTGGTCGTACGGCCGCAATTTGGGAAGGGCTTTGTGCTTCTGCCGAAACGATGGCGGATTGAGCAAAGCATCGGCGCTCTCACGGTGTCGCGCCGTCTCAAGCTGGATTACGATACGCTGCTTCACATCTCGGCGGCGGCTATGCTTTTCGCCTCTATAACTCGGCTTCTCGCGTCAATCACTATGAAATGACCCTTTCCCAACGGACTCTTAGAGAAGGGCGGGTTCGTCACCACGAAGGCTGGCCGCAGCGCGCTCTCGCCCTCCTGAAGGAAGTCATGGACGCGGAAGCCGCGCCCATAATCGAAGATGTCGCTCGCCTCGACGTGCTGGAAATACTCGCCCAGCGGCCCGACCATGTGGCCCTGTCCGCAGGCGGGCTCCCATGCGTGGAGCGCGTAAAGCGGGATCTCGCGAGCCCGCAGCAGCTCGCAGAGCGCGCGAGTAGACCAGGGAGGCGTCGGGAAAAACTCTAAGCTGTCAGGCGGCTCGCGCCGGCTCGCCATCACCGCTCGGTGGTCGCGCGTCTTCATGCGGCCCTCAGCGGTCGGGCGCCGAGGGGACCGGCCAGGAAGCGGCCGGCGTGCCGAGGAGCACGGCCGCAATATGCCTGCTGTGCCTCCGCCGCGCCGAGGAGCAGCGATTCCGGCACGTCGACATGCGCCCACGCTGTTCGCGCAAGCACCTTGTTCACCGAATTGCGGTTCATACCGAAGAGGTCAGCAATCTCCTCTCCCGTAAGGCCGCGTCGGCGAAGCACGAAGATGGCGATAACCTCATGCTCGTCGACGAGCCTCGCCGATCTGTGTTTCTCGCCGAGGAGATCGCGGCCGTGCAGTCTCCGGTCGGCGGCGTTCTCCTTCGCCGTTCCCCATGCGAGATTTTCCGGGACATTGTTCAGCGGATCGCCATTGAGATGGCGCGGGATCGCGCCCACAAACGGCGATGGGCCGTGGAACGCCTCGCAGATGAGTCGATGAAAACCGACCGCGAGCCTCTTACCCTTGGGCTGCCCGAAGGTGGTCTGCAGGTAGCGATATCCATTGCTGAACACCGTTCCCTTGATCTGGAGCGGCTTGCCATCCGCACAGGCCGAGCTGACGCGCCGGAGGTTGCCGAGGGAGGATGCCTCATAGATCGGCAGCGAGGGGACGAGGCGCCATTCCTCCTTCATGCGACACCTGCCCGGGCAAGACCACCGACGGCAAATCGAGAGGCAAAGCGCGGCGCTTCCTGATGAACCGAGAAGGCCCAAAGCCCGAGCGCGTCAGCTTCATCCGAGGTCTTCGGCGCCCAGCCGAACCGGCGAGCGGCTGCGATCATGGCCTCCTTGTCTGCGCGCCCTGACCCCGCGAAGAACTTCTTCACGCTCTGAAGGTGCGCCTCCTTGCAGCGCACCTCCCGCACCCTGCACACGAACTCGGTGTGCCAAGCCAATCCGGTGAGCTTGCGCGCAGTGGCGAGCGTGGTCTGGCCGGCGAGGATCGGTGCCTCGAACACGATCAGCGCCGGGTTTTCCAGCGTGATCATGTCGAGCAGCCACGTGTTGAAGGCGTCTGCGAAGCGCCCGATGTCCTCGCCTGTCGAGGGCAGGACCTTCGTCCCGTAGGTCGGTTCCGACCCGGGCGCGCCGCAGGCCCAGCCGCAGCGCGTGGCGAGGTCGAGAGTGAGGATCTTGCGCAGGGCCATGGCTCAGTGCACCGCCTCGGCCGAGCCGCCCCGCTTCCGACCGGAGCCAGTGGGCTTGATGCCCTCCTTGATCGCCTCGGCGTTCGCCTTCGCGGTTGCGGCGCCCTCGTCCGCCGGCTCCTCCGCCCCGGTCTCACCGGTCTCGTCGTCTTCGAACATGTCGAGCTGGGCGTTGAACCCGAGCTTGTTGCAATAGTCGCGGAACGAGCGGATGAAATCGGCGCGCTTGTCCGGCTCCATGCGATTGCATTGCAGGGCCAGCTTGAAGGCTTTGCGGTTGATACCGTGCGTCTCCTCGGCATCCTTGATCAGCGCTCCGAGTTCGCCGCGGGACTCGTCCATGTCGGACTTCAGCCCGTCGCACCGGCTGATCAGGGTCTTCAGCACCTCATGATGCACGCCGGTCTTGCCACCGGCCTTGCTCATCCTCTCCGCCACGACGTCGCTCCACGGTTGGGCGGCGCCGGGCCGCCAGGGTTATTCAGGAATCGGAGGTCTCATCGGCCCAGCCGGCAGGGGAGCGCTCGACGCGCTCAGCCACGGCTCACCGCCTCCGGCGATCGAACCGCTCCAGCCGGCGCTCTCGCTGCCAGAGGCGCGGGAACCAGTCGCGCGAGGGCCTCCCGGACCCGCTCCAGATCCGCTTCCACCTCCGCAACCGCACGCAGATCGACGTCCAGGCCGGCGAGATGAGCGACCTCAAGCTCATGGGTGAGCGCCTTCAACTCGTGCTGCAGGTCGGCGATGACGCGGGCGCGGAGGCGCCGGAACAGCCAGGACCGGACGCCCTTGGTCCGGCCCTCGCTGACGTTGCGGATCATCCCGGCGGTGGTGGCGCCGCCGACTTCGCGGGCCACCTGTTCTCGGACCTCGTCGATGGGGCGCCCGAGACGTGCTGCGGTCTGGCGTTCAAGGCGACGCGTCCACGCCTGCGCGAGGCTGTCGTCGTCGATCTCCATGGCGATCGAGAGGGCGGCTACCACTTTTTGGCGCTCCGACTTCCTGAACATGGGGGCTCGTCCGTGCTTCTTCTTGGGCGAAGAGACGGGGGCCACACATGAGGAGGGTTGAGACCAAACGCAGATACGCAGGCGCGACCGGCTTTGCTTGCCGGCTTGTGACGGTCGCGCAGAAGAGGAGCGCCCGCGCCAGGGTCGTGATCTGGAAGGGAGTACAAGGCGCGGGCGCACATGCCGCCGAACGCGGCACGTCGGAATTGCGGCCCCAAAAAGCCCCCCTCTCCGCACGGGGAGAGGGGGTCAGACAGGGAGGAATCGCCCACGAGGGGCCTCGGGGCGCGGGCTGGGTGGCCGGCGCGAACGGAATGGGTGCGCCCAGCCAGCGACAGGTCTCGAAGCCGGCTGGGCGCTTGGCGGTCTCTCCCGCCCGTCACGTCGGTAGGGCGACGTTCACCGCGGCTGCTACTCGCACCTCCTTGAGGAGGGTTCCCCCGACGTTTCCCGGCGTCTGCGCCACCCTCGAAGCGCCCCCCCGTCTCGTATGCCCGAGCGGGCATGTTGGTTGAGGACGCCATGTCAGCGCCCTCTCTGTGCGGCGATCGCCGCCACGGCCTCGACCGGGCCGACGCCGAACACCATCGCGATGTCGTCGAGGGTCAGCCCGGCGGCGTGGGCCGCAGCGATCCGGCGGGCATCGGCCGGCATCGGACCGGCAATGCGGACGCGAGCGCGCAGAGCGTGAATGGCACGCGCGAGGCATGCCGCAATTCTCTCGGGCTTGCCCTGGTTCGCGGCTCGCAGGGCGGCCAGTTGATCGTGAGCCTGCTCCGTCCGGATGCGCGTCCAGCTCGAATTCGCGTTGCCCAGCACCGACGCCTCGGACCGCGTCCGCAGACGGACGCCGCATCGGCGACGCAGCGCGCGAGCGACGCGGCCTTTGCTAACCTGATGAAGGGCGGCGACCTGACCCACGGTGGCGCCGGCTTCATAGGCCGCCGCGAAGGCGTCCGAGAGCGGATCCACCTGAAGCGGACGAAGCCGTGCGGGGCCCGTCATGACCCGCGCTCCAGCAGGATGATGCCCGAGCCGTTTGGCGCGACGGGGACGGCCCGGGCGGGCCGGAGCGCCGCGGCGCCCGCGACCGCGCCGGCGAGCAGCGCCAGCAGCGCGAGATGGGCAGCGAGGATCGCCGGGAGATCAGTCGCGCGCATCGCCGGCCTCCTCGAACATGGGGCGGTCGCCGTCGGCAGAGAGGCCACGGACGAGGCGCAGGCCGGTCGGGGCGGGGACGGCGCAGCAGCCGTCCCCGTCGAGGAATCGGTCGCACCAGTCCCGGAGCTGCGCGACCTCGCTGCGAGCGAGCTGCCAGTCGGCGTAGGGGCCGGCGGAGGGGACCTGCACCCGGGCGCGGTTGCCGATGGTGGCGTAGCGGAAGGGGCCGATCTGCTGCGGGGCGGCACGCATCAGGCGCCTCCCACAGCAAATGCAGACGCCGGGCGGCGGAACAGGTCGGAACGCCGCCCGGCACTGCTACCATCGGAGGCGCCAACCGAACCGATGGAAGATGAGATGACCGATAAAGACGCAAGGGCAGAAATCGCTGCACTCAATCTCGTGTTGGCAATGATCTTCCGGATAGCATGCGATAGAGACCAGCGACGAATGGTCATCGCGTTGCTCCGTGATGCTGAGGATGATTTGATGCAAACGGGCGGTTATGACATTGGTTGTGCGGTGGGCCATCTTCGGCGCCGTCTGTCATTCGAGACAGCATTCGACCAATTGTCTGATCTAAAGCGCGAGATTCGCGAGCGCGCTGCTCAATCTCCACCTGCTCCGCGGTCAGGCGATCATCAGCCAAACGAAGATGATGAGCGCTGATCCGCGCATCGATGCGCCGGTCCAGCCAGGAGAGGAGGAGGCGGATCACGGCGCCGCCTCCGCCATGGTGGGGATGGGGAGAGACGGGACGGTAGGCGCGTCCGACAGAAAGTCGTTGGGGGTAACTTGACCGTCCGTAGCGCGCGAGATCCGCTCCAATACGTCCCACTCAGGCCGGCGCTCGCCGGACTTGTAGCGCCAGAGCGTCTGACGCGTGACGCCGATCCGCGCAGCGAAGTCGGAGTCCTTGATCTCTCGATCGGCAAGGTAGGCGGCGAGCTTCATGCCTCAAGTATGTCACCATCCTGGATACGAAGCAAGAGCTCGTCACCATCTCGGTGCGTGGTGCTGTTGCCGGAAAGGCGACATGGTCGGCTCTATGAAGGGGAAGTACCCAAATGGGCTCGCTGCAGCCCTGCAGGCGTCCGGCGTAAGCGCTAGCGAGCTGGCGCGTCGGCTGGGCACGTCGCGGCAGAACGTCCATCGTTGGGCAGACGGCAGCCGAGAATTGCTCCCTCCTGTCGCTCAACTAATCGCCTCGAAATTGGGCGTTTCGGCATCAGCATTGTTGCTGATGGAAGAAGCTGGTCCGAGCTATATCAGGGTGGCCGGTCTTGTCGGGGCGGGCGGTCATATCAACAACGACGTCACTCAAGTGCATCAAAACGAAGCTGTGCGCGTCCGGATCAACATTCCGCTACCTGACGGTCTCTCGGCCTACGAAGTCTGGGGTGATAGCATGCTGCCGAGGTACGATCCGGGAGATCTGATCATTGTAACTGATCAGCCGGTGCCTGTGTCGCGGGTGGTCGGGGACGTGGCCCTAGTGAAGACGGCCGACGGGAACCGGTATTTGAAGCGCGTCCTGCGTGGCAGCGAGCCCGATCTCTACACTCTGGAGAGCTACAACGCCTCTCCGATGGAGGATGTGGAGATAGCCGAGGCCACCATGATCTATCTCATCCTCCCGCGAAGGCAGGTGACGATCGTGCACGATGATGCTCCGGCGCCGAAGCAGGCACCACAGTAGCTGAAGCGCATCATTGGCGAGGCGGCTGAGTGAGCAGTGCTCCCTTCGCCATCGGACTTCGCGGCCTTACGCAGCAGCTGCACCGAGGGGCGCGTGAGAGGTTCCGGTCTTTATTGACCTATATTCTGGCCGTGCTACGAGTCCATCCATAACAATCTGGGGGTAGGATGATGTCGGCCGACCAATTGAGTCTCTACCTTGATTTGGAAGAAGGTCAAAAGGCGGATCTTGAGGTGGCCGCCCGTGCAGCAATTGCCCTGACTGCAACCGTCCGTGAAATTGCAGCCTTTATAGATCCTTTTAGCGACGTTAAACTGGAACTTATTGACAGTTCCGAGGGCAGTCTATTTCTGAATACAAAGGTTAGATTTCTTTCAGCCGCGGGGCCGAAAGAGATGACGTTGTATGCCGTTTTATTTGTTTGCTTAACTTGGATTGGGACAAGCGCGGTTGGATTTGTCGTGGAAAAAATAGAAGATCATGTTTGGGAGCAGGCATTCGGGAAAGATTTCGCAAAACTCTCTGACGACGACAAGAAAGACATTGCAGATCTCGTTGCAAGGGCGATAGAGGCCAATGCTGGCAAAAAGCCATCAGAGCGGCTATATGCGGAGCTGTCTCAAGACCCTGCTGTTAAGGGTGTGGCGGTAACAAAAGATAGAAATAAAAAGCCTTCGAGCATTGTCCCGCGATCCGAATTTGCAAGTCGAAGCGGTGGCGCCGTAAGAAACGAAAGAGTTATCCAGCGCCGGACTACGAGAGGGATTAGAAAAGTTATCCTTGTAAGCCCGGTTCTTGTACCTGGAAAAAGAAGATGGAAATTTCGCATTGGCAAGGAGGAGTTCGGCGCCCCCGTTCACGATACACAATTTGTTGATGCCGTCTTGTCAGGAAAATTTCCAATTGTAATGAAAAGCAATGTAGAGATGACTGTCGATCTTGAGGTAACCGAAGAACTAAATGACGGCCATTGGGAAGCAATGGACTATAACGTCTGGCGGGTTCTTGGCGCCCCTGTGCAGTTCCAAGGAGAGCAGACCTCATTTCCGCTCGATAAGAAGTAGGCAACAAGCCCAACCGCCAATCAGCACGGCACAAAACAATGCCGCAATCTGACTCTGACTGTTGATAGCCCGTAAGACAAGCCAAAGACAGCTTCCCGCCAGGATGGCGGAAAGCCAAGCTTTTGCGCGGCCTGTCCACATGCTCATAGCGTTAATATAGAGCGTCGCCATCTGTAAATCAAGAGTTAAAATTCATTAATTTATCGCATAAGACATTAGATTGAGAAGACAGTTATAAATTCTCCTCTATCCAATTTGCTTCAAATGTTTGGGACAGCATCCTTCACAACGATGAGTCCAGCTCCCGTCTCGTGCGCATCGAGCAGGCGGTCAAGGCTATTGTGGCGTAGCCGCTCTGCGCAACAGCAGTCTCCTCCACAGCCCCGCCCTTGCGGGGGGCATTTTCGTTTGCGGCGTCACCATCGCGCGGACAAATTTTGTCACCTAGTTGGAAACGCGTGCTTGACCCGTTACCGGGTTGGTGACAGCATTAAGCCATCCACCACGGATGGCCCGCCATGCTCACCCGCCCCCAACCCGACCTGATCGCATCCGCGCCGCGCCCGCGTGCGCCGCGCTTCCCCGCCGAGATCTTCCCCGCCTTCGAGCCGCCGCTGTTCCTGCGCGGGCCGCTGCCCGAGGATGAGCCGCAGCGCGAGCCCGCGGACCGCGATTGGCTCGCGACGGGCCTCGTCATCATCGCGGCGGCGATCCTCATCGCGCTGGCCCTGAGCGGCGGCGCGCTGGTCAACGCGGTGCGTGGGGGCGTGCTCTGATGGCCGCCCTCACCCTCCCCGCCAGGCGCATCACCGCCCGGTCCCTCGTCGCTGCCCGGCTGGCGGCCGCCCGCGACGCCCTGCTCTGCGCCGAGCGCTACCTCGACGAGGTCACCGTCGCACTCCACGCCGGCGACACCGGGCTGTCCCGGGTTGGCGCCTCGGATGACGCGGTGATCCGCGAGGTCCGGGAGCGGGCCTTCGCCGCCCGCCGCGCCTACGACACCCTGCGCCTCGAGCTGCTGACGCCTGAGGAGCACGCGCTCACCCCGAACGACGAGGACGACATGGCCTCGGCGCTGCGGCTGCGGCTGTGCGCCAACGAGGAGGCCGAGACGGCCCCGGGCGAGCTCGACTTCATCGAGGAAAGCCGCCGCGAATACGTCCTCCAGGCGCACGGGCGGGGGTGCTGATGAGCGCGCCCTACAGTCTTCCCTGGTCGCTCGGCTCGGTCGAACACGCAAACGGCGACCCCGTCGCCGACACGACGGTCATCTGGCTATCGAATGGCGGGACGATCGAAGTCGAGGAGACCAAGAACGCGGGCCGGATCGCGAACCTGATTCTAGCCGCGCCGGATCTGCTCGATGCACTACACGGAGATCCAGACTGCCCGGAGATTAGCCCTCTCTCGTGGCTCAAGTCTCTGATCGACCACTGCAAGGAACGTGGCCCGAAGCCGGACGAGGAAGATCCGGACGCGTGGTTCACGATGGTGCGGGAGGCCGAGGAGCTTCACCGCAAGGGCACGGCTGCCGTCTCGAAGGCGGAGGGCCGGTCATGACCGGCTCCGTCATCAGCCTCAGCACCGGTCGGCCGATCGACGCACGCTTCCTGCCCGCCTTCGCGAGCCTCGAAGCGCAGCGGCGCGCCGCGGTGGCGGCGGAGAGCGTCAGCGCTCTCCTGGTCGTTGCGACCGACCTGGTGCGCATCGATGCGCTCCTTGCATTCGCTGACCCGGTCCTGGCGGATCAGGTGCGGGAGGTCCTGCGGCACGCAGCCGGGGTGATCATCCCCGAACTGGACGCGGCAGTCGCGCAGGCGCGGAGGGCGTGACCATGCGCGTCTCTCCCGACGTCCTGGCGGTGCTCGACCGCGCCACCTGCACCGGCAACGCCCTGTCGCTTGCGCATCTCGGGCAACTCGATCGCAAGCTCTACGCCGCCGTCGACAACGTGCTGCAGGCGGCGGGCGGAAAGTGGAACCGCAAGGCTGCGGCCCACCTGTTCGACGGCGATGCGGCCGACGCGATAGAGCCCATCTTGCTCACCGGCGAGGTCACGTCTCGCAGGCAAGAATTCCAGCAGTTCGACACGCCGCCCGAGCTTGCCGCTCACGTCGTCGCTCTAGCTGACATTCACCCTGGCATGTTCGTGCTGGAGCCCAGCGCTGGCAATGGCGCGCTGGCAATCCCGGCAGCGGACGCGGGCGCTGACGTCCAATGCTTCGAGCTTGATCCGAAGCGGGCATTTGCGCTGAGCGAGATCGGGCCGGGACGTTTCGACGTCACTTGCTGCGACTTCGTGGCCGTGCCACCTGCGCCGGTCAACGACCGCGTCGTGATGAACCCACCGTACTCGAAGCGGCAGGACATCCGCCACGTGCGCCATGCGGTGCGGTTCCTTAAGCCCGGCGGCCGGCTCATCGCCATCATGGCGGCGAGCATCACCTTTTCGACTGTGCGCGAGGTCGCCGAATTCCGCGACTTCCTGGCCGAGCACAACGCCACCGTCGAGACGCTGCCGGAGGGGTCGTTCAAGGCGTCCGGCACAAGCGTCAACACCGTGCTGGTCGCCCTCGACATGCCAGGAGGCGCGTCGTGATGGCCGCCGCCCGCACTCCGCGCGCGAAGCGCCCCGACGAGATGACCCGCTTCCGCGCGTGGCTCACGGCCAACGGCGCGGAGGTCCTGGCGCCGACCAACCCCTACGAAGTGGTCCGCTTCCGCGGCTCGCAGGGCGTGTCGATCATCTACCGAAGCGACACCAAGCCGATCTCGCGCATGACGGGGCAGGCTGCCGAGGCGCTCGCCACCTTCCGGCGCGGCGAGGCGATGCGCTTCGTCCCGGCGACGGGCAAGACAGCGCCCGCGAAGATCGAGCCGATTGTCCGGGCACTCCTCGAGCGCGACGGCCCGACCTGCTTCTACTGCGACGCGCCGTTCAGCGAGACCTTGCCGCCGACGCGCGAGCACCTCCTGAGCCGCACGCACAGCGGCCCGGATCACATCGCGAACCAAGCGCTCGCCTGCCAGCCCTGCAACCTGAAGGCCGGTCACCTCTCGCTCGTCGAGAAGATCCGCCTGCGCGATCGGCTTCGGGCCGAGAGGAGCGCGTCGTGACGCCCGCCGAATCCTCCCAGACCTTCCGTGCCTACCTCGGCGCGCTCGGCTGCCCGGCCCCGTGGGCAGTCGTTGAGCGGTCCGGCCGGATGATCGTCGACGCCGAGGGCAAGCCCTGCGCTTCGGCGATGCCGGTCGCCTCGGTGGCCATCGTGCATGAGCGGGCCGAGATCATCTGCTCGGCGGTCAACGCGATGGCCGGTGTCCTGCCGGCAGGCGCCATGGCGCCGCTCGACCCGGCCCACCTCGATGCGCTGTCGGCCGAGACGGCGCACTTCCTCCGGCGCGTCGGCGGGGGCGCGTCGTGAAGATCGAGCGCCACCGCATCAACCCGGCAAAGGATCGCGCCGGCTGGCTCGCGCTGCGGGCCCAGGACATCACCGCCTCGGTGGCGGGGGCCGTGCTGGGGGTCCACGAGTACACGACCCGCTTCGAGCTCCACGCGCTCAAGGCCGGGCTTCTCTCCGAGGATCCGACCGAGACCCTGGCGATGCGCCGGGGCCGACTCCTCGAGGACGATGCGCTGCAGGTCCTGCGCGAGGACCGGCCGCGCTGGAAGGTGACCCCGGCGAACAATGTCTACCTGCGCGCCCCGGAGCTGCGGATCGGCTGCACGCCGGACGCCTACGCCGTCGATCCCGAGCGCCCCGGGCGGGGCATCATTCAGGTGAAGACGACCTCCGATATCGTCTTCCGGCACAAGTGGCGGACCGAGGGCGGCGAGATCGAACTGCCGCTCTGGATCGCCGTCCAGGCGATTGTCGAGGCGAGGCTGACCAAAGCCGCCTGGGCGGCGGTCGCGCTCCTCGTGGTCGGGCACGACCTCAATCTGCACGTAGTCGAGATCCCGCTGCACGCCGGGATCTGGGATCGCCTCGTGCAGGAGGTCCGCGCCTTCTGGCAGGGCGTCGCGGACGGCGTGCCGCCGCCGGCCGACTACAGCCGCGACGGCGATGCCCTCGCCGCGCTCTACCCGCCAGATGACGGCCTGCCGGTGCTCGACCTGTCGGGCGACAACCGGGCGCCAGCCTTGGTCGATGAGCGCGCCGCCGCGGCGGTCACAATCCGCGAAGCCGAGAAGGTCAAGAAGGCCCTCGATGCCGAGTTGATCGAGAAGCTCGCCGGCTACACCCAGGCGACCCTCGGCGACGGCCGGCTGATCGTCCGCAAAACCCAGCACCGGGCCTCCTACACGGTCCAGGCGACCTTCTTCCCCACCATCACCATCCGCACCCCCCGAAAGGCAGCCGCATGACCGCTGGAGCCCTCACCCTGTCCGATGCCGAGCGCCGCGTGGCCGAGCGCGTTGATCCCGCCGCCACCGCGGCCCTGTCCGTATCCGCCGAGAGCGGCGGCGTCGCGTTCGCCAATGCCGGCCAGCTGATGGAGTTCGCCAAGCTGATGGCCGTCTCGTCAGCGGGCGTCCGCAAGCACCTGCGTGGCAACCCGGGCGCCTGCCTCGCGATCTGCACCCAGGCCGTCGAGTGGGGGATGTCGCCCTACGCGGTCGCGAACAACTCCTACTTCGTCAACGACCAGATCGCCTTCGAGTCGAAGCTGGTTCAGGCCGTCATCCTGAAGCGCGCGCCGATTAAGGGCCGGATCCGGTTCGAGTACACAGGCGACGGCGACGAGCGGCGGTGCCGCGCCTGGGCCCGTCTCGCCGACGAGCCGGACGAGGTGGTCGACTACCTCTCCCCGCCGCTCGGCAAGATCACGCCGAAGAACTCGCCCCTGTGGAAGCAGGACCCCGACCAGCAGCTCGCCTACTTCTCGGGTCGGGCGCTTTGCCGGCGGCACTTCCCGGACGTGTTGCTCGGCGTCTACGCGGACGACGAGATCGAGGTCGCGCCGCGCGGGCCGGATCAGGCCCGCGATGTCACGCCTAGGGGGTTGGCCGGGCGACTCGACGCGCTCGCTGCAGCCCCACCGCCGACCGCTTCGGCTGCTGTGGACGCCTTCACCGATACCGAGGCCCCCGGGAATGGCCCGGCGACAGCTCCGGCCGAGGATGAGCCCGAAACCGGCGCGCAGGGCGCCGACGTCGGCGAGAGCGGCGACTGGCACGACCCGGCCTTGGGCGGCGCCGCAGACGATTTCCCGGGCAACGACGCCCTGAGCGACATGCGCACGGGCCGCCGCTCGTCCAGGTGGGAGGCCTGACCGATGCGCGCCCTCCCCATCACGATCACGGCCGACGACTCGAGGCACTTCAACCTCGCTATCGGGAACGGCGAGAACACCCAGCACGCCACGGGCCTCGCGTGGGACGAGCTCCTCGGCATGGTGGGTGTGCTCACCCACCCCGAAATCCGATCCGCGCCCTACGGCATCAGCAAGGTCCGCGCGGTGGCGGCCGAGGAGGCGCCTTGCGTCCCGCGGCGCGAGGAGCCGGCGCTGACCACCGAGCCGCTCGCCGTCATCCGCATGACCATCGTCCAAGCCGAGCGGCTCACGGCCGCGATGTCGGAACTGCTGGCTTGGTGCGAGGGCTTTCGGGCGGCTCTCGGCGACGATCCAACCCGCCAGCCTCCCGGCATCGAGCACGCCTTTGCGGCGCGCAACCTCATCCGGACTGCGCTCCACGAAGCTCGCGGCGACGAGTCCGGCGACCTGCCGTTCTGAGGGCCCGGCGATGCTCAGCACCACCGCGCTCCAGACCGACCGCCACAACATCCGCTCGCGCCGCACTTACGCCGCGCGCGAGGCGGCCGAGCGGCCTGTCCTACCGCTGCCGACGATCATCATCGTGGAGGCCTGCGGCTACGACACCGCGCTCGCCAACCCCGGCGCCGTGGTGCTGGACAAGGCTTATCGCTGCGTCCGGTGCGGCCGGCATCGCCTCGACCTCCGTCACGTCGGCACGTTCGAGCTGCTCGCCTTCCTGTTCAGCGAGCGGGTCGGGCTGGCGGTGAGCCGCGCCGAGGCCATGGCTGCGGCCCGCCCCGGCAAGCCGATGAGCGATGCCCGGCAATCCCAGCTCGTGCGCCGCGCCAACGCGGTGCTCGCCCCTCTGCACCTGCACGTCGAAACGATCTGGGGCGGCTCCCTCCGCCTCGTCGCCATCCCGGGAGACGCCTGACCATGCGCGCTGCTGATCTCCGCGAACTCGACATCCCCTCGCTGCGCCTTGCCGCCGATATCGCGGCGCGCAACCAGGGTGACGTTGCCCTCCTCGCAGCCCGGTTCGTGGCGGGCGCAGACGACTGCCTGCCACATACCCGGGTCGCAGCGGCGCACACCGAGGCGCAGGCGCGGGACATGGTCGCGATCGCGGGGCTCGTCGCGCTGGTCGAGCGCCACGCTGACCAGCTGCTCCCGATCTTCGAAGCGCTGGAGCGCGGCGAGGAGGTGACCATCCGCCAGAGCCGGGCGGCGGAGCTGGTCCGGCCGCGCAGCGCGGTCCCGGTGAGGTCCCACTGGCCGGTGATGCGGCGGCCCGGGACGGTGATGGGACCCGTCGCGGTCGCGATGGCGGCGGAGGTGCGGTGATGCGCTCCGACCTCGTCGACCTCACCGTTGAGATCGCCCGCGAGACGGACCTCGCCGTGCTCGTCCACGAGGGCGACAAGAGCAAGGCCGTGTGGCTGCCGAAGAGCGTCGTGGAAATCGTCCGCGACGATCCGATGCCCGGCCTCGCCACCATCACCCTGCCCGAGCGGGTCGCTGTCGAGAAAGGGCTGGTCTGATGGTCGATCGTCCCATCATCTTCAGCGCGCCCATGATCAGGGCGCTCCTCGCCGGCCGGAAGACGCAGACGCGACGCCTCTGCAAACCCATGAACAAGTGGGTGCACCAGGAGGGCCGAGAGGTCCGCCTGCATCAAGGGCAGTGGTGCCACTTCCTGCAGGACGCCGAACTGCCGATCGAGCGGCTCCGCTTGCCCTGGCAGGT
Source organism: Methylobacterium nodulans ORS 2060 (assembly GCF_000022085.1). Lineage (NCBI taxonomy): Bacteria > Pseudomonadati > Pseudomonadota > Alphaproteobacteria > Hyphomicrobiales > Methylobacteriaceae > Methylobacterium > Methylobacterium nodulans. The sequence continues at coordinate 3,692,327 of NC_011894.1, forward strand.
CGGAGACCGCCTCTGGGTCCGGGAGACCTGGGCTGTCGGCAACATCTACGACGGCATCCCGCCGCGCAACATCAACCCGGGCGGCAAGCCGAATTGGTGCGGCATCCGGTACGCCGCAACCGATGAGCGCCTTGGGATCAAGGATCGCTCGCCGATCCACATGCCGCGGTGGGCCTCGCGCCTCACCCTGATCGTCACGGACGTCCGCGTCGAGCGGCTGCAGGACATCAGCGAGGAGGACGCCCGAGCCGAGGGCTGCGAGCACGATCTCTGGGACCATGCGCTTGCCGTCCGCGACTACAGCGCGCCCGACAAGTGGCTCTGCGGTTGGGGGACGCTCGAAGGGCGACCCGGCTACGTGCCGGAGGAGCGCATCTTCCGCGAGAGCTTTCGCTCTCTCTGGGAGAGCATCAACGGCGCCAAGTCCTGGGCGGATAATCCATGGATCTGTGCCAGTAGTTTCCGCGTCATCCAGCAGAACATCGACGCGATCGACATCGGGAGGGCTGCGTGATGGACCGCCTCCCGACCAAGGCCCTCTCGATCCGGCAGCCTTGGGCACACCTGATCCTGCACCACGGCAAGGACGTCGAGAACCGCTCCTGGTCGACCCGCTACCGCGGCCCGGTCCTGATCCATGCCGCAAAGGGCATGACGGACGACGAGTGGGACGATGCGATGGACCTGCTCGACGCCATCTCGCGCCAGGACCGCGAAACCGTCCTGCGCCGCCGGGCGCGGGTGCACAACGGGATGCGCCGCGGCGGCATCGTGGGTGTCGTCGACATCACGGACTGCGTTCGTGACAGCGGGTCTCCGTGGTTCTTCGGACCCATCGGCTTCGTGCTCACCAATCCGCGACCGCTGCCCTTCGTGCCCTGCCGCGGCCAGCTCGGCTTCTTCGACGTGCCGGGCGAAGTTCTCGACGCCCTCCAGACGGGAAGGGCCGCCTGATGCCTATGACCCTCCGCATCCTCAAGAAGAAGAGCAAGCAGGCCGCCGAGATCCTGACCAAGCACTATGCCGACCAGATCTCGGACATCTTCCTCGCCGAACGGTGTGAGAACTATCACGGGCTCGTCATCCGCTGCGGCTGCCCGAAGCGAGACGACGACCTTCGGAGGTGCGACCACCAGTGGCACCCGCTGCCCGGCACGCCGATGACCGGCGAGGTATCCGGCTACTACGAACCCGAGTGGAACGAGCGCACCGCGTGGGAGACGCTGTGGCAGCTCGTGCATTGGGGCGAGCGCCCGGCGACCATGACGGACCGGGAGTGGTGGCGCACCAAAGCCATCACCGGCACCGAGCCGGTCGACGTGGACGCGCTCGTCGCCGAGTGGGAGCGCGAAGACGCCCTCGACGCAGCGAGGGCCGCATGAGCAGCCATCTCGTGATCGACAGCTTCGCGGGCAGGCGCGCCTATTACAACGAGGTGGACCCGTATGCCGCGGCCTGGATCCGCAACCTCATCGCCACCGGACTTGTTGCGCCCGGAGACGTGGACGAGCGGGACATCCGGGACGTCCGACCCAGCGACCTCGCCGGCTACACCCGCTGCCACTTCTTCGCGGGGATCGGCGTCTGGGACTATGCTCTCGGCCTTGCTGGCTGGCCGGCGCACCGGCCCGTCTGGACCGGCTCCTGTCCCTGCCAACCTTTCTCCACGGCAGGCCGCGGAGATGGGTTTGCTGACGAGCGGCATCTGTGGCCGTCCTGGTTCCACCTCATCCGCGAGTGCGGTCCTGCAGTCGTCTTTGGAGAGCAGGTTGCGAGCACGGATGGGCTCGCATGGCTCGACCTTGTTTCGGCTGACCTGGAGAGTGCGGGTTACGCCTTTGCGGCGGCGGATCTGCCAGCTGCAGGCGTCGGCGCGCCCCACATCAGACAGCGCTCCTGGTTCGTGGCCCACGCCGCGGAGCGTGGAAGCTGGGCACGCGACCGGCAACCCGGAGCGGGCTCTCGACCACAAGAGCCGCTTGGAGGATGCGGTTTTCCTGGCCGCTTGGTCGACGCCGATTTCCTCAAACGCCAATGGGGCTCGTCAGCCGGACGGGAAGCGGGGGATTGGTCTGAACAGCGAGGCCAAACTGGCCTCCTGGCCCACGCCGACGCGCACGGACGCGCTCCGGCACCCGGGGCCGGACTTCACGACCCGGAACATAACCCTGAACCACTGCGCCTCGTGGGCCACCCCGGCAGCCCGGGACTATCGGCACGCGAACGCCAAGAGCTTCTCGGAGCGGGGCGGTGGCAAGAAGGGCGAGCAGCTCAACAACCAGGTCGTTCATTCTGGTCCGACGCCGAGTGGATCCCCTGCCGAGATGGGAAAGCCCGGCCAGTTGAACCCGGCACATTCCCGCTGGCTCATGGGGCTCCCGCCCGAGTGGGACGCCTGCGCGCCTACGGCAACGCGATCGTCGCGCAGGTCGCGGCCGAGTTCATCGCCACCGTCCTCGACCTGAGCGCCGGCTACGCCACCGCGCCCGGCGCCGATCTCCCCCTCTTCGCTGCGGAGTGAGCCGATGACCTCCGCTGCCCGCGCGCCCACGCCCTTCGACGTCCTCGGCGACTCTCTGCCCTGCCGGTGTCCCGGCATGGGCTACGACCCGGATCTCGGCCTCGACCTGTGCGCCTGTATAGCCGCCGAGAAGGCGCTGCGCGCCTATCGCGACCGGCGACATCTGCCGCCGATGACGGATGAGCAGCGCGCATGGTGCCTCTCCGAGATCGAGCGCGCCGAGGGATACGAGCGCGCCTGTCATGCGAGCGAGACGGACAACGAGCTTGCCGGCACGGTGCTTTGTGCGTGGCTCGACTTCGCGCGGGACAAGGGGCTGGTGCGATGACCTCTGCCCGCCTCACAGGCCTGTGCGCAGAGGGTGGGGAGCGGCCGTGATGCTCGTCCCTCCGCTCGCGCACATCGAGGCCATCGACCGGACCGACCTCAACCGGCTCCTGACCCGCTGGGGTCATCGCATGGGCGCCTACACGCGCCCGAGCTACGCAATCGAGGCACATCACGCCCTGTTCGAACACGGCGAGCCGGTCGCGGTCACTGCCGCTGGCGAGACGGTGCGCGAGACGATTGGGCGGACCGGCATCTCGCGGGCGCGGTGCGTCGAGCTTGCCCGCCTGTGCGCGGCGCGCCGCGATCTCTGCCGGCCCATGCTCCGGCTCTGGCGCGAGATGATCTTCCCCGCCGTGGCGGCGGTCCACGGGCGGGATCTCGCCGTCTCCTATCAGGACGAGGCCCTGCATACGGGCGACCTCTACCGGTTCGATGGCTGGCTCCTGCTCGGCAAGGGCGGTGGCGGCGGACCGGACACCCGCACCGGCCGTCCTGGGCGCCGCATGAAGATCTGGGCTTGGCCGCCCGATCTCGCGACCGCCGCCCTCTCCCGCCTCACCCCGCCATCAGGGCGCCCCGATCCCTCATCCGCAGGAGCCTGACCAGTGTCCCGTCGCATCTACGTCGCCTCGTCCTGGCGCAACCCGAAGCAGCCGGCGGTCGTCGCCGCACTGCGCGCGGCGGGCCACGAGGTCTACGACTTCCGCAACCCCTTCAATGGCGTGCCGGGCTTCGCGTGGTCGGAGATCGACCCGAATTGGGAGGCATGGTCGGCTGCGGAGTACCGGCGCCTGCTGACCACGCACCCGATCGCCGCCCGCGGCTTCGTCAGTGACCTGCGGGGCATGCAGTGGGCGGACACCTGCGTCCTCGTCCTGCCATGCGGGCGCTCCGCCCATCTGGAGGCCGGCTGGTTCTGCGGCGCCGGCAAGCGGTGCCTGATCCTCACCCAGGATGGCGAGGAGCCCGAGCTGATGGCGCTCCTCGCCACCGACATCTGCATCTCGCTTGAGGAGGTGGTTCGGGCGCTCGCGACCAGGCGGACCGCGCCGCTCGCCGCGGCCGCGGAGGTGAGTCATGCCTGACCGTCTCTCCCTCCTCGACCTCATCTGCATCGCTGCCGCGACCGTCGAACTGCTGATCGCCACCGTCTGGCGGATGCCGGCGGCGGTGATGGCCGATTGGCTCGACCTCGCTGCCGGGCGCGGCGGGGCAACGGTGGGAGTGTGACCGTGGCTCAGCTTTTACGCGCCATCTATCCGCCCGAGCACGCCTCGCGCCTTTCTGATCGCGCAGGCGAGCCCTACCGCCCCAGCAACGGCACCGAGGGCGACATCTTCGCCGCCGCCTGGTGCTCGGACTGCCGCAAGCGCCCGCGCTGCCGGATCCCGCTGCGGGCCATGGCTCATGACATCAGCGAGCGCGGCTACCCGCACCAGTGGCGGTACGGCGGGGATGGGCAGCCGATCTGCACGGCTCACGACAATGGCCCGCCTCCGCCACGCCGTGCGCGACCCTGCCGCCGCACGGGAGACCTGTTCGGCCAGATGCCGGAGGTGCGCCATGTCGGGTGAGCGCATCCCCGCGCACCTCTCCGGCCTCAGCGACGACGCCAAGGCCGTGGCTGGTGGCCACTTCGGCTTCATGCAGCCGGGCAAGGGCACGCTCACTTTCAAGACGCCCTCGCGCATGACTGAACGCGGAAAGGCCGCCCTCGACGAGCTCGTAGCCGCCGGCGTCTGCACTGTGGAGCCGTTCAACCAGCTCGACGGCCTCGTCTACCGGCCCGTCATCAACTGCCGGCCGTTCGCGCGGTGGCTGATGCGCAACGAAGCTGCGGGCCGCTTCGCGATGGTGAAGTCGGATTCCTCGTCGACCGAGGAGGCCTGCCCATGATCCGCATCGCCTGCTGCGTCCCGTTCTGCCGGCGCATGACAGACGCCAGCAAGCTCCAGCCCTGGGGCGCGAGCGAATGGCTCTGCCAGGAGCATTGGAGCGGGATCCCCGCCCGGCGGCGCAAGGCCTACCGCCGGGCCGTCCGGCGCATGGACAGCCGCACGCCCGCCTCGGTGCGCCTGTGGCGGCGGATCAAGGCCCAGGCGATCGAGGCCGCCGCGGGCATCGAGGGAGGCGCCCGTGTCGGTTGATCCCGCCCGCGCCGCCTACGAGGCGCGCTTTGCCGACATGACGCTCGGGCCGTGCGGTGCGGCGCCGGCCTGGAACGACCTCCCGCCCGAGGGCAAGGCGGTGTGGCAGCGGGTGGCTCAAGCGGCTGTTGCTGCCGCCCTCAAGCCGACCGGCGAGCGCCCCTGTGACTGCGAGC